>NZ_VFVO01000019.1:0-123270 GCF_006442875.1 Mesorhizobium sp. B2-3-15 | reverse complement strand
GTGGTGCGCAATGTGCTGGTCGGCGCCGCACTGATCGGCATCCTGCTCAACGCCATGACCATCATCGACATTCCGCTGCTCTACCAGAACCTGATCAAGGCGGCGATCCTGCTCGGCGCCATCATCGTCGACGGCATCATCAATCCGCGCGACGAACAGACCGCACAACAAGGTGACATTTAGAGCAGATGGGCTAGCCCATCTTGCTCTGGGGTACCCGGTCCGATCGGGACGATCGGCCGGCAATGAAAACCGAACCAGAGGATGAGACATGAAACTGATCAGAACACTCATGGCGGCGGCCACGGCGCTGGCCGTCACCGCCTTCGTGGCGCCGACCTTCGCCGCCGACGATCCAGGCCCCGCTGCCTATGCACAAGCGCTGAAAGGCAAGCGCGTCATGCTGGTGCCGCTGGCGATGGGCTTCGACCTGGCGCAGGGCTGGGCGCATTATCTGAAGAAGGAAGTCGAAGCGTGGGGCGGCACGTTCGAAACGCGCGATCCCAACTGGGTCGTCGATGCCGGCGCGCAGGCGATCACCGACGCGATCTCGTCCGACACCAGACCTGATGTGCTGATCATCCATGCGCCGGACCTCAACTCCTATTCCAAGCTTATGAAGAAGGCGCAGGCCGCCGGCACCTATGTGATCCTGGTCGACAATCCGGCGAATTTTCCCGCCGATGCTTTCGTCGGCAGCGACTGGGACCGGCTCGGCCAGCTCGAGGCGGAAGCCGCGATCAAGGGCTGCGGCGAGAACTCGTCCAAGAAGATCGGGCTGGTGCAGGGCGACCAGGCCAACTCCTCCAGCCTTTACCAATATGCCGGCATCATGAAGGTGCTGGACAAGCATCCCGACTTTAAGGTCGTGGCCAAGCCCGATTCCAACTGGGATGCGACGACCTCGCGCAACGTGACTACGACCATGCTGCAGCAGAACCCGGACATCTGCTCGATCATCGACTTCTGGGATGGCGATGCCACCGGCGCATCGGCCGCGATCCGCGACGCCAAGCTCGACGGCAAGGTGTTTTTGGTCACCACCGGCGGCGGCGAAAAGGCGGCCGATTGCGACAAGCTGAACGACGGCACCTACGGCGCCGTGGTGATGACCGATCTCGCCCGCCAATCGGGCGACATGAACGCCATCATCAAATTCCTGCTGCAGAGCGGCCAGCCAGCCGGCACCTCCCACACCTATATCTACACGCTGGAGAAGGCGACGACCAAGGCCGACCTCAAGCCCGACAGCTGCTGGGACCTGAAGGCGCTGCAGGCCGAAGCAGCGGCGAAGTAAGCTGATCGTCTGCAACCGATATCGACGAGGTGGCCGGATCGTCCGACCACCTCTTTCTCTTGTGGCCCAGACCTGGCAGCAGTGACCCGATGAGCTTTCGCGAACGCCTCCAGTCCTGGCGCTACAATCTCGTGCCCGACCACCTCGTCGGCGAGATACTGACTAAGCGCTGGACCGACAACGCCATTCCCTTCCTGGCGCTGGTGGTGACGTTGGCGACCTTCGGCTCGATCATTCCGGGCTTCTTCAAGCTTTCTTCCCTGCAGGAATCGACGCGCCAGCTCGGCGAGTTTTCGATGGTCGTCACCGGCATGACGGTGGTGATGCTGGGCGGCGGCATCGATCTCTCGGTCGGTTCGATCTTCGCGCTGTCCTGCTTTTCCGCCGTCTATGTCTTCTTCATCCTCGAACAGTCGATCTGGCTGGCGCTGGCCGCCTCGCTCGCCACCGGGTTGGTGTTCGGCGCGATCAACGGCTACCTTGTCGGCTATCTCAGGCTGCGTGCCTTCCTTACCACGCTGGTGACCTTCATCTTCGGGCGGGCGCTGTTCGATATCCTGGTCACCACCTATGCCGCCGATGTGCAGCTTTCGACCGCTACATCAGACGTGCTCGATTTCATCGGCGACAGCACTTTCTGGGGCCTGTCGGTCTCGGTGTGGCTGGCGATCATCCTCGCCATCGTCACCCATATCGCGCTGACGCGCTCGCGGCCGGGCTGGCACGTGCTGGCGGTCGGCGGCTCCCGGCGTTCGGCGCACAATGCCGGCATCAGGGTGCGCCGTACCGTGTTCATGACCTATGTCTTTTCCGGCTTCTGCGCCTCGATCGGCGGCTTTCTCATTGCCTGCCGCTTGAGCGGGGCGGGGCCAGGCACCGGCCTCAACCTCGAGATCATGGCGCTGACGGCGGCGGTGGTCGGCGGCGTCAGCCTCGGCGGCGGGCGCGGCTCGGTGATCAAGGGGCTGATGGGCGCCATCATCGTGCTGACCATGACCAACGGGCTGATCCGGCTGGGCTATGGCACCGGTACCAACCAGATGGTGCTGGGCATCATGCTGGCGGTGGCGGTGACCATCGACATTCGCTGGCTCAAGAACCGCCACAAGGTGCTGAACGAGGTCTATGTCGCGCCGGTCTATCTCAGGATGGGCGAAACCCAGTCCGCGGTGCCGGGTTCGGGCACGCCTTACGCGCTCGACAACCGGCTGTCGGCGGCCGACCATATCGGGCTCGGCGAACTGGAAGGGCCGGAAGACGTCATCCTCGACCGCGACGACAATCTCTATTGCGGCACGCGCCATGGCGAGATCGTTCGCTTCTTCGCGCCGGATTATGTCAGGTCGGAGGTGTTCGCCCATATTGGCGGTTTTCCGCTGGGCTTGGCCTTTGACAAAGGGGGCAATCTGATCAGCTGCGTCGGCGCGATGGGGCTCTATTCCGTCTCTCCGGATCGCGCGGTCAAAAGGCTGTCGGCCGAGACGTCGCGCTCCTGGACCTCGATCGTCGACGATGCGCGGCTGCGCGATCCCAATGATTGCGATATCGCGCCGGACGGCCGCATCTATTTTACGGACTCGACCAAGCGCTATGACGCGCATGACTGGGCGCTGGACTCGATCGAGAACCGCGCCACCGGCCGCCTCCTGGTCTACGATCCCAGGGATGGGTCGACAAGGACGCTGCTCGACGGCTACCGTTACACCAATGGTGTCTGCATGGCGCATGACGGCAAGTCGCTGTTCTTCGCCGAAAGCTGGGCCTGCCGGGTGCATCGCTATTGGCTGGAAGGGCCGAAGGCGGGCACCGCCGAATGCGTCATCCGCGACATGCCGGGCTACCCCGACAACATCAACCGCGCGTCGGACGGCAATTACTGGATGGCGTGGCTGGGCATGCGCACGCCGAGCTTCGACCTGTCGTTGCGCCACCCCGACATGCGCAAGCGCATGACGCGCCGGCTGCCGCAGGACGAATGGCTGTTCCCCAACATCAACACCGGCGGCGTGGTGAAATTCAACGAGAAGGGCGGCATCGTGGAGGCGATGGGCGACTTGACGGGCGGCGCGCACCCGATGGTCACCTCGATGCGCGAGCACAAGGGATATCTGTTCGTCGGCGGCATCCTCAACAATCGCATCGGCCGCTACAAGGTTTCCGGCGCCGACCCGAACTGGACCAGCTCCGCCTCATATTGGGGAGCGCAGCCATGATCCTCGACCCAATCCTGGATATGTTTCGCGGCAAGGCGGTGACCATCCCGCCGCTCGACGGCGCCTTCCGTCCCAACACGCTGCTCGACGATGCGCCGGCTTTTGTCGGATTAACCGAACCGGACAATCTGCTGGTTGCCGATGGCGGGCTGCTGGCCTCCAGCGGCAATGCCGTCTATTCGCTTGCCGCCGGAACCGCGCCGAAGGTAGTCGAGACCTTTCCTTCCCCAATCACGGCGCTGGCTCTGTCGCCATCGGGTCAACTGACGGTGGGACTCGAAAGCGGCGGGCTGCTGATATCGGGCAAGGAGGTTTCGCTGCCGGCCGGTGTCAGCTGCATCACCGCTGTTGCCTACGCGGAGGACGGCGCGCTGTGGCTGGCCAACGGGTCGGCCGAGCACACGCCGTCGCAATGGGCGGCCGACCTGATGAAGAAGGGCGCGTCCGGTTCGCTTTGGAAACGAGACGCGGCGGGTGGCGAGTTCCGCAAGGTGGCCGGCGACCTCGCCTTTCCCTACGGGCTCCACCCCATCGGCGGCGATGTGCTGGTCAGCGAAAGCTGGCGCCATCAGCTTGTCCGCTTCGACGGTGCGACCGGCAACCGTTCGACCGTGATGACGCATCTTCCCGGCTATCCCGCTCGGCTGTCGCCGGCCGGCGATGGCGGGGCGTGGCTGACCTTGTTCGCGCCACGCAACCGGCTGATCGAATTCGTGCTGCAGGAAACGCACTACCGCCAGGACATGATCGACCAGGTGCCGCCGGCTTACTGGATCGCGCCGGCGATGGCATCCAGCCGCAGCTTCCTCGAACCGCTGCAATGCGGCGGCATCAGAACCATGGGCATCCACAAGCCGTGGTCGCCGAGCCGTTCCTACGGGCTGGTGGTCAAGCTCGATCAAAACATGCAGCCGCAATTCAGCCTGCACAGCCGCGCCAACGGCACGCGCCACGGCATTTGCAGCGTGGTGGAAAAGGGCGGCCAACTGTTCATTGCTTCCAGGGGTGGCGATTGCGTGCTGGCCGTCGACCTCGCCTCGGGAGGTTTCTGATGGAACCAATTATTCGCCTCGAAAACGTCACCAAGAATTATCGGGGCGTTCCTGCAGTCAAGAACGTCAGCTTCGAACTGCGCAAAGGCGAAATCCACGCACTGCTCGGCGAGAACGGCGCGGGTAAATCGACACTGACCAAGATCATCGCCGGTGTCGTCGACGCCACGTCCGGCAGGATGTTCCACAAGGGCCGGGAGATCGCCTACGCTTCGCCGCATGCCGCACTCGAGGCGGGCATTGCCATGGTGTTCCAGGAAACCAGCCTGGTGCCGTCGATGACGGTGGCGCAGAACCTCTATCTCGGTACTGAAAAATTCCTCAACCGGCTGCGCGGCACGTATATTTCAGCACAGCAGTTCCTGCAGTCGCTGAATTTTCCGGTCGATCCTAACGCCATGGTGGCCACACTTGGTGCCGCCAAGCGGCAGATGGTCGAGATCGCGCGCGCCGTGCACCACAATGCCGAGATCATCATCTTCGACGAGCCGACGGCGACCCTGACGCCGGAGGAGAAACGCCATTTCTTCGCGCTGATCCGGCGGCTGAAGGCGAACGGTGTCTCGATCGTCTTCATCAGCCACGCGCTGGAAGAGGCATTGATGATTGCCGACCGCATCACCATTCTGCGCGACGGTGAACTGGTCATCACCGACGACACGCCGGCCTTCGACCGCGACAGAATTGTCGCCGCCATGGTCGGGCGCACTTTGTCGGGGCAGATCTACCGCCAGCGCGACGAAGCCAAGCTGCGCAAGGCGGGCCGGAAAGTGCTGTCGGTGCAGGACATTTCGATGAGCAATGTCGTGCGCAATAACTCCTTCTCGATCTTCGAGGGCCAGATCACCGGCGTGTTCGGGCTGATCGGCTCCGGCCGCACCGAGACCTTCAAGGTCGTGTCGGGCATCTATAAGCGCGATTTTTTGCGCGGCGGTACAATCGAACTCGACGACAGGCCGGTGCGCTATCTCGTGCCGAGCGAAGCGGTGGCGGACGGCATCGTCTATGTCACCGAGGACCGCAAGAGCGAAGGCATCTTCGAGACGATGAGCATCGCCGAGAACCTGTTTGGCGGCCTGCTGGCGGCCGGCCGTGAAAAGGCCTGGGTGATCAACCAGCAGGAGATGCACGCGCTATCGGCCGAGTGGACGAAGACGCTCAACATCAAGGCGATCAACGACAATGCGCGCGTGGTCGAACTCTCCGGTGGCAACCAGCAGAAGGTGGTGATCGGCAAGGGGCTGGTGCAGCAGCCGCGCATCGTCATTTTCGACGAACCGACGCGCGGCGTCGATGTCGGCGCCATCGCGGAGATCCACCAGATCATCAACCGGCTGGCCGACGAGGGATTGGCCGTGGTGGTGATCTCATCCTATTTGCCGGAGGTCATGAACCTGTCGGATCGGATACTCGTATGCCGGCAAGGCCGCATCGTCGAGGAGTTTTCTCCGGCGGAGGCCACGGAGGAGAAGATCATGTACGCGGCGGTGCACTAGGGGTGCTGGCCGGGTGCGTATGTCGACAATTGGCCGGGATGCCCATCCATTCGTCATCCACGGGCGGAGCAAGGAGCGTAGCGACGCGGCGCAGACCCGAGGATCCATGCCGGGACTTCGAAGCGTAGCAGCGGTGCAGAATTCTGCTTCGCTGCACTCCACGGCTGGCGTCACGGCATGGATCCCAGGGTCTCCGCGACGGCGCTTCGCGCCTGCTTCGCCCTGGGATGACGACGCCGAGGGGGCTCGGCTAACCATCAATGTTCTGCTCAAATCGGCATCGAAAACTGAATCAGAAAAGCCGGTTAGCCCCTTTGCTCGAGACCTGAATCAACGACCTGATCCACCGAGCCAACGAAAGGAAACGCCATGGCCACGACAAAACTCCTGAGCGATGCCGAGGTGGAAATAATCCCGGCCGTGAAGGCCGTGTTCGACGATATCCGCGCCACGCGCAAATCGGATTTCGTCAATAATTTCTGGCGCGGGCTGGCCAATGATCCGGCGGCACTGAAGCGGATCTGGGAGCAGTTGAAGGTCGTGATGGTCGCCGACAGCGCCATCGATCCGCTGACCAAGGAGATGATCTACATCGCGGTTTCGACCGCCAATGGCTGCTCCTACTGCGTGCATTCGCACACGGCGGCGGCGCGCGCCAAGGGCATGACAGACGCGCAGCACGGCGAACTTGTGTCGATCATCGGGCTCGCCGGGCAGACCAATCATCTGGTCACGGCCATGCAGATCCCGGTCGATCCGCAATTCGAGGTGAAAAGCTAGCCGTCAGCCAGCCTATCGGCATGGCGGGGAACATTTGTCCCCAGCCTGTTAAGGAAGTGACATGTAACGGCACTAAGGAGACCCACGCGAAGTCGCGCCGGTGGGTTCCCGGCAGCCGGCTCTCGCAGTGGAGCCGGCATGAAAATCGTCCAGATCACCGATACCCATTTCAGCCCCACCAAGCCGCATTTCAACGGCAATTGGGAGCCGCTGGCCGCCTGGATCGCGCAAAGCGGCGCTGACCTCGTCATCCACACCGGCGACCTCAGCGTCGATGGCGCCGACAAGGATGCCGACATCGGCTTCTGCATGGAGCTGATGCGGGAAATCTCGGTCCCGATGCTGCTGGTGCCGGGCAATCACGATGTCGGCCATCTGCCGGGCTCCTTGCAGCCGGTCAATGCGGAACGCCTCGAGCGCTGGCGCCGGCTGGTTGGTCCCGATTATTGGACGGAGGACGCCGGAAACTGGCGATTTATCGGTCTCGACAGCCTGCTGATGGGCTTTGATGATGCCGAGGAAGAGGCCCAGTTCGAATGGCTGCGTGCGGCGCTGGAAAGCCGTGGCGGCCGGCGCGTCGCGCTTTTCGCCCACAAGCCGCTTTTCATCGACGCGCCCGGCGAAGGTGACACCGGTTACTGGAGCGTCCGCCCGGCACAGCGGCAACGTCTCTACGATCTGATCGGTGCCCATGATGTGGCGCTTTTCGCCAGTGGTCACCTGCACCGGGCATGGCAAGGCAAATACGAAAACACCGCGCTGGTCTGGGGTCCGTCGGCCGCCTTTGTCGTCGGCGACATGGAGCGCGACATGCCGGGCGAGCGGCTGCTCGGCGCCGTCATGCATGAATTCGACGACACGGTCGCCAGCGAGATCGTCGCCATACCCGGTATGACCGTCCACTATTTGGATGACGTGGTTGCCGAGGTCTACCCGCACGAGGCGCACAAGGTCCGCAGGAAGGTCGCGTCATGAGCGCGCTCTCGCTTCGCGGCTTGAACAAATCCTTTGGTGGCAATGCCGTCCTGAACGGCGTCAGCCTCGATGTCGAAGCGGGCGAGTTCATCGCCCTGGTCGGCCCCTCGGGCTGCGGCAAGAGCACCTTGCTGCGCATTCTTGCCGGGCTTGATCATGCCGACAGCGGCGAGATCTTCGTTGCTGGCAAGGACATGTCGGCGGTCGCCGCGGCGGATCGCAACATCGCCATGGTGTTCCAGTCTTACGCGCTCTACCCGCATCTGACGGCCGGCCAGAACATCGCGGTTCCGCTGGCCATGAAGCGGCTGAGCCGGACGCAGCGGCTGCCGCTGGTCGGCTCCGCCCTGCCGGGCCAGAAAGAAATCCGCACTGGCATTTCGCGCGATGTCCGCGAGATGGCGACGGTACTCAAGATCGACCATCTGCTCGACCGCAAGCCTGGGCAGATGTCGGGCGGCCAGCGGCAGCGTGTCGCCCTGGCGCGCGCCATGGTGCGGCGCCCCTCGATCTTCCTGATGGACGAGCCGCTTTCCAACCTCGACGCCAATCTGCGGGTGCACGCCCGTGGCGAGATCGTCGAACTGCACCGCCGCGCCGGCGTGCCGACGCTCTATGTGACGCATGACCAGGCCGAGGCACTTTCGATGGCCGACCGGGTGGCGGTGATGATCGGCGGCAATCTGCTGCAACTCGCCGCGCCCGAGGCGATCTACAACGATCCGGCCCATATCGAGGTCGCCCGTTTCGTCGGCCAGCCCAGGATCAACATCATACCGGCACTTGCCGAAAATGGCCGTGTCAGCTTCGAAGGCATCCGGTTGGCCCTGATGGAGAAGGTGGCAAACGGCCCGGTCAGCCTCGGCATCCGGCCCGAATTCGTCAAACTGTCTCCCAGTGGGCGGAGCGGGCTTGCCGGGCGGATCGAGCGCCTCGAATTCCTCGGTTCGGAAGTCATTGCCCATTGCCGGCTCGATGCGACCGGCGACATCGTCATCGCCAAGCTGGCGCCGCACGAGGCGAGGGACCTGATTGCGGGAATGCCGGTGGGTATCCTCCTTTCACCCGAGCAGGCCATGGTCTTCGGGCCGGAAGGAAAGCGGCTGCGCACGGCGAGCGCCGCGCCCGCACGCCAGGAGCCGGCCTATGTCTAGCGTCGCGCTGGCGGGCAATATCCCGAGCGCCGCGGCCCTCCACAGGCGCAGCGAGGACCGCACCGCCTGGCTGCTGGCGGCCCCGGCGATCGTGCTGTTGCTGCTGTTCGTGCTCCTGCCGGTGGTTGCCGTCATCTTCCTCGGCTTCACCGATTTCGAACTCGGTTATGGCAAATTCCGCCTGGTCGGCTTCGAGAACTACGCCCATCTCCTGACCGACCGCACTTTCCGCAAATCATTGTGGAACACATCGGTCTATACGGCGATCGTCGCACCGGTCTCGATCGTGCTTGGCCTTGGCGTCGCCTTGCTGATCGAAGGCGAACCGCGGGCGCGCGGTTTCTTCCGCACCATCTATTTCCTGCCGGTCGCATCGCTGATCGTCGCCATGGCGACAGTCTGGCAATATCTCTTCCACCCGACCATCGGGCCACTCAACGCGCTGCTTGCGCTGGTCGGCATTCCTGGCCCGAACTGGCTCGGCGCCTCCAGCACCGTGCTCTACAGCCTGTCGATCATCGGCGTCTGGCAGTCGGTCGGCTTCAACATGGTGCTGTTCCTGGCTGGCCTGACGGCGATCCCGCGCGAGCTCTACGCCGCTGCTCACGTCGATGGCGCGAAATCGGCGCTCGACCGGTTTTTCCTGGTCACCTGGCCGATGCTCGGGCCGACGACGCTGTTCGTCGTCACGATCAGCATCACCAATGCGGTGAAGGTCTTCGAAACCGTGAAGATGCTGACCGATGGCGGGCCCAACAAGGCCTCCGAAGTGCTGCTGTTCACCATCTACCAGGAAGGCTTCGTCTACCTGCGCGTCGGCTATGCCTCGGCAATGACCGTCGTCTTCCTTGCGATCCTGGTCGTGCTGATGCTTCTCCAATACCGCGTACTCGACCGGCGGGTGCATTACACATGACCAGCCTGCCTGCCGGCCGCATCATCCGTTTCGCGCTGCTTTCGCTGGGCGCGTTGATGATCCTCGCGCCTTACATCTTCATGATCTCGACCGCGGGCAAGACGCAGAGCGACATCTTTACCTCGTCGCTGTCGCTCGTCCCCCAGCATTTCTACTTCGCCGAGAATTTCGCCAAGGCGCTGAGCAAGGTGCCGATGGCAACGCTGCTGTGGAACGGCGTCGTCGTGTGCGGCCTGATCTTCTTCTTCCAGGTGCTGGTCGCGATTCCCTGCGCCTACGCCATGGCCAAGCTGAAATTCCGTGCCGCGCGGCTGATGATGGTGCTGGTCATGCTCGGCCTGCTGGTGCCGATCCATGCCACGGCGCTGCCGCTCTATGTCGCCTTCGACAGGATGTCGCTGCTCAACAGCTACACCTCGCTGGTGGCGCCGTTCACCATCTCGGTGTTCGCGATCTTCATGTTCCTGCAGTTCTTCCGCGCCATGCCCGACGACCTCATCCACGCAGCAAGGCTCGACGGCATGTCCGAGCTCGGGATCGTCGCGCGCGTCATCGTCCCCAACGCCTGGCCGGCCGTCACCGCGTTCGCGATCTTCTCGGTGGTCGCCCACTGGAACGACCTCTACTGGCCGCTGATCGTCGTCAGCAAGCAGGCCTACGCCACGCCGCCACTCGGCCTGATGTATTTCCGCGCCGCCGAGGCCGGCGACGACTACGGCGCGCTCATGGCCGCCACGCTGATCATCACCCTTCCACTCGTCGTTGCCTTCCTGTTCGCACAGAAGCGCTTCGTCGAAGGCATCACCATGACCGGTCTCAAAGGCTGACCGGGCCAACAAGGAGCAACGAGCCAATGAAGCATATCTCCAGGATTTTTGCCGCGGCGGCGGTGTCGCTGGCGACAGCCCTTCCAGCCCATGCCGACACGACGCTGACGGTTCATTATCCGATGCCGGGCTTCTTCAAGAACGTGATGGACACGATCTCTAAGAAGTTCATGGAAGAAAATCCCGACATCAAGATCCAGTTCGCCAGCCCGTCCGCCACCTATGAGGAAGGCATCCAGACCATCCTTCGCCAGGCCGGCACCGACGAAATGCCCGACATCACCTTCATCGGTCTCAACCGTCTGCGCATGCTCAACGAACGCGACGTCGCCGTCGATCTTGGCCCGCTGGTCAAGAAGGAAGGCAACATGGCTGAGCTCGGCTTCTCCGACACGATCCTGAAGCTGGCGCAGGTCAACGGCAAGCAGGTCGGCCTCGCCTTCGCCACCTCGAACCCGATCATGTATTACAACGCCGACCTGGTGAAGGCCGCCGGCGGTGATCCGGACAATCCGCCCAAGACCTGGGACGAGGTCATCGCGCTCGGCGGCAAGATCAAGGCGCTCGGCAATGGCGTCGACGGCATCGACTTCCGCTGGCAGGGCGATGACTGGATGTTTTCGGCGCTGCTGTTTGGCGCCGGCGGCAAGATGCTGAACGAGGACGAAAGCAAGGTCGCCTTCAACGGGCCGGAAGGCGAGAAGGCAGTCGAGATCCTGCAGCGGATGGTGAAGGAGGGCGGCATGCCGGTCTTCACCAAGCCGGCTGGCGAGCAGGCCTTCGCGGCCGGCAAGGTTGGCTTCGAGTTCCAGACCACCGGCGCGCTGGTCAACACCATCAAGAACGTCGGCGACAAGTTCACGCTGCGGACGGCCAAGATCCCGCTGATCGATCCGGCCAACGGCCATCTGCCGACCGGCGGCAATGCCGTGGTCATCCTGACCAAGGATGCCGCCAGGCAGGACGCCGCCTGGAAATTCGCGAAATTCGCCGCCGGCCCCTATGGCGCGTCGGTCGTCGTGCCCGGTACCGGTTATGTCCCCAACAATGAACTCGCGGCGAAATCGCCGGAATATCTCGGTGATTTCTACAAGAAGAACCCGCTGTTCCAGGCCGGGCTCAGCCAGATGCCGCTGATGGTTCCGTGGTATGCCTTTCCGGGGACCAACGGTGTGAAGGTGACACAGACCATCGTCGACAATCTGTCGCGGATCGTCGACCAGTCGGCGACGCCCAAGGAAGCGCTCACCGATGCGGCAAGCGACGTCGAAGGCATGCTGCCGACGCAGTAAGGACTTGCCAGGGCATCGCCGCGCCAATGGCGCGGCGAACTCCCTGGCGGTCAAGCCGGCCGGTAGATCCGCTCCGCCGTATTCCAGAAGATATCAGCCTCGGCCGCCGGACCGTGCTTCGCTACAGCCGCGCGGTGGGCCTTGATCAGTTCGGCGTGGCTCGTCCACAACTTCTCGATGGGGAAGTTGGAACCGAACATCAGGTGATCCGCGCCCAATATCTCGATCGCGTTGTCGACGATATAGGCAATCAGCGTCGGGTCGTTGCGGTGGACGAAAGTGCCGAGGCCAGACAGCTTGGCGTAGACGTTCGGCGCCGCCGACAGCGTGCGCAGCCCAGCCTTCCAGTCTTCGGCGGTTTCCTGATCCATGCCGGTCAGCATGCCGGCGTGGGTGAGGATGAAATTGGTCTCTGGATTTTCTCCGACCAGCGTCAACCCGTCTTTCATCTGGGCGGGAAAGAGCTGCAGGTCGAAGGACAGGTCATAATCCTTCAGCCGCGCCACATTGGCTCGTACCCTGGGATCGATCACCTGATCGGGGCCAGTGGCGAAGCGGAAGGCCGGGGTCTCGTGCCAATGCAACTGCATGCGCACGCCGCGCAGCAGCGGATATTTTTTCAAGCGGTCGATCTGGGGTCTGATATCGTCCACCGTCATGTCGGTGTAGCCGACGATGGCGTGCGGCCATCCGGCTTCATCAGCCGTTTTCTGCAGGAAGGCGACTTCCTTTTCGAAGTCCTCCTTCGCCCAGTTGGTCTGGACGTAGACCGCTTTCTCGACGCCGGAACCTTGCTGGTCGGCGAGAAACTCCTCGATCGGGTAGTCGCGGCGGATCGGCTCGTAGGGGCCGAAGATGCGCGGCACCATCGGCCCGACCAGCCAGGGCTGGTCCTGCTGGCGCCAGATGTGGAAATGCGCGTCGATGGCTTTCTGCATCACGATACCCTTTTCCAGATTGTCGCCGCCCGTGGGGCAGGGCGGGCGAGCGACAGGATGAAATCGGTGAGGCCGGCGAGCGACGAGCCGTCGACCAGATCGTCCAGGTCAGGCAGGATGGCGCGAAGTGCCGCCGTTGCCGGCTGGAAGCGCGGGTCGCCGGCCAAAGGTGTCGCCAACGACAGCCGGAACGCGCGGGCGCTCAGCCGGCGCATCGCCGTCTCCAGTTCGGCATGGCCGCCGCGCTCCAGCGCGTCGGACAGGATGATCACCGCCGCACCACGTGCGAAGGCGGAAAAACGCGGCACGGAGAGGAAGGCACGCAGCGTTGGCCCCATGCGGGTGCCGCCGTCCCAGTCGTCGACCTGGGCTGCCGCGCGCGCCAACGCCTGGTCGCTGTCGCGGATCCGCAGCGCTGACGTGATGCGGGTCAGACGCGTGCCGAAGGTGAAGATTTCTGCCCGGTCAGCGCCTTGCACGGCGGCATGCGCGAGCTTCAAATAATCCGACGTGTGCAGCTTCATCGAGCCGGACACGTCGATCAGGATCAGCAGTTTGCGCGGCACGGTCTGGCGGCGGCGCAGCAGCGGCGAGGGGACATCGCCATCGGCGCTGACGATTTCCCTGAGCGAGCGGCGCAGGTCGAGCTTGCCGCGCGAAGGCGTGCGCACGGTGCGGAAGGAGCGGCGCGCAGGCAGCGCGCTCGACAGTTGGCGGCGAAAGACAGCCAGCCTGTCGTCGTCTCGCTGGAAGTCGCGGCTGCTCAACTGTTCGATCGCCGAGGATAGCTCGCCGCCTTCCTGTCGCTGCTCGGCTTCGATCCGCTCGTCGTCGGCGCCGCCATCATCCTTGACGCGGGTTTCCTCGTCGCTGTCGCCTTCCACCACGGCTGATGTGTTGCCGTAAAAATGGCTTTGGAAATGCGCCTCGAATTCGTCGCGGCGGTCAGGTGGCGGCGCCAGGGTGGCCAGCGCTGCCTCACGGATATCGGCCATCGAACGGGGCCCGAGCAAGGTTACCGCTTGCATGAAGCCGGAGACTTGTTCGGGGGCTATGGCAAAGCCGTAGCGACGCAGCAGGCGGGCGAAGCCGAGCAAGGGCGCCGCAGCGGGAGGTACGCTCTCCTCGCCCCGTTTACGGGGAGAGGATGCCGGCCCGCGCCGCCCCTCATCCGCCCCTTCGGGGCACCTTCTCCCCGTGAACGGGGAGAAGGGATTGTCGAGGTCGCGGCTCACGCCAGCGCCTCCTCGACGATGCGGCCAAGCTCGGGGGCGATGTAGGAAAGGTCTTCCTCGTCCTTGATCAATACGCCGATGGCGCGGCGGAAGGCTTCCGGCCACGGGCTGCCGCCCTTTTCCAGGATCGTCGCGGCATTGGCCCATTCGACGGCCTCGGCGATGCCGGGCGGCTTGGCGAGCGGACGGGCGCGGATGGTCTGCACGGCGGCCGCCACCGCGCGCGCGGTAGCCTCCGCGACATCGCCAGCACGCAGCATGATGATGGCGGCCTCGCGTTCGGCGTCGGGGTAGCCGATCCAGTGATAGACGCAGCGGCGGCGCAGCGCCTCGGCGAGTTCACGGGTGCGGTTCGAAGTCAGGATGACGATCGGCTGAGCGGCGGCACGGATGGTGCCGCGCTCGGGGATGCTGATCTGGAAGTCGGACAGGAATTCCAGCAGCAGCGCCTCGAATTCATGATCCGAGCGATCGATCTCATCGACCAGCAAAATACGCTGCCGCGGCGCCTTCAACACCTGCAGCAGCGGCCGGGCAATCAGGAAACGGTCATCATAGATGTCGATCTCGTGCTCGCCGGCATGGCGGATGGCGAGCAGTTGGCGCTGATAGTTCCACTCATAGAGCGCATGCGCCGCGTCGATGCCTTCATAGCATTGCAGGCGCACCAGATCGCGGCCGAGCAGCTCGGCCATCGCCTTGGCGGCTTCCGTCTTGCCGACGCCCGGCGCGCCTTCGAGCAGCAGTGGCTTGCCCAGCCGGATCGCCAGGAAGATCGCGGTGGCGAGGCTGTCGTCGGCCAGATAGCGCGAGGCGGCGAGGCGCTCGGCCACTGCCTCCGGCGAGGTCGCGAGCGTTTCGGCGTTTCCCTCGGGCATGTCGGTCCTCAGTTCGCGGCTTGCGCCTTGAGCGCGCGCAAAATGCGTTCCGGCGTGATCGGCAGCGTGTCGATACGCACGCCGACCGCATCGAAGACGGCGTTGGCGACCGCCGGGATTTGGGGGTTGGCGCACATTTCGCCCGGTCCCTTGGCGCCATAGGGGCCATCTGCCGAAGGCCGCTCCAGCACGATGATTTCGGTTTCGGCGAGGTCGCCGGGACCAGGCATCAGATACTGGTTGAAGTCGGTGCCGCCATGGTCGCGGTTAGGGTAGTAGGGCTCGGTCGTCTCGTAGAGCGCATGGCTGATGCCCATCCACGAGCCGCCGACCAGTTGCTGCTCGACCATTTTAGGATTCAACGCGCGGCCGATCTCGAAGACGTTCTTGACCGTCAGCACCGTGACCTCGCCGGTTTCGTCGTCGACTTCCACCTCGGCCACCGTGCAGGCATGCGCGTAGCAGGTCGACGGCTTCATCGCGCCGGTCTCCTTCTCCGGATGGGAGCGCGGGATCAAAAACATGCCACGGCCTGAGATCGAGCGGCCGCGCTTGAAATGCGCCGACAGGGCGACATCGAAGATCGAGATCGATCTCTGCGGCGCGCCCTTGACCAGTATGTTGCCCTGGCCGTCGGTTTCGAGGTCCGAGGCATTCACTTCCAGTTCCTCGGCCGCCACTTCAAGCATCACCTGGCGGGCTTCCCTGGCGGCCTGGATAACCGCGTTGCCGGCGCGGTGGGTGCCGCGCGAGGCAAACGTGCCCATGCAGTGCGGGCCGGTGTCGGTGTCGGCGGTGTCGACGACGACGCGGTCGGTCGGCACGCCGATCGTCTCGGCGCAGATCTGCGCCATGATCTGCTTCATGCCCTGGCCGAGATCGACGCTGGAAAGCGTGACCATGAAATTGCCGGTCGGGGTCGAATGCACCAGCGCCTGGGTCGGGTCGCCGCCAAGGTTCATGCCGGTGGGATAGTTGATCGCGGCGACGCCGCGTCCACGCCTGATCGCCATCTCAAGCTCCGTTCTTGTACGAGGACATCGCCATGTATTTCTCCGCCACCGGCCAGTGGGCGGCGCGCGAGGCTTCCTGCATGCATTCGATGAGTGCCGCGCCCTCGGTCGGCTGGCGATGCGCCTTCATGTCGCCGTCGCGATAGGCATTGATGAAGCGGAATTCGAGTGGATCCATGCCGATCAGCCGCGCCAGCTTGTCCATCTGCACCTCCAGCGCGAAATCGCCGATGGTGACGCCGAAGCCGCGCATGGCCGACGACGGCGTGCGATTGGTGTAGACGCAGTAGGTGTCGATCCAGACGTTGGGGATGGTGTAGGGACCGGGATAGTGCCCGGCGCCCTTCTGCGCGCCATAGGGCGAGTGGCGGGAGTAGGCACCGGCATCGGTGTAGCCGGTGACCTTCCGTGCGACGATGCGGCCATCGTTCATGACGCCGTCCTTGATGACGACTTTTTCGGCCGCGCGGGGCGAGGAGATCTGCATCTCCTCCTCGCGGCTGTAGATAAAACAGACTGGTCGCCCGGTTAGTTTTGCGCCGAGGATGGCGATCGGTTCGACGATGACATCGACCTTGCCGCCGAAACCGCCGCCGACCGTGCCGCCGACAAAATGCAGCTTGCTGCCCGGCATCTGCAGGATGATCGAGGTGTTGTCGAGGGTGAAGAACATCGCCTGCGTGTTGGTGTAGCAGGTGAAGCGGTCATTGCCCTCGGGCGCCACCACGCAGCCGGTGGTCTCGGTCGGCGCGTGCTCGATGGGCGAGGACTGATAGCTTTGCTCCAGCACGTGATCGGCCTCGGCAAAGCCCGCCTCGACATCGCCGAAGCGCACCTTGCGGCACGCGCCGCTGTCATAGAGGTAATGGTTCTGGCCGTGATATTCGTTGACGATGGGCGCGCCGGGCTTCAGCGCTTCCTCCATGTTGAACACGGCGGGCAGCACTTCATAATCGACCTTGACCTTGGCGGCGGCCTCCTGGGCGGCACGCTCGGTTTCGGCCAACACCGCCACCACGGCCTCGCCCTTCCAGCGCACCTTGCCGTCGGCCAGGACCGTCTCGTCTTCCGGTCCGACCTGGATCAGGATCAGGATCGTGTAGACATTGTGCGGCACGTCCCTGGCCGTCAGCACCTTGACCACGCCCGGATGTTTTTCGGCCTCCGACGTGTCGATCGAGCGGATGCGGGCATGGTGATGAGGGCTGCGCACCATCTTCAAATGCAGCATGCCGGGAAAGTTGCGGTCGGCGAAATAGGCGGTCTTGCCGGTGACGTGGCCTGGCGAATCCGAGCGTGGCCGCGGTTGACCGATCTCGTTGAGGTCATCCTTGCGAACGTCCGAGAAATAGCTTTTGCGCAGTTCCATCTTGTTTCCCTCAGGCCGCGTTCTGCGAGTTGGCGCGCGCGGCGGTGAGCACCGCCTGGATGATCGGCTCGTAGCCGGTGCAGCGGCAGATGTTGCCCGACAGCGCTTCGACGACATCGTCGCGGCTGGGATTGGGCGAGTGGTCGAGCAGCACCTTGGCCGCCATGATCATGCCCGGCGTGCAGAAGCCGCATTGCGTGGCGAAGGCGTCGAGGAAGGCATGCTGCAGCGGATGCAGCACACCGCCTTCGGCGAGGCCCGATGTGGTCGTGATCGTTGCACCGTTGCAGGTCTCGGCCAGCGTCAGGCAGGAGAGCCTCAACTCGCCGTCGATGATGACGGAGCAGGCGCCGCACGTGCCTTGGTGGCAGCCGCCCTTCGGCGAGGTGTCGCCGATCTTGTCGCGCAAGGCATTGAGCAGCGTCGTGCCGCTTTCTATGAATTCGGCTTTTTCGGAGCCGTTGAGCGTGAATTGAACCGGGACCTTTGCCATTCTTCCTCCTTGCGCGCCTGCCCGAGGAGCGGACAGACGCGCGCCCTCCCACGGGTTTTATTCGGTCAGCAGCAGCCGGCCGAGATGCACCGGCAGCACCTCGGCGCGATACCAGGCGCTGGCGATCGGGTCGGTGATGGGCGAGATGCCTTCAGCCGCGGCGGCCAGCGCCGGTGCGATGCCATCCGGGTCGAGCGTCCTCCCGAGCAGCGCTTTTTCCGCTGCCTTGGCACGCATCGGCCGATCGGCCATGCAGCCGAGCGCGACCCGCGCCGAGGACACGGTCCCGTCTCCAGCCTGTTCCAGAACGATGGCGATGCTCAGCACCGAGACCCCCTTGGGCTTGACCCGCGACACTTTGAGGAAGCGGAAGCTGTCGGGCTTCGGAAGCGTGAAACCCACCGACGTGGCGATGGCGCGGCTGTCGTCCCGTGCGGCCAGGAAGGTCTCGATGGGGCTTTCGCCGTCATTCGTAGCGACCGTTGCGTCGAGCGCCAGCAGGGCCACGGCGAAATCGCCATAGGGCGCCGGCGCGAACAGATTGCCGCCGACGGTCGCCATGTTGCGGATCGCCGGGCCGCCGACGACGCGGGCGGCCTTGGCCAGGGTACCGAGTTCCGGATGGCGGGCGATCTCCGCCATGGTCACCGAAGCGCCGATGCGCACCTTGCCGCCGGACAGGGCGATGCCCGATAGGGCCGGGTCGGAGGCGCGGACAAGAGTGGAGACGGAGATATCGCCTTCATTGGCGGCTCGAACCACAAGCGTGCCGCCGCCGAGATAGCGTGTGCCAGCGATCGTCAGCGCCGCATTGGCGTCCTTCACGGTCGAGAATGTCTGCAATGCCAGCGCCATGGCGCGCTCCCGTGGTTTGGCTCAGCCTTGCTCGGCGAAATGGCTCTTCAATGCATTGAAGCCGCCCTGGAAGACGTTCGCGCCCATGCCCTCGGCCAGCTTGTCGGCTTCTTCGGGTGCTGCGTCGAAGCTGGCGGTCCATTCGGCATAGGTGCGGTCGCCATCGGTGACGCGCCGCAATTGCAGCGTAGCCCTGTGGTTGGTGAGGGGCTGCGGCGTTTCCAGGATGGAATAGCTGACGAGGAAATCGTCATCGGAGAAGTCGAGCAGTTTTTCGCGCAGGCGGGCACCGCTGGCCAGCTGGAAGTTGCGCACGCAGCCGATCGTGCTGGCATCCTTTCCGTCCTCGATATGGCTCTCGACCATGCGTGGATGCCAATCCGGCAACCCGTTGAAGTCGCGTATGCGCGCCCAAACCTTTTCGACCGGTGCGTCGATCACGCTGGAAATGGTGACTTTGGGCATATGATGTTCCCTTGCGAATTTCGTTGCGGCAAGGGTAGGGCGCTAGCGCGCACAGCGCTTATCAATGCGTCTTGAGCATCTATCAACCAGTCTGAAAAACAGATGGCTGCCGGCTCAGGCCATTGCCCGCGCGGCCTCGCGGTAGAGCGTCGGCGGCACGCCGACATGGTCACGGAAGAAGCGCGAGAAATTGCCTTGCGTGGTGAAGCCGAGATTGCAGGCGACCGAGATCAGCGGCTCCCGCGACCATTGCAACTGCCGCACCGCTTCCTCCATACGCAGCGTGTTCCAATAGACGTTGGGCGTGAGGTTGGTCTGTTCCTTGAACAAGGCGAAGAAATGCGGCCGCGAAAGACCAACGGCGCGGGCAACGTCGTCGAAGGAGATGCGTTCGCAGACATTGGCCTTCATCAGCTGGATCGCCTTGCGAACGCGGAAATCCTGCACGGTGTTTATGCGGCCGCGCGCTTCCTGCGGCGCCGACGCGTCGGCGGCATCGAGCACCGAGTCGATGAAGCGCTCGATCTCGTAATTGGCGACATCGTCGACGCTCTCATTGTCGGTGAGATGGTCGAGCAGGCTGGCGGCCGCCTGGTGCAGCCAAGGCTCGAGCGCGATCGCCGCCCGCGAAAACAGCGGCGCGCTGGATGGCAGGTCGCGCCTGCGGCGGGCCCAGTCGGGATCGATGTAGAAGGCGAGAAACAGACCGGGCGTCCCGTTTTGCGCCAGGACATGGCTGTGGGGCTGGAAGGAATTGATGCCGGCGGCGGTGCGAGGGCCGAGGCGGACCGTCTCGCGGCCGATGGTCATCTCGCCGGCGGTGCCTTCGAGCCAGATGATCAGATGCGCCTCGACATGGGCATGGGTGACGAAGTCGCTCGCGACATTCAGGACAGAAACATGTCCGAACCGGCCCCAGTAGAGCCTGATCGCTTCCGTCATGGCATATCCTCCCGCAAGCGACTGGCCTCCCTTCGCTTGCAGGGAGGATTGTGCGGCCGGTTTTCGGCATCCGTCAAGGCATCGGCTGTTGGCCGCTACCAATGGAGGTTGGCTTCGGCCGATTTTCAGACTGAGCGATAGGATCAGAACGAATAGCGCTTCGACGGCGAAGAGCCCCTCAATCGCTGCGCCTGAAATTGCGGATGCGGTCGAACAGAACCGCCAGCAGGATGGCGCCGCCGATGAAGGTGCCCTGCCAGAAGGCGTTGATGCCGAGCAGGCCAAGGCTGTTGCGGATCACCTCGATGAGGGCGGCACCGACGATGGCGCCAAAGGCGGTGCCGACGCCGCCGGCCAAATTGGCGCCGCCGATGACGGTGGCGGCGATCACTTGCAGTTCCATGCCGTTGCCGAGATTGGTGGTGACAGCGCCGAGCCAGCCGGTTTCGATGATGCCGGCAATGCCGGCCGACAGCGCCGAGATCATGTAGACGGCGACCTTGATCTGGCGCACCGGCACGCCGGTCAGCGTCGCGGCGTGCTCGTTGCCGCCAATGGCGAAGATATGCCGGCCGAACTTCGTCCAGCGCAGGACGAAGCCGGTGATCAGGGCCAAAAGGATCGTGTAGAGCACCGGATTGGCGATGCCGAACACCCAGGCGCCGCCGCCGAGTGCCAGAAGCTTGTCGTGGTCCGGGCCGAACTGGAAGACGACGGTGTTGTTGGAGGCGACCATGGCGAGGCTGCGGGCGATCGACAGCATGCCGAGCGTCACCACGAAGGGCGGAAAGCCCAGATAGGCGATAAAAATGCCGTTGAAGGCGCCGATGACGAGCGCGGTGGCGATCGAGGCCAGAATGCCGATCTCGATCGAATAGCCGGCATGCATGGTGACGGCCAGCACCATCGAGCACAGGCACAGCACAGAGCCGACCGACAGGTCGATGCCACCGGTGATGATGACGAAGGTCATGCCGAGCGCCACGATGGCGACGAAGGTGATGTTGCGGGTGATGTTGTAGAGGTTCTTCGAGGTGGCGAAGGCATCGGTGGCGAAGGACAGGAAGATGCAGGCCAGGATGACGGCGACCACCACCCAGAAAGTCTGGCTGGAGAACAGGCGCGACAGGAAAGTGTGCTGCTTCTGCGCGATCGTCTGGTCAAGGGTGACTGCCATTATCGACCTTTCCTGCCGGCAGCGAAACGCGCCAGCGCAATGAAACCCGGTTTTATCCCTCTCACGCCGCCTGCTCGATGGCGCCGGTGATCAGCCCGGTGACTTCCTCGGGCGAGCTCGACGCGATCGCCTTGTCGGCGACCTTCCTGCCGCGCCGCATCACGATGACGCGGTCCGCGACGTCGAAGACGTCGGGCATGCGGTGGCTGATCAGCACCACGGCGATGCCCTGGTTACGCAGGTTGCGGATGAGGTTGAGCACTTCGGCGACCTGCCGCACCGAGATCGCCGCCGTCGGCTCGTCCATCAGCACGATCTTGGCCTGCGACAGCATGGTGCGGGCGATCGCCACGGCCTGGCGCTGTCCGCCCGACATCTGCTTGACGAGATCGCGCGGGCGCGTCTCGGATTTCAGCTCGGCGAAGATATGGCCGGCGCGCTTGTACATCGCCGCATAGTCGAGGATGCGGAACGGGCCGACGCCACGGCGCAGTTCGCGGCCGAGATAGACATTGGCCGCCGCCGTCAGATTGTTGCAGAGCGCCAGGTCCTGGTGGACGATCTCGATGCCGTGCTGGCGGGCCTCGACCGGCTTGTGCAGGATGAGTTCCTTGTCGTCCATGCGCATCGTGCCATGGCTCGGGCGGAAATTGCCCGCGATCATCTTGACCAGCGTCGACTTGCCGGCGCCGTTGTCGCCCATCAGGCCCACGACCTCCCCGGGCTCGATCGACAACGACACGTCGTTGACCGCCTGGATGGCGCCGAAATGCTTCGAGATGTTGGTGAGTTCGAGAACCGCCACCCGTCTTTGCCTCCCATGCCTGGCCCATCCGCACGCGGACAGGCGACAGCTTCCATTGGCTTTCCCCAGCTCCTCCCGGGGGCAGCGATGCGGTCATTTACGCGAATGGCATCGCGGGCGTCAATTGTCGAACGGGCAATTGTCAGACGAATAGTGCCGTGCGGAATTTGAAAAATCAGTTTTGTAGGACAAATAGCATTGACGTTGGCGGCAAGCCGTTATTAGTTGAGCGTCGGAGGAAGACATGCCGGCTTTGACGACGCCATCGGCGGCGCCAACGGCAAGAAGGTTTTGGCGATCGTGCAGCGTCGTCGCTGGGAGGGTCGTATCTGAAAATGCTTATCGGCCTGGCCGGATTGATTGGGCGCATGCGTCTCAGTCATCTCGCATCCCGGCTGGTTTGTGTGGCGGGCACGCCGTGTCCGTCTGGTTGCAAAGGGAGGACTGACATGAGGAAAACAGTATTGCTCGCCGCCGTCGCCGCCATGGCGTTGGGCGCCGGGCCGGCTTTGGCCAAGAAGCAGCTCGTCATCGTGGTGAAAGGTCTCGACAATCCATTCTTCGAAGCCATCCACCAGGGCTGCGAGAAATGGAACAAGGAAAACGCCAGCTCGGAATATGAATGCTTCTACACCGGCCCGGCATCGACTTCCGACGAAGCCGGCGAGGCGCAGATCGTGCAGGATATGCTGAGCAAGGCCGACACGGTGGCGATGGCGATCTCGCCGTCCAACGCGCCACTGATCGCACAGACGATCAAGAGCGCCAATCCGTCGATCCCGATCATGACCGTCGACGCCGACCTCGCCAAGGAAGACGCGGCACTGCGCAAGACCTATCTCGGCACCGACAACTACCTGATGGGCAAGAAGATCGGCGAGTACATCAAGAAGGCCAAGCCGAATGGTGGCACGATCTGCACCATCGAGGGCAATCCGGCGGCCGACAACATCTTGCGTCGCGCGCAAGGCATGCGCGACGCGCTGACGGGCAAGGAAGGCCTCACGGCACTTGCCGGCGAAGGCGGCTGGACGGAAGTCGCCGGCTGCCCGGTATTCACCAATGACGACGGAGCCAAGGGCGTTCAGGCGATGACCGACATCCTCGCCGCCAATCCCAAGCTCGACGCGTTCGGCATCATGGGCGGCTGGCCGCTGTTCGGCGCGCCGCAGCCCTACCGCGACCTGGTCGGACCGCTCAAGGACCGGCTGGCCAAGAACGACTTCGTCATCGGCGCCGCCGACACGATCGGCGACGAGGTGGCCATCGCCAGGGACGGCCTTGTCACCGCTCTGGTCGGCCAGCGGCCCTTCGAAATGGGGTACAAGGCACCATCGGTGATGATCGACCTGGTCGAAGGCAAGAAGGTTGACGATCCGGTCTTCACCGGTCTCGACGAATGCACCAAGGACACGGTCGACACCTGCATCCAGAAATAGGCCGCGATTTCGGGGCGCTCGCCAACGAGCGCCCCGTTTCCTCCAATTCTTCAACAGGACGCCTTGGTTGGGGCAATCGGAGCCCGGCTTTGACGCGTCAGTGGTTTGGATTTTCGGCAACGGGATCGGTGCGCCGCGCGGGTTTGGATCAATCCGGGTGACTGGCGGCCGACCTATTGGAACGTGGATGCCGGACGAGAAGGCAAAGAAAAAAGCCGGCCGGGCCAAGGCGCAAGCCAGCCACGACCCGGCAGCCATGCGCAGGGTGGATGCGGCGCACTTTCCCGGGTCCAGCGTCCATGCCTCGCTCGCCAGCGAGATTGGCCTCAGGATCGTGCGCGGCGACTATCCGCCTGGCAGCATCCTGCCCAATGAGGCCAAATGGGCCGAAACCTTCAATGTCAGCCGTTCGGCGGTGCGCGAGGCGATCAAGATGCTGATGGCCAAGAGCCTTCTGGCGTCGCGGCCAAAGATCGGGAGTTGGGTCGAGCCGAAGGAGCGCTGGAACCTGCTCGACCGCGACGTGCTGGCCTGGTACGCGACCGCGCCGGATCGCGAAGCGTTCCTTCGCACCGTGCAGGAGTTCCGCCACATCATCGAACCGGAAGCATCCGCCTTTGCCGCAATACGGCGCAGCGACGAGCAGATGGCCGAGATCAGCCTGGCCTGCCGGGAGATGGGCGAGGCGGCCAACCTGCCCGAGCGCATCCGTGCCGACACGCGCTTCCACCTCGCCATCCTGCGGGCCTCGGGCAACGACCTTCTGGTGCCGCTCGGCGTGTTGATCGAATCGGCGCTCGACCATCTCTTCATCTTCACCACACGCCAGGTCGGCGATCAACGGCGGGCACAGAAACTGCACGAGGCGATCGAGAAAAGCATCCGCCTGCAGCGGCCAGCCGCGGCGCGCAACGCCGTGCACAAGCTGCTTGCCGACACCGATGAGGGGATCGGAAGGGGCCGGCGCTAAGGCCAGCCGACCGTCCGGGTCTCAGATCGTCTGCTTCCTTCCATCCTTCGTCGGCATCAGGTCGATGCCATTGACCTTGGCGATGTGCGTGGCCAGCATCGGCACGAACTGCTCGGCCGGGCCGGTTGCGTGAGCGCCGGCGAAGGCGTTCTTGGTGGCGTTGCCGAGCGGATTGGCGATGCCGGCCGCACCCGCCATCGATTCCAGATAAGTCAGGTCCTTGAAGGCATTGGCTATGGTGAATTTGTGGGCGTCGCGGTCGCCTTCCAGCGTCCAGCGCATGAAGGTCTGGTAGAAGCCGCAATCCATGCGGCCGTTGCGAATGACGCTGTCGAAACGCGGCGGCGAGATGCCGACCTTCTCCGCCAGTGCCAGGGCCTCGGAATAGAGGGCGGCGTAGCCCAGCGAGATGAAATTGTTGAGCAGCTTCATGCGGTGGCCGTCTCCGGTATCGCCGATATGCACGATGCGGCCGGCCCAGGTGTCGATCACCGGCTTGACCCTGGCAAAGACGGCATCGGGCGCGCCGACCATGGCGTCGAGCGTGCCTTCCCAGGCTTCCTTCGGCGTGCGGCTGAGCGGCGCGTCGACATAGTCGACGCCGAGCGCCTTGAGTTCCGCGGCAAGTGCCACGGTCGAGACCGGATCCGATGTCGAGCAGTCGACGACGACCGCCCCCCTCTTCAAACCCTCCTTGAGGCCATCGGGACCGCGAATGATCGCCTCCACCTCGCGCGAGCCGGTGACGCAGATGAAGACGATATCGGATGCCGCCGCCACATCGCGGGAAGTCGATGCCTCACGAGCGCCTCGGCCGAGAAGATCCTCCGCCGGTTTGCGGTTCTTGCGGCCGAGGAAGGTCAGGGAATATCCCTTGTCGACGATGTTCTTGGCGATGCCCTGCCCCATCAATCCAAGGCCGACAAAGCCGATCTTCTCACCCGTAGCGGTCGTGTTCATGCTGTCCGTCCTGTTCCGTGATTATCGATAATGTCGCCGCTGTTTTAGCCATAGACGGTTGCAGAAAGCAATATTGTCTGACAATACACGTAAATCCCAGGACTTTCGTGGAGACCAGAAATGACGAAGCGGATCATGTTCACCGGCGGCAGCGGCAAGGCTGGGCGCCACGTCGTGCAATATCTGGTGGAGCAGGGTTGCCAGGTGCTCAACATCGACACCAGGCCGCTCGACAATCCCAAGGTGCGCACGCTGATCACCGACATCACCGACAGCGGCCAGGTGTTCAACGCGCTGTCTAGCTATATGGGGCTGCACGAATTCGACCCCTCGCTACGCCCGCAGCCAGTGGACGCCGTGGTGCATTTTGCTGCCATTCCACGCATCATGATCACGCCCGACAACGAGGTGTTCCGCATCAATGCAATGGGCACCTACAACATCATCGAGGCGGCGGTGAAGCTCGGCATCCGCAAGGTGATCATCGCTTCCAGCGAGACGACCTACGGCCTGGTGTTCGCCAACGAGCCGCGCGATCCCGCGTATTTCCCGCTCGACGAGGACTATGACGTCGACCCGATGGACAGCTATGCGCTGTCAAAGATCGTCAACGAGAAGACCGCGCGCGCTTTCGCGCAGCGCAATGGCACGGATATCTATGCCTTGCGCATAGGCAACGTCATCGAGCCGCATGAGTATTCGCTGTTTCCGAAATGGTTCGCCGATCCTGGTTTTCGCAAGCGTATCGCCTGGAGCTACATCGATGCCCGGGACCTTGGCCAGATCACGCTGCGTGCCGTCGAGAAGGATGGGCTGGGCTACCAGGTGTTCAATGCCGCCAATGACGACACCTCGTCCGATCTGCCGACCGCCGAACTCCTGAAGCGGTTCTATCCCGACGTGCCGGTCAAGGGCGAACTCGGTGAATACGAGACGCTGCTGTCGAACCGCAAGGCGCGCGACATGCTCGGCTTCCGCCCGGAGCACAGCTGGCGCAAATACGTCAAGACCGCCTGAGCGTGGTGGAATCGCGGCTGGGTTGTGCATAGAGGCCGGCTTTGCGGCCCCGCGCCCGCACCACGCTTGACAGCCTCCCTAAACCGGCCTTTCTGGAATGCATGCGGGACGCGAAGCCGAACAGGGAAAAATCGCCGAAAAAGGCTGTAGCCGCCGATCGTCCGGCCGGTGTTCGGCGAGCCGACGCGGCACGTATTCCGGGCTCCAGCGTGCACACATCACTGGCCAGCGAGATTGGGCTTAGGATCGTGCGCGGCGATTATCCGCCCGGCACCATCCTGCCCAATGAGGCCAAATGGTCGGAGACGTTCAGCGTCAGCCGCTCGGCGGTGCGCGAGGCGATCAAGATGCTGATGGCCAAGAGCCTGCTCGCATCGCGCCCCAAGATCGGCAGCTGGGTCGAACCCAGGGAACGCTGGAACCTGCTCGACCGCGATGTGCTCGCCTGGTACGCGACGTCGCCCGACCGCGAGGTTTTCCTGAAAACGGTGCAGGAATTCCGCCACATCATCGAGCCGGAAGCGACCGCATTCGCCGCCATGCGGCGCACCGACGAGCAGATGGCCGAGATCAGCCAGGCCTGCCGGGAGATGGGAGAGGCGAAAAGCTTGCAGGAACGGACCCGTGCCGACACCCGCTTCCACCTCGCCATATTGCGTGCCTCGGGCAATGATCTGCTGGTGCCGCTCGGCGTGCTGATCGAATCCGCCTTCGACCACCTGTTTGCCTACACGACCCGGGAGCTCGACGATTTGCAGCTCGCCCAGAAGATGCACGAGGCAATCGAAAAGAACATCCGCCTCCAGCGGCCGGATGCGGCGCGCAATGCCGTGCGCAAGCTGCTGGCCAATACCGATAACGTCATCCGTTCGCGATAGATTTCCGCGACACGGCCGTTCGGCGCGGGTGTTCGCGCCTTGGAACTCGAAGCAATTCGGGGCCGGATCGCACAAAATTCAAAAGCCTGTGTCGGATCGGCTGTGTGGTGCCCGTCCTTGGGGCATCGAACAGAGACCACGAAGGAGTATCGACATGCCCAGCACCGTACGTCTGCACCGCGTCCTGACCACCAGCCCGGAGAAGGTCTACCGCGCGTTCCTCGAGGCCGATGCGCTTGCCAAATGGCTTCCGCCGAACGGCTTCACCTGCACGGTTCATCACTTCGAGGGCAAGGTCGGCGGTACCTTCAAGATGTCGTTCCGCAACTTCACCACTGGCGACAGCCATTCGTTTGGCGGTGAGTATGTCGAGCTCGTCGCGGGCGAACTCCTGCGCTACACCGACAGGTTCGACGATCCCAACCTGCCCGGCGAGATCCAGGTGACCGTGACGCTGAAGAAAGTGTCCGTGGGCACCGAAGTGAACATCACACAAGCCGGCATTCCAGACGCCATTCCCGCCGAAGCCTGCTATCTCGGCTGGCAGGAGTCGCTGCGCAACCTGGCCAAGCTTGTCGAACCCGAGATCAGACAATAGGGCGCCTACCGGCTGGATAGCGGTAATAAACGGGTTCCTCACCTCGTTTTTGATGGGGTGAGGAACAAGCTTGAGGAGCCATTGGCGGCGAAAGCCTAATCCTCTTTTGGCCGCCCGAATGCCGCACGCAATTCGTCCTTGGCGTCCTCGAGGATCTTCTTGCGAGCCGCGGGCAGGTTTTTTCCGGCCCTGTTGATGTAGAAATTCAGCATCGACATGGCGGACTGGAAGGGCTCGGCCTTGCGGCGGTGGCTGTGTTCGGCCGAACGCTTGAGCGAGGCGGCGATCTTCTTGGCGTCGTCGGATTCGAACACGTGGTCCTCGAGATCCATAGCATCGCTGTGCTCGGTCACCTCGGCCGACCATTTCTGCTTGGTGGCGGTCATGGCTGGACTCCTTTGCGGGTTATTGATCGGAAACTCCAGATGCTGGCGCCGGTTCCCGCGCTCGTACCTCCCTGGAGCCACGGATTTGGCCGCCGTGGCGCTGCTGTGCGCCGAGAATGCGTCGATAGTGGCCAAAACAGCAGCGGTTGAGGCCGCCGACAGGAAACGCCTTTGTCACGAACCGACTTGAGCCGGCCCAGCCCCGGTATCGACAGTTCCTACGCCTGGATGCGCCTGGCCATCTCGATGCTGCTGGCGACGATCGGTGCGGTCGGCATGTGGGCCGTTGTCGTGGTGCTGCCTGCGGTACAGGCCGAGTTCGGCGTCGACCGCGCCGCGGCATCCATGCCTTATACCGCGACCATGGTCGGCTTTGCCGCCGGCAATGTGCTGGTCGGCCGCGCCATCGACCGTATGGGTTACTGGATTCCGGCACTGTTTTCCTCGATCGCGCTCTCCGCCGGCCTTCTGCTCGCGGCGCTGTCGACCTCGATCCTGCAATTCACCCTTGCCCAGGGCGTGCTGATCGGTCTCGGCACATCGGTGATCTTCGGGCCGCTGATCGCCGATATATCGCACTGGTTCAATCGCCGGCGCGGAGTCGCCGTCACCGCGGCCGCGGCCGGCAACTACCTCGCCGGAGCGATCTGGCCGACCATCATGCCGACGCTGATCAAGGCGGAAGGCTGGCGCTTCACCTATGCCGCCATCGGCGTTTTCTGCCTGGTCACCATGGTGCCGCTGGTGCTTTTGCTGCGCCGCGGCGCTCCGGAAGCGGCGGCCGCCGGCCCGGCCGGAAGCCGGCCCGTGCAGCCGATGCCGATGTCTCCGGCCGCGATGCAGATGCTGCTGGTCGTCGCGGGACTGGGCTGCTGCGTGGCGATGTCGATGCCGCAAGTGCACATCGTCGCCTATTGCATGGATCTTGGCTACGGCATGGCGCATGGCGCCGACATGCTGTCGATCATGATGGCCGCGGGCGTCGTCAGCCGACTTGCCTCGGGTTTTGTCGCCGACCGGATCGGCGGTGTCAAAACCTTGCTTATCGGCTCCGTGCTGCAATGCCTGTCGCTGCTGTTCTACATCCCGTTCGACGGGCTCGCCTCGCTCTATGTCGTGTCGCTGGTCTTCGGCCTGTCGCAAGGCGGCATCGTACCTTGCTATGCGATCATCGTGCGCGAATACCTGCCCGCCAAGGAGGCCGGCCAGCGCATCGGCATCGTGATGATGGCGACGATTTTCGGCATGGCGATCGGCGGCTGGATGTCGGGTTGGATCTACGACCTGACCGGCTCCTATGCCGCCGCTTTCCTGAACGGCATCGCCTGGAACCTCTTGAACATATTGGCGATCGGACTGTTCATGTGGAAGGCAAGGCACAGGGCTGCCGTCGCTGCCTGAGGAAGGCCAAGCGCGGCCATTCGGTGGCTCGGCTTGACAACGGGCAGTCACTGGGCGACGCCAAGGCGGATGGGTGCGGCAACAGGCCGGTGAGATGGCGACAGCTGGAAAGATCGCATTGCGGGCGCGCTTCGATGGCCATGCGCATGGGCCAAGGCCGTGATCAAGCCGCGTTCGCGCCGGGGCGGTGGCCGCCCAACCCTGTCGGATGTGGCACGCAAGGCCGGCGTCGGCGCCATCACGGTTTCACGCGCGCTGCGCGACCCGGCACGTGTTTCCGAGGAGCTGCGCCGTCAGATCCAGGCCGCCGTCGACGAACTCGGCTATGTGCCGGACCCCAATGCGCGCGCATTGGCCTCGGCGCGCGCCGAAGTGTTCGGGGTGCTGGTGCCTTCGCTGACCAACAACGTCTTCGCCGAGGTGGTGCGCGGCATCTATGACAGCCTGTCGGACAGCCCGTTCCGCATCCAGCTCGGCAACACGCACTATTCCGGACTGGAGGAAGAGCGGCTGCTGCAGCTGTTCGGTTCGCAACGCCCGGCCGCGCTCATCATTGCCGGCATCGACCAGACGCCCGCATCGCGAAAACTCCTGGAGAATGCCGGTTGCCCGGTGGTTCAGGTGATGGAGACCGGACCCGATCCGGTGGACATGATGGTCGGCTTCTCGCATCTCGATGGCGGCCGGACGGCGACCGAGCACCTGATAGAGGCGGGGTATCGCCGGATCGGCTTCATCGGTGCACGCATGGACCCGCGCTCGCAGCGGCGCCTGGCTGGTTACCGGGTGGCGATGGAGAAGGCCGGCCTCTCGGACCCGCGCCTGATCACCACCACGCCGGTGCTGTCCAGCGTGCCGCTAGGCCGCGAACTCTTCCGCGATGCGCTTGCCAAGATGCCGACGCTCGACGGCGTGTTCTGCAACAATGACGACATCGCGCTCGGCGTGCTGTTCGAATGCCATCGTGCCTCGATCGAGGTGCCGAAGACCATCGGCATTGTCGGCTTCAACGATCTCGACATGATGCAGGTGGCGTTTCCCTCGATCACCAGCATCCGCACCCATCGCTACGAAATCGGCAGGCGCGCGGTGGCCATGGCGCTTGCGGCGATATCGGGTGACAGGCCGCGGCAGCGGGTCGTCGACCTTGGCTTCGAGCTCAAGCGCCGCGAGAGCACAGCCCGCTGAACACGCTTTCGAGAACACCCGCGAATGACGCTTTACACAACGTCATGGTAGCGCTACCATTTTCCATTGGAGAGCTTCGCCACTCAAATGTTGGGCCTGTTTATTATACATAAGCAACAGCTCATGCTTGTTTATTATGTATAATATGATACCTTTTTCCCAATCGAAGGAGACGGTAAGGGGTGGGATCGCGGAGGTCTTCGGCATCTGGCAGGCGTGACTGGGTAAGGCGGGAGGTGCCAGCCGGGAGTGCGAAATCGCATAAAAACTGAACCGACAAATCGGAACTGCAATCGGGAGGATTATCGATGATCAAGTCACTTGTCGGCGGCATCGTTGCTGCCAGCGCATTCGTCATGCTCAATTCGGCGGCCATGGCCGCCGGCCCGGAGATCGTCTCCGGTCCCGCCGCCCAGGCCGACTGTTTCGCGCCCTGGGACGCGAACACCAAGTTCTTCAAATTTCCGAAGAAGGAAGGTCCGTTCCGCATCGCCTTCGCCAATGGTTATATCGCCAACACCTGGCGCATCCAGATGGTGCAGACGGCCAAGGCCTATGCGTCGCAGCCCGACGTGAAGGCAAAGATCAAGGAATTCAAGGTCGTCTCGACGGGCGAGGACGTGCCGGCGCAGATTTCGGCGATCAACAACTTCATCGATTCCGGCTATGACGCCATCGTCACCGACGCGCAGAACCCGACCGCCTTCGGCCCGGTCATCAAACGCGCCAAGGAAGCCGGCATCGTGCTGGTCGCCTTCGACAATATTCTCGACACCAAGGACGCTATCAACGTCAATGTCGACCAGAAGGGACTTGGCGAACTGTGGGCCAAGTGGCTGGTCGCCAAGATCCCGAATGGCGGCAAGATCCTGGAAGTGCGCGGCGTCGCCGGCACCTCCGTCGACACCGATCGCCACAACGGCATCCATGAGGTGTTCGACGCCTCCGGCAAGAAGTGGGATGTGACCGAAGTCGCCGGCAAATGGGATGACGGCGTGGCGCAGAAAGTGACCGCCGATGCGATCGCCACCAACGGTCCGTTCGACGGCATCACCGGCCAGGGCGGCGACACCGGCATCGTGCAGGCGATGATGGACGCCAAGCATCCGTTCGTGCCGTTCGGCGGCGAGACCGAAAACGGCTTCCGCAAGTTCTGCGCGGCGCATTCGGCCGATGGCCTGAAGTGCACCTCCGCCGGCTCGGGCCCGGCCCAGGTCGCCGTCGCCATCAAGACGGCGATCGCGGCACTCGAAGGCGAAGTGGTGCCGCAGGAGGTGAAGCTGCCTCTGGCCGTCGCCACGGATCCGGACATGAAGGAAGGCACGGATTACTTCCCGAAGGAGTCCGACAATTTCTTCGTCGGCAATTCCTTCCCGACCTGCGGCATCAATTTCAGCGCCCAGGAAATCATGGGGCAGACCAAGGAAAACCAGTAATCGCTTTCTATCGTCTGGCGCCGCGGCTGATCCCGCGGCGCCAGCCTGCAATCCCACAATCGCCCTGGGGAGGGTTGATGGACGGTGCGGTTCCACTTTTTCGCATGGAAGGCATTTCCAAGCGCTATGGCGGCGTGCGGGCGCTGGAAAAGGCCGAACTGACGGTCGAGGCCGGCAGCATCCACGCCATTCTCGGTGAAAACGGGGCTGGCAAATCGACGCTGATCAAGGTCATGGCCGGTGTCGTGGCGCCCGACGAGGGCCAAATGACGCTGGACGGACGCGAGGTGACCTTCGCGTCGCCGGGTGCGGCGAACAAGGCCGGCATTGTCTGCATTTTCCAGGAACTGTCGCTGATCCCCGAACTCAGCGTCGCCGACAACATCGTCATTTCCGATCCGCCAAAACGCTTCGGCATGATCGACCGCAGGGCGCAGCGGCGCATCGCCGAGGATGCGCTGGCGCGCGCGGGTGCCGGCGACATCCATCCGCTGGCGCTGGTCAAGGACCTGCCGCTGTCACGACGGCAGATGGTGGAGATCGCCAAGGCGCTGGCCAGGAAACCGCGCATCCTCATCCTCGACGAAGCGACCTCGGCGCTGACGGCGGCGGATGTCGCGAAGATCTTCGGCGTCTTGAAACGACTGCGCTCGGAAGGGCTGGCGCTGCTCTACATCTCGCACCGCATGAATGAGATCGCCGAACTGGCCGACCATTGCACCGTGTTCCGCAATGGCCGCAATGTCGCCAGCTACGAGGCCGGCTCTAAGAGCGACAACGAGGTGGTCGAGCTGATGATCGGCCGTGAATATAGCCATATTTTTCCGCCCAAGCCGGCGGCGGCACCCACTGGCGCCGCCCCCCGGCTCGAGGCGCGCAAATTGTCCTGGGCCGACCGGCTGCACGATATCTCGCTGACGGTCAGGGCAGGCGAGGTGGTCGGCCTCGGCGGGCTCGACGGCCAAGGCCAGCGCGAATTGCTGCTCGCCTTCTTCGGTGTGCTGCGCGGCCTCTCCGGCGAGGTGCTGATCGACGGCAAGCCAGTGACGATCACCAGCCCGGCAGCGGCCCGCGAGGATAGCGTCGGCATGGCGCTCATCCCGGAGGACCGCAAGACCGAAGGACTGATGCTGCCGATGACGGTGCGCGAAAACCTGTCTTTCGCCGCGCTCGACCGGCTGTCGAAAGGCGGCATCATCGATCGCGCCGCCGAACAGCGGCTGATCGACGACATGGTCGGCCTGCTGGCGATCAAGACGGCGGGCCTCGACATTCCGGTCGGCGCGCTGTCGGGCGGCAACCAGCAGAAGGTGGTGATCGCCAAATGGCTGATGCGCCAGCCGCGCATCATCCTGCTCAACGACCCGACACGCGGCATCGATGTCGGCACCAAACAGGAGATCTATCAGCTGATGCGCAAGCTGGCGGATGCGGGCGCGGCGATCCTGTTCTATTCGACCGACTATGACGAACTGATCGGCTGCTGCGACCGGGTCCTGGTGCTCTATGACGGCGCCGTCAAGCGCGAGCTGGTCGGCGGCGAGATCACCGAGCGGGCGCTTATAGCGAGCGCGCTCAACATCCATGGCGAGGAGAGCCCGGTGGGCCTGGGAGCAAGCGTGTGAAAGACTGGCGCTACTGGCTGGCCGAGCAGCGCGGAACGTTGCTGGCTCTCGGCATCTTCATCGTCATGTTCGTCATCTACACCTCGAACCACCCGGCGGGCTTCACCGCCAATGTCGTGCAGACGGCGGCGAACAAGGGCGTGCTGCTTGCCTTTGTCGCCATGGCGCAGACGCTGGTCGTCATCACCTCCGGCATCGACCTGTCCGTGGGCATGATCTTCCTGCTCACCAACTGCCTGGCCTCCTGGCTGGTGGTAGGCACGCCGATGCAGACCACGCTCGGCGTCATCGCCGTGCTTGTGGCGGGCCTTCTGTGCGGCGCCGTCAACGGCGCCATCGTCATCTATGGGCGGCTGCAGCCGATCGTCGCCACCATCGCCACCGGGGCTGTCTACTACGGCATCGGACTGTTGTTGCGACCTTTCCCGGGCGGTTCGGTCAATGAGGACCTGGCCGACGCGCTGACCGGCCGCGTGTTCGGCTTTGTGCCGGCGAGCCTGGTGGTGCTGCTCGCCATCGTGCTGGTGATCTGGGTGCCGTTCAGCCGCTCGATCCTTGGCCGCGCGGCATACGCGGCGGGCTCTTCGGAAACGGCGGCCTATATGTCCGGCGTGCCGATCCGGCGCGGCAAGTTCGCCGCCTATACGCTGGCCGGGCTGCTGGCGGCGATCGGCGGGCTGTTCCTCACCTTCTTCACCTATACGGGCGAGGCTGCCTACGCGAGCGGCAACTCCTACACGTTGTTCTCGATCGCGGCGGTCGTGCTGGGTGGTGTGTCGCTGTTCGGCGGCAAGGGCAGCGCCATCGGCGCCATCTTCGGCGCCCTTGCCTTCCGCACCATCGGCGACCTGTTGTTCGTGTTCGACTTCGATCCGCTCTGGCAGCCGCTGTTCCAGGGCGTTATCCTGCTGGTCGCCGTCAGCCTCGGCGCCTTCGCCCTGTTTCGGGTCCGCAACCGGCTGGAGTGGTTCCTGTGAGCGAGACGACCTTGGGCGGCATTGCCGGCCGCATGCCGAAATTCATCCGCCGCGCCGACCCGGCGGTGCTGACCGCCTTTGCCTGCATCGTGGTGCTGCTGTTGGTCGGCAGTCTCTATTCACGCAGCTTCCTGTCGCCTGAATATCTCCTGCAGCAGCTCAAGGTGGCCTCGTTCCTCGGCGTCATCGCCACCGGCATGATGCTGGTCATCCTGCTCGGCCAGATCGACCTGTCGGTGCCGTGGTCGGTGGCGGCGGGCGCGATGATGGCCTGCGCGGCGGCCGCCTACGGTCCGGCCGGGGTGGTGCTGGCGATCCCGTTCGGCATCTTCTGCGGCGTGCTGATCGGCATCGTCAACGGCATCGGCGTGGCCTATTTGCGCATTCCCTCAATGATCATCACGCTCGCCACCAATGCCGTCGCGCAAGGGCTGATGGTGGTCTATACCGGCGGCTTCTCGCCACAGGATTCGGCGACCGGCGCCATGCGCTACCTGGCCACCGGCTTCACCATTCCAGGCGTCCCCAACGCCGTCATCATCTGGGCGCTTATAGGGATCGCGATGGTGTTCGTGCTGACGCGCACCGGCTTCGGCCGCGCGGTCTATGGCATCGGCAACCGCGAGCGTGCCGCCTATCTCTCCGGCATCGACACGAGACGCGTGGTGATGATCGCCTTCGCCGTCTCCGGAGGGCTCTCCGCCTTCGGCGGCGTGCTGCTGGCCGGCTACGCCTCCAAGGCGGCGCAGTCGATGGGCGATGCCTATCTGCTACCGTCGATCGCAGCCGTGGTGCTGGGCGGCACCTCGATCCTGGGCGGGCGCGGCTCCTATCTCGGCACCGTCGCCGGCGTGATCCTGATCACGCTGTTGCAATCCATCCTCTCGGTCATGCAGATGCCGGAGGCGGGACGGCAGATCATCTATGGCGTCGTCATCGTCGCCATGCTCCTGCTTTATGGCCGCGCGCCGGCGAGCCGCTGACGGTGGACGAAAACGCAGCGCAGGCGCCGATGGGCGCTTCCGGTTTGGCGCCAGCGGCCATCGTGGTGATGGGTGTCGCCGGCTGCGGCAAGTCAGCCGTCGGCATCGCGCTGGCCACCGCGCTCGGTGCCGTCTTCATCGAGGGCGACAGGCTGCATCCGCCCGAAAACGTCGCCCGCATGGCACGCGGCGAACCGCTCACCGATCAACTGCGCGAAGGCTGGCTCGACGCGATCGGCGAGCAGATCCAGGCATCGATCGGCAAGCGGCAAGGTGTGGTCGCCGCCTGCTCGGCGCTGAAGCGCGGTTATCGCGAGCGCCTGCGCGGTTTTTGCCCTGATATCGTCTTCCTCTATCTGGAGATCGATCCCGCCACCGCGCGGCGGCGCGTTGGCAACCGCAAGGGCCATTTCATGCCGGCAAGCCTGGTTGACAGCCAGTTCGCCATCCTTGAGCCGCCGGGGCAAGACGAGCGGGCACTGACGCTCGACGCGACACGGCCGGTCGACGAACTCGTCGCCCAGGCAATGCGCTTGATATGCCCGTCATGAGCCTTCTTCGGCGCTGATGCCGATGCCGCCCTGGGCTTCCGTCAACCGCTCATGGCGCGACCAGGACATCATCTGCTCGGGGCACTCTTTCAGCGCCTGCAGCAGGCGGTCGCGTTTGAGCAGGATGTAGTGTGCCTGCAGGGCCATGTTCTTGGCTCCGTCCCTGATTGTGTCCGCTGCCGGGAGCATCGGTGCCGCCGGCACCAGTTCGGGGCTCAAGACGGCGCGATATTCCCGGAAGGGAACGACCTCGAAGGTCGACATCGCAAACAGGGCCGTTTTGCCGCGGGCGGCGAAATTCGCCGGTGCCGAGGCAAGGTGCGTCCAGCCGCTTTCGCCAAGCGCGGTTTCGGTGAAGGTCGAGCCGGCGTGGATTGTGTTGGTCATCATCACGACGCCGTTCTGCCTCAGCATCTTCTGAATGCGGATGGTGACCTGATAGGCGTCGTCACGGTCGAAGACGATCCGGCTTTTCAGGAACCGGTTCTCGACACGAACCATTGGCGGATTGAGAAAGCGCTGGCCGAATGCCGTCTCGGAAACGCCATGCGTGTTGACGCTGACCTGATGCGCTTCGATGCCGGCCTCATGCATGGCGCGCTTGCCGATCATTGTCTGGGCGGTGAACTGATCGCACCAGAGGATCGCGCCATGGCCGCGTTGCAAAGCGGCCTGCAAGTCCTCGAGCCCTTCCAGCCGGATCGCCGGCCTCCAGCGACGGGCGACCAGCTGCGCGGCAAGTTGCATGCGGCGGCGATGGCGCGCCGCGAGCAATGCCTCGAACAGCTTGCGCGCATCGATGTCGCTGCCGAGCACCGCGCGGGTTGCGGCGGCATATCCGGGGAAATCCTTGCGCATATGACGCTTCAGGCGAAACCGCGACGCCCAATCGCAGATCGGCGACCACCAGCGCACCGGCAGCACCGCCGCGACCGCGAGATAGAAGAGGGCGGCCAGACTTTCGCGAAGATCCCTGGCGGAGAAGCGGCGGAGCTTGCCGGCGTTAAGCTGCTTGCGGCTGAAGAACCGCACGTCCTCGGCATATTCGGGGACAAAGACGTCGGCGATGATCTCGGTGCGGAAGCTGGCTGCCGATGGCTTGCGGCGGGCTTTTCGGGATTTCGTGAACCTCGACAGCCTCATTCGCCCGGCTCTAGATCTGGGATGTCAACTCGACCGGAAAATCGTCGTTGTCGGCATCGCGCATGGCGGCGAGGCTGCGGTTGTCCAGCACCTCGGCGATCGCCTGGCGCACTTCCAGCATCATGTGCCGGACCTGGCAGGTCGCTTCGTCGCAATCCTCGCAGCGCTGGTACTGCGTGCGGCTGGCGCAAGGTATCGGCGCCAGCGGACCGTCGAGCACGCGCACGACATGGCCGATCTTGATCTCGGAAGCGGGGCGGGCGAGGCGATAGCCGCCTTCCTTGCCCTTGCGGCTCTGGACGAAGCCGGCGTTGCGCAATTCGCCCAGTATGGCATCGAGGAATTTCTTCGGGATGTTGTTGGCGACGGCGATGTCGTTGACGAAGGCCAATTGGCCAACCGGAAGATTTGAAAGATGCACGAGGGCCTTGAGGCCGTATTTGCCTTTTTTCGTCAGCATGCCCGAGTCAACCCGTTGAAGCCCCAACCACCCCGCATCTGGCGGCTGTTTGTGTGCAAATGATGACGGCATTGCTTCCACACGCTGCCGTTTCGCGAAAACAAGCCATTGGAAAGGCATGTTTGGCACATACGCGTTGATTGTTCGTAACGTTTTGCACGAAGGGCGCCGGATTTGCCCTGTCGGCTGCCTAAACAAGAAAAACCGGCCCCGGGCCGGCTCTCCTGATCTTTCTATCGGACCGCTGAGACTTTACCGGCTGCCATAAGCTTGGTCGAGCAGGCCGCCGGCGGCGAAATGCTCTTTTTGGACCTTGTCCCAACCGCCGAAGACGTCTTCCACCGTCAGCAGGCGCACGTCCGGAAAATCGGCCTTGTATTTGGCCGCGACAGCTGCGTCGCGTGCGCGCAGGCCATTCTCGGCGGCGATGCCCTGGCCCTCGGGCGTATAGAGGAAGTCAAGATAGCTCTTGGCGAGGTCACGCGTGCCGTGTTCGTCGGCGACCTTGTCAACGATGGCCACCGGGAATTCCGCCAGCAGGCTGACCGAAGGGGTGACCTGCTCGAACTTGTCGTCGCCATATTCCTTGCGGATGCCGCGCGTCTCGGATTCGAAGGTGATCAGCACGTCGCCGATCTCGCGCTGCACGAAGGTGGTTGTCGCGGCGCGCCCGCCGGTGTCGAAGATCGGCACGTTGTTGAACAGCTTGGTGATGAACTCCTTCACCTTGGCGTCGTCGCCCTTGAAGGCTTCCTTGGCGTAGGCGGTGGCCGCCAGATAGGTGTAGCGCGCATTGCCCGACGTCTTCGGATTGGGAAAGATCACCTGCACGTCGTCGCGCACCAGGTCGTTCCAGTCCTTGATGTGCTTGGGATTGCCCGCGCGGACGAGAAACGAAGGCAGCGAATAGAAGGGCGAGGCGTTGTCTGGAAAATCCTTCTGCCAGTCGGCCGAGACGAGGCCCTTCTTGACCAGGAAGTCGACATCGGTGACCTGGTTGAAGGTGACGACGTCGGCCCCGAGGCCTTCGGCGATGGCGCGCGCCTGCGCCGAGGTGCCGGCATGGGACTGGTCGACGCTGACGCCCGGATGCTTGGCGATAAAGGCCTTGTTGACCTGCACGAAGAGTTCGCGGCCGACGTCATAGGAGGCGTTGAGCAGCTTGTCGGCCGACCAAGCCTGGGAGGATGCGAGGATGAGGCCGGCTGCGACGGCAACGCCGAGGAAAAATCGCTTCATGAAATGGCTCCGGATGTAATGTTTTATCGTTCGAGCATAGCGAGGGTACAAAGGGGCGGCGAGGCATAGATTCAGGGCTTGGCACCCGTTGCTAGAAAACCGTTTCCTAGACAGGCTGATCCTAGGTTTTTCTTTTGAGCGGCATCATATTGGAGCTCGGTTCACGTCAACCTTTTCCCAATGGAAAGGACAAATAGATACACATTGTGTATGCGGCATGTTATGGTGAAGGAAAGGAGCCCTCCATGGCGAAAGCCGCAGCCGAAACTCACGCTAAGCCTGTCAATCTGCGCATTCGCGAGGATATGCGCATACTGATTGACCGCGCCGCGAAGCTACGCGGGAAAACCCGTTCCGATTTCATGATCGATGCCGCCTACCGCGCGGCCGAGGATACGCTCCTCGACCAAACACTGATCAAGGTGGATGCCCAGAGTTACCGGCACTATCTCGACATCCTCGATGAACCGCCAAGCGGGGAAGGTTTTGCGCGTCTTATGAACGTGCCCAAGCCATGGCAGGACTGATGCTGTCGGCGCCCACGCCGCTGGCCGAGAACCACGATCTCGAACTTTTCCAAAGCGGAACGGAAAGTCTCGACCAATGGCTTCGCCGCCGCGCACGGGCCAACCAGGTCAGTGGCGCATCTCGTACTTATGTGGTCGCGGAAGGCATACGCGTTGTCGGCTACTACTGCCTGTCTTCGGGCGGGCTTGACCTGGCGGAAGCGCCCGGCATTGTTCGGCGCAACATGCCGGATCCCATTCCAATGGTCGTGCTCGGGCGTCTCGCGGTGGACACAGGCTGGCAAGGGAAGGGACTGGGTGCAGCGCTTCTGCAAGATGCCGTCCTGCGCGCCGGTCAAGCCGCGACGATCCTCGGGATACGCGGAATTTTTGTTCATGCGATATCGGACGAAGCGAAAGCCTTTTATGAGCGCCATGGCTTTGCGGCTTCCCCGAAAAATCCCATGACATTGGTGCTGTCGTTGAAAGGCCTGGTGAAAGGGTAGGCGGCCGCCCTCGACCGGGATAGGGATTGACGGCGGTCCTATCGCTACGCAGCCGGAAACAGCTTCCAGCGCCCCGGCCGGAACGCCACGCGGCTCTTCTGCGCCGCCGGATGATCGACCGGCAGTTCGATCTCGACCCGCTGGCGTTCGCCGCCGATCTCGAGCTCGACGCGCCTTGTGCCGGCGACGCGGCGGCTGGCGGCCACGGTGCCGGCGATGCAGCCGCTGCAGCCGTCCAGCAGTTCGACGTCATGCGGCCGGAAGTAGAGCATCGCGTCGCCCTCGGGCGCATGCGGCGCCGACAATCCGATCGGACGGTCGGCCAGCCAGATCTCGCCATTCTCGACCTTGACGGGAAGGGAGCTGGATTCACCGATGAAGCCGTACACGAAAGGCGAGTTCGGCGTGTCGTAGATGTCGTCGGCGGTGCCGACCTGTTCGATGCGGCCCTGGCTCATCACCACGACGCGGTCGGCAAGCTCCAAAGCCTCTTCCTGGTCGTGGGTCACGAAGACGGTGGTGTGGCCGGTGCGGTCATGGATTTCGCGCAGCCAGCGACGCAGTTCCCGGCGCACCTGCGCATCGAGCGCGCCGAACGGCTCGTCGAGCAGCAGCACCTTGGGTTCGATGGCCATGGCGCGGGCGAGCGCCACACGCTGGCGCTGGCCGCCCGAAAGCTGCGCCGGATAGCGCTTCTCCAGCCCTGAAAGCTGGACAAGATCGAGAAGCTCGGAGGCGCGGCGGCGGATTTCGGCGGTCGACGGCCGCGTCGGCCCGTGCCGCACCTTGAGGCCGAAGCCGATATTGTCGGCCACCGTCATGTGGCGGAACAGCGCGTAGTGCTGGAAGACGAAGCCGACGTTGCGCTCCTGGATCGATTTCTGCGAAGCGTCCTCGTCACCAAAGAAGATTTTCCCACGCGTCGGGCGCTCCAGCCCGGCGATCAGCCTGAGCAGCGTCGTCTTGCCGGAGCCGGACGGTCCGAGCAGCGCGATCAGTTCGCCCGACTTGATGTCGAGCGAGACATCGTGGAGCGCCGGAAACCGCTCGAACTCCTTGCGCACGTTGGCAACGCGAACTTCCATGCAATGAACCTTCTAATGTCCGCGCGTCGCGGCGAGTTCGGCGCCGTAGCGCATCTCGAGCAGTGTTTTCAAGACCAGCGTTACGAGCGCCAGCCCGGCAAGCAAGGAAGCAACGGCGAAGGCGCCGACGGCGTTGTACTCGTTGTAGAGGATTTCGACATGCAGCGGCATGGTGTTGGTCAGGCCGCGTATGTGGCCCGACACCACCGAAACCGCGCCGAACTCGCCCATGGCGCGCGCATTGCACAGGAGCACGCCGTAGAGCAGGCCCCATTTGACGTTAGGCAAGGTCACGTACCAGAAGGCCTGCCAGCCATTGGCGCCAAGCGACAGCGCCGCCTCCTCGTCGCCATTGCCCTGCTCCTGCATGAGCGGGATAAGCTCGCGCGCGACGAAGGGGAAGGTGACGAAGACGGTGGCCAGCACAATGCCCGGAACGGCGAACAGGATCTGGATGCCATGTGCCTTCAGCCACTCGCCGAGCAACCCCTGAGCACCGAACAGAAGCACGTAGACCAGACCTGAAATGACCGGCGAGACCGAGAAGGGCAGGTCGATCAGCGTGGTCAGGAAGGCCTTGCCCTTGAACTCGAACTTGGCGATCGCCCAGGCGGCCGAGATGCCGAAGACGATGTTGAGCGGGACCGAGATCGCGGCCACCAGCAAGGTCAGGCGGATCGCCGAACGCGTGTCGGCATCGCTTAGCGATTGCAGGTAGGTGCCAACGCCTTTGGCGAAAGCTTCCTTGAAAACGATGATCAGCGGCAGCAGCAGGAAGACGGCGAGAAAGACGAAGACGATGGCCATCAGCACGGCGCGTGCCGGCCGGCTCTCGGTCACCGCCGCCGAGCGGCTCTCATGATACGGTTCGTAGGATTTGATCTCGGGATCAGCCATAGCGCTTGCGGCTCCATGTCTGCACCAGATTGACGATCAACAGCATGATGAACGACAGCGCCAGCATGATCGCGGCGATCGCGGTCGCCGCCGGGTAATTGTATTCCTCGAGCCGGATGACGATCAGAAGCGGCGCGATCTCGGATTTGTAGGGCAGGTTGCCGGCGATGAAGATGACCGAGCCGTATTCGCCGACGCCGCGCGCGAAGGCCAGCGAGAAGCCAGTGATGATGGCCGGCGCCAGGCCGGGAAAGAGCACGCGGGTGATGATCTGGAAGCGGCTGGCGCCGAGGGTGGCGGCGGCTTCCTCCACTTCCTTGTCGATCTCTTCCATGATCGGCTGCACGGTTCGCACGACGAAGGGCAGGCCGATGAAGATCAGCGCAATGACGATGCCGAGCGGCGTGTAGGCGACCTTGATGCCGAGCGGCATCAGCAATTTGCCGATCCAGCCATTCGGCGCGTAGAGCGTGGTCAGCGCGATGCCGGCCACAGCCGTCGGCAGGGCGAAGGGCAGGTCGACCATGGCGTCGACGATGCGGCGGCCCGGAAAACGGTAGCGCACCAGCACCCAGGCGACGAGCGTGCCGAAGACGACATTGACGACAGCCGCGATGAACGCCGTGCCGAAGCTGATTCGAAGGGCGTTGATCGTGCGGCGATCGGTGGCGATGGCCCAGAAATCGACCCAGCCGAGAGCGGCCGAACGCCAGATCAGCCCGGATAGCGGGATGAGGATGATGAGGGTGAGGTAGGCAAGCGAGAAGCCGAGCGTCAATCCGAAACCCGGAATGACGCTCGGCTGTCTGAACCGCCACCCCGCCCACGCGGGTGCTGTGGTCATGTCGTCCCGATCTAGGTTTAGCTCACTGGGCCGGCTTGTAGATCTGGTCGAATATACCACCGTCGCCGAAATGATAAGGCTGCGCCTTCTTCCAGCCGCCGAAAAGCGGATCGTCGATGGTGATCAGCTTGATCGGCGGCAGCTTGGCGAGATCCTCGGGCGGAACCAGTTCGGGCTTGGACGGCCTATAATGGTTCTTGGCGATGATGGTCTGGCCTTCCTTGGAATAGAGGTAGCTCAGATAGGCCTCGGCCACCTTGCGTGTGCCCTTGGCGTCGACATTGGCGTCGACCACGGCCACCGGTGGCTCGGCCAGGATGGAGGTCGGCGGATAAACGATGTCGAAATTGTCGGCGCCGAACTCGTCGAGCGCCAGATAGGCGTCGTTTTCCCACGCGATCAGCACGTCACCCAGGCCTTTTTGCGCGAAGGTCACGGTCGAGCCGCGCGCGCCGGTGTCGAGCACGGGAGCATTGGCGTAGAGCTTGCCGACGAAGTCCTTGGTCTTGGCTTCATCGCCGCCATCATTGGCGTTGGCATAGGCCCAGGCCGCGAGATAGTTCCAGCGTGCGCCGCCCGAGGTTTTGGGGTTGGGCGTGATCACCTGGACACCGTCCTTGACGAGGTCGTTCCAGTCGTGGATGCCCTTGGGATTGCCCTTGCGGACAAGGAAGATGATCGTCGAGGTGTAGGGCGCCGAATTGTTTTCGAATTTGGTGCGCCAGTCTGGATTGATCTTCTTTGACTTCGAGACGATGGCGTTGATGTCGCCTTCGAGCGCCAGCGTCACCACATCGGCGTCGAGGCCATCGATCACCGCGCGGGCCTGGGCACCCGATCCGCCATGCGACTGCTGGATGGTCACCGTCTCGCCGGTCTCCGCCTTCCAATGCGCGGCGAAGGCCTCGTCATAGGCCTTGTAGAGCTCGCGCGTCGGGTCGTAGGACACATTGAGAATGGTGGTGTCGGCAAATGCGAAACCGAGCGTGCCGAACTGGATAGATGTGGCGACCAGTGCGCCGAGCAGTTTCCTGAAATGAGGTTTGGTCATTTCTGCCTCCGTTGAACCCGCGCCAAATCTAGCTAATTGATAGAAATAAGATGCATTGAATGTTGCCTTTTTTGTCCTTCTGAAGAAAATCTTCGGCGATCTGTCGCTGTTGTGAGAACTATTTTGCTCGCGGTCGCTCCGCGCCGGAGTCGGCCCACCATCCGGCCTATCTAGGGATGCGCGGTTGCCGGGCAAGGCTGGTTGGGCAAGGCTGGTTGGGCAGGTTACTCGACGGTCACCGGGAAATCGAAGCGCTGCTTTTGAAATGGCTCCCGGGCCAGCGCAAAATGCCACCATTCGCGCGCGTAGTTCTTGAACCCGCCAGCACGCATGGCATCGACGAGCAGCTTTCGGTTTGCCGCAGCTTTGGCGCCGAGCGGGCGACGCGCGGTCTCGCTCATCGGGTCGAAACAATCGAAGCCGGTGCCGAAATCGAGGGTGTCGGCATCGATCGCGCCGCAGGCCGGTTTCGGCACGGGCGTACTGTCGACAGGCGCGATGGCAACATCGACGGTCGAGCCGCGCGAATGACTGGACAGTTTGCGACATAGCCCTTGGCGATGAGATCGCCACGCTTGACCTTCGGATACCATTGCGGGTCCGGTCCACCCGCGGCCGTCCATTCGCCCATGTCGGCAACGGCGCGGGCAGGGCGATAGCAGTCGAAGACGACCAGCGTCAGGCCTCTGGTGGCGATCGCCCGCTGGACTCTGGAAAGTGCCTCGGCGGCCTCCCGGGTCAAAATGCAGACCGGCGCGTCATAGCCATTCACCTTGCGGTGCAGAAAATTGTCGGCGTTGGCGTAGCGAATGTCCTGGCGGATCGATGGCGCGACTTCGGCGAGGCGAACGAAACCCGCGGGGAGGGGATCGGCAGGCGCCGGCAGGGCCGAGCCGGCAATCATCAGCGCACAAAAGCCAATGCGCTGAATCGTCTGGCGCATTCTATTCAAGGATCGCTTTCACTGGACGAAGACCTTCACACTGGCAGCCCGTCCTGCGGCGTCGATGACGGTGAGCGTCGAATAGCCCGCGCCGTCGGGCAGCCAGGTCGCGGTGCGGCGGCGGTCGAGGCCGATGAGGGGCTTGCCATTGGCCAGCCAGCGGAACGGGGCGCGGCCGCCTTGCAATTTCAGCACCAGCGGCGAGGCGTCGGCCGAGTTGGTGGAGAGATCGACGCGGGCGCCGTCCGGCGGGAAGATGATGCTCGGCGCGGGTTCGGTCGGCGTCGCCTGCACCAGGCCATCCGCGCCGGCGCCGAAGCGGGCGAGCGTCACAGGCAGGTCCTCGCGCTTGGGTGTGAAGGCACCGGGCGGTTTGCCTGGCAGCGGTACGGTGGCGAGGCCCGAGCGGACAAAGCCTTCGAACAGGATCGGGGCGGCCGAGACATAGCCGGAGAGGCCCGGCACCGCGCCGGCATCGGGCCTGCCGACCCAGACGCCCAGCACATAGCGGCCATCGAAGCCCACCGACCAGGCGTCGCGGTAGCCGTAGGAGGTTCCGGTCTTGTAGGCGATGCCGCGCTGCAAGGCACCTTCCGGCGGTTTTACTCCGGAGAGGATGTCGATGATCTGCCAATTGGCCTGGTCGCTGAGGATGGTGGCGGTCGAACTCACGGCATTGGCCGGTTCGGTGCCGTCGCGCAGCGAGTGCGTCTTGCCGCCATTGGCGAGCCCCGTATAGAGCTGGACGAGGTCGCGCAGCGTGACGCCGACGCCACCAAGCCCGATGGCCAGCCCCGGCGCCTCATTGACCGGCAGGATTGGGTTGACGCCCGCCTGGCGGAAGCGCGCCGTCAGCCGCGCCGGACCGACCGCGTCGAGCACCCGGATCGCCGGGACGTTGAGCGACAATTGCAGCGCCTGGCGGATCGAGACATCGCCCTGATAGCCCATGTCGAAATTCTTGGGTCTGTAGCCGCTGAAATCGACCGGGCTGTCCTCGATCAGCGTCTCCTGCGCCACCAGTCCCTGTTCGAAGGCGAGGCCATAGATGAACGGCTTCAGCGTCGAGCCGGGCGAGCGCACGACCTTGGTCATGTCGATCCAGCCGGAACGGCTGGAATCGAAGAAATTGGCCGAGCCGACTTCGCCCAGAATGTCGCCGGTGCGGGCATCGGCCAGCACCATGGCGACCGACAGACGCGGCCCGAGCCTGGTGGCGGCGTCGCGGGCCACCTGTTCCAGTCCTTGCTGAACGCTTTTGCGAATCGTCAGCTTGAGCGGCTGGCCGGGGACGGCCTTGGGCAGCATGGCGTAAGAGGCATGCGGGGCGAGCGCCGGCAAGCGCCGGCGCAGGCCCAACACATCGTCAAGCGCCGCGCGTGCCGCCTCGCGTTCGCCGATCAGGCCTGATGAGACCATGCGGGTGAGCACACGGTCGCGAGCCGCGTGGGCGATCTGCAGGTTGCGGTCAGGGCGGCGTTTTTCCGGCAGTTGCGGGAGGGCCACCAGAAGCGCGGCTTCGGAAACGGTGAGCCGCTTTGGCTCCTTGCCGAAATAGGCGAGCGAAGCGGCACGCACGCCCTCCAGATTGCCGCCATAGGGCGCCAGTGTGAGATAACGTTCGAGGATCTCGCGCTTCGACAACCGCCGCTCGATCTGGATGGCCCGCAGCATCTGCTTGAGCTTGGAGCCGAGGCTGCGGCTCTCGCGCGGCTCGATCAGGCGGGCGAGCTGCATCGACAGGGTCGAGCCGCCGGAGACGATGTGGCCGCTGGTTGCGAACTGGCCGGCGGCGCGCGCCAGCGCCAGCACGTCGACCCCCTCATGGTCCCAGAAGCGCTTGTCCTCATAGGTGACCAGCATGTCGACGAACTGCTTGTCGACCTGGTCGAGCCGGGTTTCCAGCCGCCAGTAGCCGTCCGGTGTGGCAAAGGCGCGCAACAGCTGGCCGTCGCAGTCCTGGACTTCCGTGGAGACGGTGAGCCTTTCAGGAAGCGGGGGCGGGAAGGCGCGGTCGAGTTGCCAGAGGGCGGCGGCAATCGTGAAGAAGGCGGCAAGGGAGGCAACTGCGATGGCAGCGCGACGGAGGAGTTTCTTGGAAAGCATGGCGCCGCCCCTCATCCGGCTGCCGCCACCTTCTCCCCGTTTAGTGACGGGGAGAAGGGAGCTGTGGCATGCATTGGCGCCTTTCCTGCGACGTTTAAAGCTGGCGAAAGCTTTGGTGCAGGCTTCTTTCTCCCCGTCTCTATACGGGGAGAAATGCCCGGCAGGGCAATGAGGGGCGGCGCGAACCTCACGTTCATTTCCGCCAAGGCACCTTACGGTGCCTTGATCTCCATCATGCCGGTAGCTGTACGGGCCGAATATTGCGGACGGTACATGTCCTCCACCGTTGCCGCCGGATGGGCATAGGTGCCCGGCGTCACGGCGCGCACGACATAGGCAAGCGTCAGATTGTGGTCGTGGTCGCCATCGGCCGGGTTGAATGCCGCGACGAAGCGATCGTCGCGGAATTCCAGATGCGCGGCGTCGGTCTGTGCCAGCCAGGAGAAGTTCGTCAACTGGGCGCTGGAGACCAGGCCTGGATTGTCGATCTCGAAGCCGGCCGGCAACAGGTCGGTGACCAGCAGGCGCGACGGCCAGCTGTTCTGCTCGGTGACCTTGAGCACGACGACATAGCGTTCGTTCTGGGTTGCCTCGGTCACATTGGCTTCAGTGCCGTCGAGCTTGTAGTAGGTGCGGCTGATGGTGAAGCCGTCACCGCCGGCCGGCAAGGGCTGGATCGGCGACGCCACGGTGGTGACGACGGCCTGCAGCGGGGTCTTGCCGGTGTTGGCGATTTCGAGCGGGCTGTCGATAAGCTCGGAGCCGTTGACCTGGTTGGAATAGCCGCCGGAATGCGGCGCGCCATTGACGGTGAGCGCGATAGAGTCGTTGCCCTCCTTCAGCGCGCGCGCCGCCAGCAGCATCCAGGAATCGTCCTGGGTGCTGGTCCAGCGGGCTTCGGCGCGTTCCCTGGTCACCAGTTTGATCAGCTCGGGCACGATGGTCGATACCGGCTTCGATTCCGCCGCCAGCGACAGCATCGCCGCGCCGTCACGCAACGCCGAACCGTAGTCGGAGCGGTACCAGTCGTACTCCGTGCTCGACTTGGCGAGCTGCAGCGCGGTCTTGAACGTCGCCTCTGAACGCTGCGTGTCGCCGTAGAGCGCCAGGCTCGCCGCCAATTGGGCAACGGCCATCGGGCTCGAGAAGGCTTCGAGCTGGGTGTCGGCGTAATAGCGCAGATCGCCGATCGAGGCCTTCTTGTTGCGGGCGAGCACATAGAGGGCGTAGGCGATCTCGCTGCCGCGGTCCTGTACGCTCTGGTCGTAGCCGAGCGAGTTCTGCAGGTTGTTGAGGGCCTGGTTCATCGCCAGAGCCGGCACGTCGTATTTCTGCTCCCGCGCCCTGGTCAGGAATTCGCTGACATAGGCGTCGAGCCACAGGTCGCCGGAGCCCGGACCCCACAGGCCGAAGCTGCCGCTCGATGACTGGTAGCTCAGGACCTTGTAGATCGCATCCTGAATGCGGCCGTGCAGGTCAGGGTCGCTTTCCATGCCGACGCCGGATGCCATCTCGTTGACGTAGAGAAGCGGCATGGCGCGGCTGGTGGTCTGCTCGGCGCAGCCATAGGGGTAGCGATCAAGTGTCATCAGCAGCGAGGGCACGTCGAAGGCTGCCGCCTGCGAAACGCCGACACTGACCGAAGCGCCGTCGAGCAGGCTGGCCGCCAAGAGTTCCTTGTCGACGCGCAGCGCGCCGCCATTGCCCTTGAGGTCGACCACAAGGCGCGTGGTGACCGGCAATTGCGCCGGGCGCACCGGCACATAGAGCGTCTGCTCGACCTTGGTGCCGTCGGCGTGCGCCAGCTTGATGGTGAGCGAGGCATTGCCCGCTGTCCTGGCGATTAGCGGCACGGTCAGCGTCTGGCGCTTGCCCTGGGCGAGCGTCAGCTTCTGGGGCAGGGGCTTGTCGCCCGTCGACAGGTCGCCCGTCGTATCGATCGACAGCGCGTAGTCGCCGGCCGGGCCGTCGGTGTCGGCCACGTCGAGGCGCATGACGGCGTTGTCGCCAGGCGCCAGGAAGCGCGGCAGGCCGGCGGTAATCACTATGGGATCGCGCACGATCACGTCCGCCTGGGCATGGCCGACCGCTTCCTTGGTCCAGGCGACGGCCATGACGCGCACGGTGCCGTTGAACTGCGGGATATCGAAGTCGATCCGCGCCTTGCCGTCGGCATCGAGCTGGACAATGCCGGAGAAGAAGGCAACCAGCTTTTCGGTGGGCGGGCTGCCCTGCGCCTGCATATTGGCGCCGTCGCCGCCGGTCCGGAGCTTGCCGGTGGTGCCCAGCGAGCCATCGATCAGGCGGCCGTAGATGTCGCGGATCTCCATGCCGAGCATGCGCTGGCCGAAGAACCAGTTCTCCGGATCCGGCGCCTTGTAGTTGGTCAAATTGAGGATGCCGACATCGACGGCGGCAACCATGACATAGGCGTTCGTGCCCGGCTGCACTCCGGCCACGGAAACCGGGATCGATAGCTGCTGGCGCGGCACGGTCTTGTCGGGCGGCGTCAGCGTGATGGCGAGCTTCTTGGCGCCCGGATCGACCGTCAGCCACTTCACGCCGATGGCGCGGGCCGGCATGCGCGTTTCCTGCGCATCGCCAGGCCGGAACAGGGTTGCCGTAACATAGGCGCCGGCACCCCAATCGTCACCGACGGGGATATCGACGGTGCTGCCGCCTGCCGGTACGGTCGCCGTTATGGTCTTCAACAGCTTGTCGGAACCGATGTTGATCAGAAGTTCGCCGGCAAAATGCGGCGAGATTTTCAGCTTCGCCACTTCGCCCGCGGCGTAATTGTCCTTGTCGAGCGCGATCTCCAGGCCATCAGGCGTTTCGGTGGTCGTCGAGGCGACATACCAGCCGGCGTCGAACTCGTAGCTGGTCGCCGGCCCCTCGGGATCGGATGTCTCGACCTCGAGCCGGTACTGGCCCCAATCGACCGGCACGGAGACGGTGGCGTCGCCGTCGGCGCCGAGGTCGACCTGGCCGTTGGAAATCGACTTGGTGAAGGAGACCGGCTCGTAGTTCCAGGAGTTGTTGGAGCGGTACCACTGGTAATTGCGTTCGACCTTGACCAGTGTCCACTGCGCGCCTTTCAGCGCCTCGCGCTTGCCGTTGGGATCGACGGCGATCAGGCTGAACTTGGCGGTGCCGCCCTGCGGCACTTCGCCATCGGCGAAGTCCGGTCGGATGCCGATCATCTGGCCTTGCGGGCGGATGCCGATGTTGAGCGAGCGCTCGATGGCGCGGCCCCCGGTTTCGCGCATGCGCACCGTCACCTTGCCGTTGACCAGCTTGGTGGTCGAGGGCAACTGGTCGACGGCAACAGGGAAGGTCGCCTTGCCGTCATCGCCAACCATCGGCAGGTCGGTGAGCGGCGTGACCGTCGGCTCCGCCGACTGCTCGTCGGCGAGGCCGAAGGAAAAGTTGGGGAAGCGGTCCCAGTCACGAGAGGTCGACAGCGTCAACTCGCCTTCCAGCGCCAGGCCCGCCGCTGGCGCGCCATAGAGGAAGCGGCCGTCAATGTCGATGTTGGCGGTTTCGCCCCGCGCAATCTCCTGCTTGTCGGCTTTCATGTCGAATTCGATGCGATCCGGCACGAAGTCCTCGACCAGGAACATCTGGCTGGCCACCGCCGGCTGCTTGGGATCGGTGTGGATCGACACCGACCATGTGCCGCGCATGGCGTTGGGTTCGAGCGGCAGGTCGACGGCATGGCCGCCGGCCGAGGCGCCGTCACTGACGATGCGGCGGTCCTCGACGCCATCGGGGCGCGAGAAGATGAAGGTCAGCGGCAGGTTTTCGACCGCCTTGCTCGCACCATCGCGGGCAAGGGCGGCGACATGGACGTCCTCGCCGGCGCGGTAGATGCCGCGCTCGGTCCAGGCATAGACATCGAGCGCGCCTGGTGCCGCGCGTCCGGTGACGCCACGGTCGGACAGGTCGAAGCCGGCCTTGGCCATGTCGAGGAAGACGAAGTCATTATCGCCCTGCTTGGCCATCAGCACGGCCGGCACCATGCCGCCGTCACCGCGCGTCAGGCCGGGGTTGAAGACGGCGTGGCCGTCGGCATCCGACGTCGCGATGCCGAGAACCTCGTTGTTCCTGGCAACCAGCGTCAGTTCGGCGCCGGCAATCGGCTTGGCGCTGCCCAGCGAACGGGCAAAGACATTGAGCCCGTCCTGGCCGGTATAGGTCGACAGGCCGATGTCGGAGACGACGAACCACTGCGTGGCCAGCGAACCGTAGTCGTCACTCTTGTCGTTGACGGGCTGCGCGGTCAGCACATAGACGCCGGGCTTGCGCTGCGGCAGCGCTTCGTCGACCGGGAAGGAGGTGGTGACTTCCTTGTTAAGGTCGTTGCCGATGTCGAGTTGGCCCTGCCAGACCGGTGCGCCCATCTGCTCGGAAATGTTGGAGATGTCATAGCCGTCGAGCTGGTGCAGGAACTGGTAGCCCGACAGAAGCTGCGCCAGCGAACGGTCGCCGATGCGGTAGAGCTTCATTTCGGCGGCGTTCATGTTGACGGTGACGACCGGGATGCCGCGGCGCGCGCCGGCCGGCAGCACGAAGCTGTCGCCGGTGAAGCGGGCGGACGGCGCGCGGTCCTGTACGTAGATCGACAGCACCACGGGGGCGGCGGTCACTTCGCCGATCGCCGCCGGCAGGCCGGCGCGGAAGGTGACGTCGTAGTGCTGGCCATGCTCCAGGCCCTCCACGCAGATCTGCTTGTCCTTGGCCTCGACGCCCTTGGGCGGCGCGTTGTCGACGGTGACGAACTGCGCGTAGTCGACGCCGGTCTTGACCAGGTCCTCGGAGAATTGCGCGCAGATGCGTGGCGCGCTGGTGTCGGCATCGATGCTGTGATCGACAACGCGGAACCCTTTGCGGGCCTTCAGATCGGCATAGTCGGCCTGGACCGCGGGCGAGCTTTCCAGCGCAAGGCTGGCCTCATAGGCCTGCAGCGCCGGCCGGTAGAGATCGCGCTTGTCGAGACCGTTGCCGAGCAGCGCCAGCACTTCGGCGCGCGTCTTGGTGGTGCGCAGCAGCTTATAGGCGTTGAAGGCGGCCGACGTGCCGTTTGCCGGCAAAGTCGAGGCTTCGGAGGTGTTGGCGGCAGGCTGCACGGCCAGCGTTTCGCGCGCCAGCTTGAGCCAGAGCTGGCCATCGTCAGGCATGACCGAGACCGCGGCCTCGTATTTCTGCATGGCGGAGCGATGGTCGCCGGTCAACACGGCCTGTTCGGCGGCATTGGTCAGCGCCGCCATGCCCTCTGTCGGCTTGTCGAAGGCCGGGCCGAGCAGCTTGTTGCGGTATTGCTGGGCCTGGTCGGCCATCCAGTTGGGAAAGAAGGCGAGTTCCGGCGGCGCGCCGATGTCGGGATCGCCGTCTATGCTGACGACCTTGCCGGCGACCGCGCCGGTGAAAGATTTCAACTGATTATAGTCGGATTTGAGAAAGCACCATTTTGCCTTGGTGTTGTAGGTGAAGGCGCGGCAGGCCGGATCGCCGAGGCATGTCGTCTTGCACTGGTCGAGCGTGACGTTCTGGTCGGACCGGAGATCGAAGCCGAAATAATCGGAATTGTCCGTCGTCGCGATCCGCCGGGCCTCGGCCGCTTGCGCGACGCTACCCCAGGCAAGGAAAAAAAGGACGAGAATCGACAGACCACGAGCCGCGCGCATTGCCATTACACCCTCCAGACAATTGCAGACGTCCGGGCATGATCAAGCTTCAGTCGGGCTTGTCAACGCGCGAACGCGGCAGGTGCCGCCTGCCAACGGTTTATTTTCCGGCCAAGGACCGGTATGCGGACAGTAACCTCCATGGGAAAGGGGATCACGCTTTCTTGCGGAAACGCAGAAGGTGTGAATTCCAAGCCCGTCCTATTTCAGACAATTGGATTGTGGCCCCTTTACGAGCGCTTCAGAACTTCATTCCAATTTTAGTTTTACGAACTAGGTTGTCTTAATGCCGGCGTATGAAGAGCAGATGTCAGGAGGGATCGCGCCAGGGCGCGTGCTTCCGCGCGCCCTGCTTTTGGCCATGATGTGCTCGATGGCGCTGCTTTGCGAATCGAGGCCGACGGCCGCATTCGAGCTTTTCGGCATCAAGCTGTGGGGGTCGTCCAGCGACGAGGACGCCGACATTGTCGATCCCCTGCGCTATGCGGTGACCATCTCCGCGCCCGATGCCGACAAGGACCTGGTCAAGAAGCTCGAAAACGCCTCGGCGCTGAAAGGCGACGAGGACCGGCCGGTTTCGGGCTCGCTCGGGCTGATGGCCAAGGCACGCAGCGACCGTGAACAGCTGGTCGCCGCCCTTTATGCCGATGCCCGTTATGAAGGCGTCGTCACCGTCACCATTGACGGCAAGCCGCTCGACGAATTGCCGCCGGACGCCGAATTTAAGGGGCCGCAGCCCATTCCGGTGGCGATCACCATCTCGGCCGGCCCCAAATTCACGCTCGGCAACATCAGGCTGGAAGGCGACGCGGCGGGGCTGATGAGCGCCGATTATGGGCTGATAGCAGGCGGCGACGCCGGATCGGGCGCTGTGCTCAAGGCCGAGGCGCTGATCGTGCGGACGCTGAAGGAGCAGGGCAGGCCGCTGGCCAAGGTGACCGGCCGGCAGATCGTCGCCGACCACGCCACATCGACGCTCGACGTGACGCTGACGGTCGCGGCCGGGCCGGTAGCCGGCTATGGCGCGACCACCGTGGAAGGCACCGAGAAGGTCGACCGCGACTTCACCGAATACATGACTGGGCTGAAGCGCGGCAAGCAGTACTCGCCGCAGGAAATCAGCGACGCGCGCGACAGGCTGCTGGCGCTCGAGGTGTTCAACAGTGTCACCTTCAAGGAAGCCGACAAGCTCGATGCCGACGGCAACATCCCGATCGGCGTTCAGGTCAGCGAGCGCAAGCCGCGTTATTTCGGGCTGGGCGGCACATTCTCGAACACCGAGGGGCTTGGCCTGGAGGGCTACTGGGGCCATCGCAACCTGTTTGGCCGTGCCGAAAAGCTGCGCATCGACGGTGCCATCAGCGGCATCGGCAGCAACAATCTGTCCGAACTGAACTACAACGCCGGCGTCATGTTCGAGAAACCCGGCGTCATCGGGCCGGCGTCGAAGTTTTTCGCCAGCGTCAAGACGGTGCTGGAACATCCCGACGCCTACGACCATTTCTCGGTCAAGGGCAGCACCGGCCTGTCTTATGAACTCGACAAGAAGCAGACCGTGTCGGCCGAGGTCGCGCTCGATTATTCGCGCATTCACGACGCCTTCGGCAAGCACAAATACCTGATCGCCAGCATTCCGCTGCAGTATGTCTATGACAACAGAGACAACCGGCTCAATCCGACCACCGGCTTCCGTTTGCTGGCCTATGCCGAGCCGAGCTACGACATTTTGAGCGGTGCGGCCTTCCTCAAGCTGAAGGGCGAAGGGTCGGCCTATCAATCGCTGGACACGGCCTCGAAGTTCGTGCTGGCCGAACGTGTCGCGGTAGGCTCGATCGTCGGTACCGGGCTGCAGAACGTCCCGGCCGACCGGCGTTTTTATTCCGGCGGCGGCGGTTCGGTGCGCGGCTATGCCTATCAGGGCATCGGCCCGAAGGACTTCACCGGCCAGCCGATCGGCGGCCTGTCCTTCTTCGAGACTTCGGTCGAGATGCGCATCGCCGTCACCGACACGATCGGCATCGTGCCGTTCGTCGATGCCGGCACCGTGTCGACCAAGTCGGTTCCCAATTTCTCCGACGTCAAGGTCGGCGCCGGTGTCGGCCTGCGCTACGTCACGCCGTTCGGGCCGCTGCGCATCGACGCGGCCGTGCCGCTCAACCGCGATCCAGGTGATCCGCATTTCGGCATCTATGCCGGCATCGGACAGGCGTTCTGACGATGAAAACGGTCTGGCGCATCCTTCGCATTGTCCTTTACACGCTGCTGATCGTGGTCGCGGGTGCGATCGGCGCGCTGGTCGTGCTGACCAAGACCGAGCGCGGGCGCGACAACCTCGCCGGCATCATTTCGCGGCTGGCTTCGAGCGCCGACCGCAAGGTCACCGTCAGCGGCATCAACGGCATCTGGTCGGGTAATCTCAGCGTCGACCATGTCGTGCTTGAGGACCGTGAGGGCGCCTGGCTGGTGGCGCGCAAGGTGGCCGTCGACTGGTCGCCGACGGCACTTCTGTCCAAAAGCTTCAGCGCCGATCGCATCGCCGCCGATCGCGTCGAACTGGCACGCCTGCCGGTGGCCGGTACGCAGCCGCCCGCGCAGAGCGGCACGACGACGCTGCCGGTCTCCATCGACATCAAGCAGATCGAGCTGCCGGAAATCGCGCTTGGCCAGCAACTGGCCGGCAGCGGCATCGCCGAGCTCGCGGCCAAGGGAATGCTCAAGGCCGATGCCGCGCCACTGGCGGTCCAGACGGTGCTCAATGTCACCCGTCACGACGGCAAACAGGGCAATGTCGACGCCAAGATCCATTTCGCACCCGCCGATAACAAGCTGGACCTCGACCTCAAGGCGTCGGAGCCGGCCGGCGGCATCATTGCCAACCTGCTCAAGCTGCCGGATGCGCCACCAGTAGATATCGTGGTTTCGGGCAGTGGACCGCTTGCCAACTGGAGCGGTGTCGGCACCTTCCTGGTCGACCATCGGATCGTCACCCAGCTCACCGGCCGTCACCAGCTCACCGACAAGGGCAATCATGTCGAGGCAAAGGGCGACGGCGATTTTGCGCGCTTCCTGCCGGAAAACCTGAAGCCCCTGTTTGCCGGCAAGACCAGCTTCGATGTCGCGGGCACCGCCACGTCGGTCGGCGGTATCAGCATCGACCGGGCCAGCATCGAGAGCGATGCGGTGCACGGCACCGCGTCCGGCATTGCCGATCCTGCCGGCGCCAGCGACCTGTCGGTCGAACTCGCCGCCAAGGGCCCGCCCGTGGTGATCAGCGTCGGCAGCAAGGCGCAGCCGATCACGCTCGCGATCAAGAACGCCACCGCGCGCGCCTTCGGCGACGGCAAGGCGCCGATCGTCGACATCGGCGCCTCCTTCGTTTCGATCGTCGCCGGCGGCACGCGGCTGGACGATCTGGCGGCGCAAATCCATTCCGATGGTTTCGATATCCAGAACCGCGCCGGCCCGGTTGCCGTCAAGCTGGAGGCGGGCGGCCTGAACACCGACGTCGCGACGTTGGCGCCGCTGATCACCGGCAAGGTCAATGTCGATCTGGCCGGTTCGATCAGCAAGGACGCCATTGCCATCGATCAGGGTACGCTGCGCTCCGATGCGGTCAATGCCTCGCTGACGGCGACGGTGGCGCTCGCCGACATGTCGATGCAGCTCAAAATGAATGCCGATGCCGTGGCGACCGCGTTTCCCCAGCAGATCGCCTCGGTACTCGGCGGGCGGGTGAAGTTCTCGGCCACGGCATCGCGCGATCCGCAGGGATCTTTCGCCGCGAACTCCATCGAACTCACTTCGGGATCGCTCAGCGCCAGCGGTACGGCCAGCATGCAAGGCACGGACATCCAGGCCGACATCAAGGGCAAATTGGGCGACGTCTCGGTGTTGTCGCCGACGGTCGGCGTGCCAGTTGCCGGCGGGGTCGATTTCGCGCTGTCGGCAAGCGGCGCGATGACCGCGCCGGATTTCACCGTTAGCGCCAACAGCGACAGCCTGACCGCTTCGGGCCGCACGGTGAAGGCCATCAAGCTGACCGCGAGCGGCAAGGCCGACATAACGAACCCTTCCGCCAACGTCTCGCTGACCGGCGCCGTCAACGACCAGCCGCTCGACATCAAGGCGGCCCTGGTGACCAGCGAGGGCAAGCGTTCGATCAATGGCTTCCTGGTATCGCTGGGCGACAACAAGGTCTCAGGCGACCTGGCGCTCGACGACAAGTTCATGCCCCTGGGCACGCTGACGCTCGCCGCACCTGCCATCGACCAGTTGGCCGCGCTCGCCGGCCAGGCGGTGACCGGCGACATCAACGGCACCATCCTGTTCGCCAAGGACGGCGATGCACCGTCCATTGCCATCGATGCCAAAAGCACGTCGGTCGCGCGTGGCGAGGTGACGGCCAAAGCGATCGCCATCAATGCGCTCGTCGCCAATTATCTCAAGGCGCCGGCGATCTCGGGCACCATCAAGGCCGATGCGGTCACTTCGGGAAACACGGAAATCAGCAGCATCGGCGTCGACCTCAAGCGCGACGGCGACTGGACCGATTTCACTGGTGGCGCGACCATAGCAGGCATTCCTGCGACCGCTGCCGGCCGGGTGAAGATCGCCGAGGGCACCACCAGCGTCGAGATCGCCTCGGGCGACGCCACCGTTCGCGGCATCAAGACGGCGATTGCCGAACCGTCGGCTCTGACCATCGCCGACGGTACGGCCAAGATCGAGAAGCTGGTGCTCGATATTGGCGGCGGCAAGGTGGCGCTGTCGGGCAGCGCTGGCGAGACGCTCGATCTGGCGGCGCAGGTCTCCGCCTTGCCGGCAGCGCTTGCCAATGCGTTTTCGCCTGGCCTGGATGCCACGGGAACGCTTGACGGTATCGCTGAAGTGAGCGGAGCGCCGGCAACTCCCGATATCCGGTTCAACGCGAAACTGGCCGGTGCCGAGACCAGCCAGACCCGCCAGGCAGGGCTCGGACCGCTCGCCGTCGATGCGGCCGGCAGCTACACGATCGCCGGCGGCGTCGCCCTCGACCATGCAACCCTGTCCGGCGACAAGGTCTCTGGGCAGGCCACAGGCACCATCAATCCGAACGGGGCGAGCGATTTTGCGATCGATCTGACCTCGTCGGGTCCCAGCCTGCCGCTGACGGTCGGCAGCGCCGAGAGCCCCGTCAAGATCGAGGTCCGATCAGTATCGGCTAAAATCGCGGGCGAAAGCACGCATGCCCGACTGGACCTTTCCGTGATCCTGCCCTCGGTCGTTACCAGCCCGGCGAAGGTGGACGGACTGACCTTGGCACTGCACTCGGACGCATTCGATCTCCGGAATCGCGCCGGGCCGGTTTCCGGAACGGTATCGGTGGACAAGGTTGGGCTCGACAATCCAACGATCGCGCCGCTTATCGCCGGCAAGGTCACGGCCGCGCTCAGCGCCCGGCTGAGCGCCGACACTGTGGCTATCGACAGCGGCTCGCTGAAAAGCGATGCGCTGAGCAGCCAGGTGGCCGGTCAGGTATCGCTGCGTGACGGTGCCATCGATCTCAACCTGAAGGCGGATGCGCCATCGTCGGCCTTGCCGGCGGCGGCGCGCGGCATGCTTGGCGACCGCGCCCAGATAAGCGCCATGCTGAAGCGCGAACCCAACGGCAATCTCCACATCGGTGGATTGAAGCTGACTTCCGGCGCGCTGAGCGCCGACGGACAGGCAAGCCTTGCCGACAACAAAGTGACCGCCGATATCAGGGGGGCGCTGAGCGACATCTCGCCATTGTCGAAGGATGCCACGGGCGCCATCGCCTTCGCGCTGAGCGCGCAAGGGCCGGCCATGGCGCCCGACCTGTCGCTTACAGTCAACAGCGACAGACTGTCGGTGGCATCGCGCGAGATCACCGGATTGAAGCTCACGGCTACCGGCAAGGCCGATGCCGCCAATCCGGCGGCCAATGTCCAACTCACCGGCAATGTCGCCGGGCAGGCGCTGCAGGGGAGTGCCGTGCTGGCAACGGCGAACGGCAAGAGCGCCATCAACGGCCTGCTGCTGTCGCTGGGCAAGAACCGGATCTCGGGCGATCTGGCGCTGGACGACAAGTTCGTGCCTGAAGGCATCATTTCGCTCGACCTCCCCGACATCGGGCCGCTTGCCGCACTGGCACTGGAAAAGGCCGAAGGCGACGTTCGCGGCACGATCGCCTTCTCCAGGAATGGCGCGGCGCCGCAGGTCGCCATCAAGGCGACGACCGACTCGATCATACGCGGCGACCTGCAGGTGAAGGCCGTCTCGGTCGATGCGCTGATCGCCAATTATCTCGCCGCTCCCGTGATTTCAGGCAAGATCCGCGCCGACACCGTCACCTCGGGCGGTACGGTGATCAGCGGCATCAATGTCGATTTGAAGCGCGATGGCGACTGGACCGGCTTTTCCGGTGGAGCGACGGTCAAGGGCATTCCGGCGCAGGCGGCAGGCCGGGTGAAGGTAGCCAACGGGACGACCACCATCGAGCTTGCTTCAGGCCAGGCGACCGTCCAGGGCATCAAGGCGGCCATCGCCCAGGCCTCGACCGTCAGCATCGCCAATGGCACGACGACGTTGGACAGGCTGGTGCTCAACCTTGGCGGCGGCACCGCGACGGTCACCGGCAAGGTCGGGCAGGCGCTCGACATCAATGCGGTGCTGGCACGCGTGCCGATGTCGCTCGCCAACAGTTTTTCGCCCGGGCTCGATGCCGCGGGTTCCATTTCCGGCACGGTGAAGGTGACGGGCGCACCGGCGAGCCCCGCGGTTGCCTTCAACATAGACGCGGCCGGCGTGCAGACATCGCAGACCCGTGGCGCGGGCGTCGGCGCGGTGAGCGTTTCTTCGTCCGGCACCTTTGCCGGCAACAAGCTGGCCTTCAACGCCAATATCAGCGACGGGGCCGGCCTTGGGCTCAAGGGCGGCGGCACGGTGACGACGGTGGGCACTCCGGCGCTGGCGCTCGACTTCAACGGTGCGGTGCCATTCGGCCTTCTCAGCGAGAAACTTGCCGCGCAGGGCTTGTCGCTGACCGGCAACGCCAACGTCAATGTCCAGGTGCGCGGTCCGGCGAAATCGCCTGTCATCGGTGGTACGGTGAGGGCGTCCGGCGCACGCCTGGTCGATGCCAATTCGGGTCTCGCAGTCAACGACATCGCCCTCGATGTCTCGATCGGCAACGACGTCGCCAGGATCAACCGGCTGACCGGTACACTGTCGACGCGCGGCAGCCTTTCGGCCAGTGGCACGGTCGGCATCAATCCGGCGCAAGGATTCCCGGCCGACCTGTCGATCAAGCTCACGGACGGTCGTTATACGGACGGTCGCGTGGTGACCGCCAACCTTGGCGGCGACCTGACGATCAAGGGGCCGCTGACTTCGGCACCGGCGATTGCCGGCACCGTCAACCTGGCCAAGACCGTCATCACGGTCCCGGACAAATTGCCAGGCTCGCTCTCGGCGCTCGACGTCAAGCACAAGAATGCGCCGGGTCCGGTCAGGGCGCAGGACAAGGCGCTGCGCCCGGCGACGACCAGCGGCAAGAGCGGTGGCAGCGGTCTTGCGCTCGACGTCACGGTCAACGCGCCGAACCAGATCTTCATCCAGGGCAGGGGTGTCGACGCCGAATTCGGTGGCTCGCTCAAGCTAACCGGCCCGGCCTCGTCGCCGCAAGCCGTCGGCACCTTCACCTTGCAGCGCGGCCGGCTGTCGATCCTTGGCAAGCGGCTGACCTTCACCGAAGGCACGGTCGGGTTCTCGGGTTCGCTGGTGCCTTACCTCAATCTGACGGCGACGACGACCACGACCGGCGCGACCGTCACCATCGTGGTGTCGGGCGAGGCGACCAATCCCAAATTCACCTTCAGTTCGGTGCCGGCGCTGCCGGAGGACGAGGTGCTGGCGCAGTTGATCTTCGGGCGGTCGATGTCGAACCTGTCGCCGCTGCAGATCGCGCAGCTGGCCGAGGCCGCCGGACAATTGGCCGGCGTCGGCGGTTCGACGTCGCTTCTGGAAAACCTGCGCAGCGCCATCGGCGTCGACGACCTCGACGTGACCACCGATGATAAGGGCGGCACGGCGGTCTCGGCCGGCAAGTATCTGAACGACCGCACCTATGTGACCATCCAGAAGGGCGACAAGCCGGGTTCCGGCAAGGCGACCATCGATCTCAATGTCGGGCGCGGCGTCAAATTGCGCGGCGAGGCGACGGACGCCGGCGAAGCCAAGGGCGGCGTCTTCTACGAGAAGGAATATTGAGGGCCTGGCCTTCATCCTGGCCGCAACTGGCGCTGTCGTAATCAGTGCGAATGTCTCAATTTAATTGCCCGAAGAGATTTTGGCGAAATCTGGGCGCACTAGCAATTTTGCGCCAAGACTGTCGCTATCACGCGAACTGCCCCCCTTCCAAAGTTGCACATTCGCTAACATGTTCCCAATCCATGCCGTCTTTGACATCATGGCCCGGATGCGGAATGTTAATCGGCGGAAAGCCAACAATGGGAGTTAGTCATGACAATCTATAAGAGCAACGGCGACAGCGTTCCGGATCACATCCTGGCGATGGCCGAAGAAGCCAAGTCGGGCAAAGTCGATCGCCGCGAATTCCTCGCGCTCGCCAGCGTCTTCGGTGCCTCGACCGCCATGGCCTACGGCCTGCTCGGCCTTGCCGCCCCGACCCCGGCCAAGGCTGAGGACGTCCAGGGCAAGAAGGGCGGCGTGCTGAAAGTGGCGATGTCGGTCAAGGATCCCAAGGATCCGCGTACCGCCGACTGGTCCGAGATTTCCAACGCCGAGCGCCAGGCGCTCGAGCCGCTGGTGAAATACACCAAGGAGTACACATTCGCTCCATATCTGCTGGCAAGCTGGGACATCAACGACGACGCCACCGAGTACACGCTGCATGTGCGGCCTGGCGTCGAATGGAACAATGGCGACAAGTTCACCGCCGATGACGTGATCTACAATTTCACCCGCTGGGCCGACAAATCAGCCGAAGGCAACTCGATGCCTGGACGTCTCGGCAGCCTCGTTGACGAAAAGACCAAGAAGTTGCGCGAAGGGTCGATCGTCAAGGTCGACGACATGACCGTCAAACTGAAGCTGTCGAAGCCCGACATCGCCATCATCCCGAACCTGTGCGACTATCCCGGCCTCGTCGTCCACAAGAGCTTCGACGAGAAGGGCGCCAACTTCAAGAACTGCCCGATCGGCACTGGTCCGTTCGAGCTCGTCTCCTATGATGTCGGCCAGAAGGTGGTCTACAAGCGCCGCACGACCGGCAAGTGGTGGCAAGGCGAAGCCTTCCTCGACGGCGTCGAGTTCATCGACTACGGCACCGATCCGGCCGCGACCGTTTCGGCCTTCGAATCGGGCGAAGTGCAGACCAACCACGAAACGACCGCCGACTACGTCAAGATCATCGCGGACGTCGGCGCGCCGCCTTCGGAAGTGGTGACCGCGGCTACCGTGGTGTCGCGCTTCAACGTCAACGCCAAGCCTTATGGCGACCAGAAGGTGCGTCAGGCGATGTGCCTGGCCGTCGACAATTCGGTGGTCCTGCAGCTCGGCTACGGCAATGCCGGCACGCCGGCCGAAAACCACCATGTCGCGCCGATCCATCCGGAATATGTCGAACTGCCGAAGATCAAGCGCGACGTCGCCAAGGCCAAGCAGATGCTGACGGAAGCCGGCGTGATCGATTTCGAACACGAGCTGATCAGCAACGACGAGGACTACCACAAGAACACCACGGACGCGATCGCGGCCCAGCTGCGCGAGGCCGGCATCAAGGTGAAGCGCACCGTGCTGCCGAGCTCGACCTTCTGGAACGACTGGACGAAGTATCCATTCTCGGAAACCAACTGGAACATGCGTCCGCTTGGCATCCAGGTCATCGCCATCGCCTACCGCTCGGGCGAAGCCTGGAACGAGACGGCCTATGCCAATCCGGACTTCGACAAGAAGGTCAACGAGGCGCTCGGCATCGCCGATGCCGAGAAGCGCAAGGTGGTGATGAAGGACATCGAGCAGATGCTGCAGGATTCCGGCATCATCATCCAGCCTTACTGGCGCAAGCTCTACATCAACATCAAGCCCGAGGTGAAGAACCACTCGATGCACCCCACCTACGAGCACGATTTCGGCAAGGTCTGGCTCGATCAGGCGTGACCGTTGCTTGATGATATGAGGGGCGCCTGCCCCTCATATTCGCAGGATCGTCGCCGTTGCATTGGATGCAGCGGCGGCGGGACGCTACAGGGTTTTCGTCACAGGGTTGACCATATCTGACCCCAACCCGGCCGGCAGGGGGGCACAATGTTCTCATTCATCATCAGACGCATCGGCACGATACTGCTCACGATGCTGTGCCTGACGCTGGTCGTCTTCTTCCTCGTCAATCTCGAACCCAATCTAAAAAAGCTGGCGATCAGCCAGACCGAAATGCACACATCGGCGGAGCAACTCGAAAGCTGGCTGGTCAATCACGGCTATCGCCAGAATTTCTTCGTTCGCTATGGCCAGTGGCTCGGCGTCGTGCCCAAGCAGCCGATCACGGATCCGGCGACCGGAAAGACCACGCAGCGCTTCTCCTTCTGCAATGACCCGGCCGTGCCGACATTCTCCGGCGTGATCGAGGGTGATTTCGGCTGCTCGACCAAGTTCAAGACCACGGTCGCGGCCAAGCTGTTCCCTGCGCTGGGCGCTACCGGCATTCTGATGCTCTGCGTGCTGGGCGTAATGGTGCCGGTGTCGCTGCTGGTTGGCATCCTTGCCGGCATGCGGGAGGGGTCGCGCACCGATCGCGTGCTGTCGATCGCCTCGATCGCCTCGACGGCGACGCCTGAATATGTGTCGGGTGTCATCTTCACCGTCATCTTCGCCTCCTGGCTCGGCTGGCTGAACGGGTCGGCCGCCTCAGCAAGCCAGGGCATCACGTTCTACAATTTCACCCTGCCGGTGATCACGCTGGCGATCTACGGCATCGGCTATATCGCACGCATGACACGCGCCTCGATGGTCGAGGTGATGACGCAGCAATATATCCGCACGGCACGCCTGAAGGGGCTTTCCTTCAAAAGCGTCGTGGTCAAGCACGCGCTGCGCAACGCCTTGATCGCACCGTTCACCGTCATCATGCTGCAGTTCCCCTGGCTGCTCACCGGCGTCGTCATCGTCGAGGTGATGTTCCGCTACCAGGGCTTCGGCTACACGCTGGTCGAGGCCGCCGGCAACAACGACATCGATCTTCTGCTCGGCTGTTCGCTGGTCTCGGTGTTCATCGTGCTGATCACCCAGCTCATTTCCGACGTCGGCTACGCATTCCTCAATCCGCGCATCCGCGTTCAGTAGGGAGAAGGCGCATGCAAGCTCAATATATCGGCGCCTCCACCATCATCCTCGAAGTGCTCTGGCGCTTCTGGCCGGTCTGGGCCGCGCTCGCCATCGTCATGGGTGCGAGCTTTCTCTACAAGAAGAAGCTGGCGCTCTACGGCCAGTTGTTCGACAGCGGCGTCGGCATAGCGGGCGTGTTCATCTGCCTGTTCTGGCTGTTCACGGCGATTTTCGCCTCGACCATCTCGCCTTTCGATCCGCTCGGCCAGATCCCGATCATGAAGGACACGCTGCCGGGCGCCATCGAACCGCAATCGGGGCTCGTCTACCTCTTCGGCGGCGACAAGCTCGCCCGCGACGTGTTCTCGCGCATGGTCTATGGCAGCCAGATCGTGCTGATCATCGCACCCGCCGCGACCGGTTTCGCGCTCATGGTCGGCATCACGCTTGGCCTGCCGGCCGGCTACTACGGCGGCAAGATCGATTCCATCCTGTCGTTCCTGGCCAACCTCGTGCTGGCCTTCCCGGTGATCCTCTTGTTCTACCTGCTGGTGACGCCGGGCATCATGGACACGCCGATCCCCTATGCGCTGGCCGGCGTCTTCTTCCTGTTTCCGATCATTTTCTTCAGCGTGCTGTTCTGGACGCGCTACAAGAACCGGCCCGACCGGATTTATGTGCTGCTCGGCCTGACACTGATCATAGGCGGCTGGATCTACCTCGGCCTCGTCTTCGACAGGGACCCGCTGCACATCGTCCACATCGATCCCAACCAGCTCAATATCTTCGTCGCGGTGGTGTTCGCCTCCAGCCCTGGCGTGTTCCGCATCGTGCGCGGCCTGGTGATGGACATCAAGACGCGCGACTATGTGGCGGCGGCGCAGACGCGCGGTGAATCGCCTTGGTACATCATGCTATGGGAGATCCTGCCCAATGCGCGCGGGCCGCTGATTGTCGATGCCTGCCTGCGCATCGGCTACACCACCATACTGCTCGGCACGCTGGGTTACTTCGGCCTGGGCCTCGCGCCCGAGAGCCCGGACTGGGGTACGGCGATCAAGGATGCCAGCCGATTGCTGCGGTCCTTTATTCACCCGGCGCTGCCGCCGACGATCGCGTTGATGTCGTTCGTGCTGGGTCTCAACCTGCTCGCCGACTCACTGCGTGAGCAATCGATGAAGGATTGACGGCGGGGTCTCAGATCCCACTTGGCCAAGAATAAGGATTGGAGCGACCCATGAACGAGGCAGTTCGAAATCCGGCACAGCCGATCATCGAGATCGAGAACCTTTCGATCTCCTTCTTCACCCGCAAGGGCGAGATACCGGCCGTCATGGACTTTTCCTGCACGGTCATGCCGGGTGAGGCGATGGGCATCGTCGGCGAATCCGGTTGCGGCAAGTCGACCGTGTCGCTCGGCATCATGCGCGACCTCTCCAACATCGGAAAGATCGTCGGCGGCAAGATCAAGTTCCAGGGCAAGGACATGGGCGAGCTCTCCGACGAGGAGCTGCGCGCCATCCGCGGCAACAAGATCGCCATGATCTACCAGGAGCCGATGGCCAGCCTCAATCCGGCGATGAAGATCGGCCAGCAGCTGATGGAAGTGCCGTTGATCCACGACAAGGTGTCGACGAAAGAGGCCTACTCCAGGGCGCTCGAAATGGTGCGCTCGGTCAAGCTTCCCGATCCCGAGCGCATGATGCGCTCCTATCCGCACCAGCTTTCCGGCGGCCAGCAGCAGCGCATCGTTATCGCCATGGCGCTGCTGTCGAAGCCGGCGCTGCTTCTGCTCGACGAGCCGACGACGGCGCTCGACGTAACCGTGGAAGCGGGCATTGTCGACCTGGTCAAGGGGTTGGGCGAGAAGTTCGGCACCTCGATGATCTTCGTGTCGCACAATCTCGGCCTCATCTTGGAAACCTGCGACCGCATCACGGTGATGTATTCGGGCGAGGCAGTCGAGACCGGCAAGATCAAGGACGTCTTCGACCGGATGCGCCACCCCTATACGCAGGGGCTGTTCCGTTCGATCCCGCTGCCTGGCGCCGACAAGAACTCGCGGCCGCTGATCTCGATCCCGGGGCAATTGCCACTGCCGCACGAACGGCCCAAAGGCTGCAATTTCGGCCCGCGCTGCCACCATTTCGTCGAGGGCGTCTGCAACGCCGCCGAAATCCCGATGATCGAAGTCGCCGGACACGAGGGCCATTTCTCGCGCTGCGTGCGCTTCAACGAGATCGATTGGGAGGCATTGCCGCCCGGCGCCAAGAAGGTGAATGAGCGCGTCGTGCCCGGTGCGCCAGTACTCAAGATCGAGGACCTGCGGAAATACTACAAGGTCGGCGGCAGCGAGGTGTTCGGCTCGAGCGAAGGCCGCGTCGTCAAGGCCAACGAGACGATCTCGTTCATGGCACGCGAATCCGAAACCGTGGCCATCGTCGGCGAATCCGGCTGCGGAAAGTCGACGCTTGCCAAGGTATTGCTCGGGCTGGAAACCGCCAGCTCCGGCAGCGTCACGCTCGGCAACAAGGAAATCCAGTCGACCGGCATCGAGAAGCGCAGCGTCGACACCGTGTCGTCGATCCAGATGGTGTTCCAGAACCCGTTCGACACGCTGAACCCCAGCCATTCGGTCGGGTCGCAGATCATCCGGACGCTGGAAAAATTCAACGTCGGCAAGACCGTTGCCGACCGCCGCAAGCGCATGCTGGAACTGCTCGACCTGGTGAAACTGCCGCGGGCGTTCGAAACCCGCAAGCCGCGCCAGCTTTCCGGCGGCCAGAAGCAGCGTATCGGCGTGGCGCGAGCCTTCGCCGGCGACGCCAAGGTGGTGGTGGCCGACGAGCCGGTTTCGGCGCTCGATGTCTCGGTGCAGGCGGCGGTGACGGAACTGCTGATGGACATCCAGCGCAAGAACAAGACGACGATGCTGTTCATCAGCCACGATCTCTCGGTCGTGCGCTACATCGCCGACCGCGTCGTCGTCATGTATCTCGGCTATATCGTCGAGCAAGGCACGACAGACCAGATCTTCGCGCCGCCCTACCATCCCTATACCGAGGCGCTGCTCTCGGCGATCCCGATTGCCGACACCAGCGTGGTCAAGAAGCACATCGTGCTGGAAGGTGACATCCCCTCGGCGATGAACCCGCCGTCCGGCTGTCCGTTCCAGACACGCTGCGGCTACAAGAAGCTGGTGCCTGACAATCTGTGCGAGATCAAGGTGCCGCCGGTCAAGAACCTCGGCGATGGCCATATGAGCCTGTGCTGGCTCTCCGACGACGTGCTCAAGACCATGGAGCCGGTGATCAAGTTCGACAGGGAACATGCTGCCCATGAAGGCGTGCCTGACGACGCGCCGCATGGCGAAGGTCCGGGCTTTGCCGGCGACCCGCCGAAGCGGCCACATGGCAAGGTGGCAGGTGCTGAGGCCGACGCGATCGGGGAGGCCGCCGAGGAGGCGGACGCCGTTTCGCGGGCCCGTCGCCACGAAGTCCGCGACGAGGTGTCGGAAACCGGTGATTCAAAACCGAAGGACACGACAAAGCCGCATTAGCGCGGACAGGACATCAGCTCCCGCATTGCTGCAGCTGAACAGCATAGTCGCGGGCCATCTTGTCGGTGGCCCGTGCGTAGCCCTGGACGCCGGCATCGCCACGATTGCCGCGGCCATAGGCGGTCCAGCCCAGGTAATAGGCGAGGTAGAGGTTGTAGGTGTCGTTGCGCGCGACGCCGTATGTGTCGGCTGTCTTGGAATGATACCAGCCGACGAAGTCGACGGCGTCGGCGAATCTCGTGCGCCGCGCCGCCCAGTTGCCGGTTTCGCGCTGATATTGCGACCAGGTGCCGTCCAGCGCCTGCGAGAAGCCGATGGCCGAGGAGACATGTTTCCACGGAATGAAGCCGAGCAGTTTGGTGCGCGGCGGCCGGGCGTTGCTCTTGAAGCCGGATTCCTTGCGCACCGTTGCCATCAGCACCGGCACCGGCACGCCGTATTTCTGTGAGGCGCGCTCGGCACCCGACTGCCAATTGTCGAACCAGCCATCGTTCTGGTCGAAGACGGCGCAGACATTGTTGATGTGACTGGGTGCCGTCGCGCAGGCCGAAAGTGCCAGCAGCACGCCAACCGCTACAATTTTACTAAAACTCGACCTATGCATTGGATGAGCAATAGGCCGAAATCATAAAGGGAATCTTGCTGCCGCTGTTAACGCCTCGTCGGCACGGTCAGGTGAGAAAATGCCATAGCTGTATTCCGACGCCAATTGTCGCCTTTTATAAAGTCGTGCTGAGCATATGCCGCTTTGGCTAAAATCACGCCCGTAAACGGCGCATTTCTGACAGCTTGCGCTGCTTACCGAAGCTTTGATGCCGGCATGACCGAACCAAGACGCAAGCGCGGCGCCGAGCGCACCAGCAACCGGAGGCCAGCGCCCATCGCACAGCTGCGGCCCAGGCGGGTGATCAATCCCTATCCGCCGATGGCCTTGCTGTCACCAGACCAGATCGAGGCGATCCATCAGGCGTCGATGCACATATTGGAGAATTTCGGCATCGAGGTGATGAGCCCGCGTGCGCTGTCGCTGTTCGAGAAGGCCGGCGCCAAGGTCGATCACGCCTCGGCCAATGTGCGCGTCGATCGCGGCATGATCGACGAGGCGCTGAAGACAACGCGGTCCGGCTATACGCTGACCCCACGCAATCCGGCCAACACAATCCATCTCGGCGGCAACACCATCAATTTCACGTTGGTTGCGGGTCCTCCCAATGTGCATGACATGGAGCGGGGCCGCCGTGCCGGCAATCTGCGCGACTATGCTGATCTGACCAGGCTGGCGCAGCATTTCAACTGCGTCCACATGCTTGGCAACCAGGTCTGCGCACCGGTCGAACTGCCGGCCAACTCACGCCATCTCGATACGTACTTCACCAATCTGACGCTGACCGACAAGAGTTTTCATGTCTCGGCGATCGGCCGGGGCAGGGCGCTGGACGGCATCGAGATGATGGCGATCGCGCGTGGGATGACGCTGGATCAGATGGCTGATGATCCCGGCATTGCCACCATCATCTCTGTCAACTCGCCGCGTCGCTTCGACGAGATGATGGCCGAGGGGCTGATGACCATGGCCGAGTACGGGCAGTCGGTGGCGGTGACACCGTTCACGCTGATGGGGGCGATGAGCCCAGTGACGCTGGCCGGGGCGCTGGCGCAGCAGAATGCCGAGGCGCTGTTCGGCGTGGTGCTGACGCAGCTGGTGCGGCCAGGCGCGCCCGTGATGTACGGCGCCTTCACCTCCAATGTCGACATGAAGTCGGGCGCGCCGGCCTTCGGCACGCCTGAAAACACCAAGGCCAACATTGCTTCGGGTCAATTGGCGCGCCGCTATGGCCTGCCATACCGGACGACGCCCGGTTCGGCTTCCAACGCCGCCGACGCGCAAGGCGCCTATGAGACGCTGATGGCGTTGTGGGGCGCGGTGCTTGGCCATGGCAATCTCGTCTACCACGCCGCCGGCTGGCAGGAGGGCGGGCTGACGGCTTCGTTCGAGAAATTCATCATCGACGTCGAGATGATCCAGCACATGATGGAGTTTTTGCGCCCGATCGTGGTCGATGAGGCCGAACTTGCCGTCGAGGCGCTGGGCGCGGTGCCGACCGGCGGCCATTTCTTCGGCGAGCCGCACACGCTGGAGCGCTACGCCACCGCCTTCTACCAGCCGATGCTCTCCAACTGGCAGAATTACGAAGCCTGGCAGGAGGCCGGCGGCCTCGACGCGACCGCGCGCGCGACGCGGCTGTGGAAGAAGGCGCTGGAGGATTATGTCGAGCCGGTGATGGACATCGCCGTACGCGAAGCGCTCGAGGCCTACGTGGCCAAGCGCAAGGAAGCGATCGGACAGGGCGAGCCGTGATGCGCCACGAACGTCCCGTTTTGAATCATCCCACCCATCCAACTAACTGATATCAGAGAAGAAACCATGAAATCGCATGCAAAGGTCGTGGTCATCGGCGGTGGCGTCGTCGGATGTTCGGTGCTGTTCCATCTCGCCCGTCATGGCTGGACCGACGTCGTGCTGCTGGAGCGCGACGAGCTGACCTCGGGCTCGACCTGGCACGCGGCCGGCGGCATGCACACGATCAATGGCGATCCCAACGTCGCCAAGCTGCAGAAATACACCATCAACCTCTACAAGGAGATCGAGGAGCTGTCGGGCCAGGCAACCGGCGTCCACCTGACCGGCGGCGTGCTTCTGGCGGCCACCGAGGCGCGGCTCGACTGGCTGCGCGGGGTGGTCGCCAAGGGCCGTTATCTCGGCATCGAGCTGGAGGAAATCTCCCCGAAAGAGGCGGCCGAACTGATGCCGCTGCTCGATCCCAAGCAGTTCGTCGGCGCCGTCCGCAACAAGGAGGACGGCCACCTCGATCCCTCCGGTGTCACCCACGCCTATGCCAAGGCGGCACGAAAACTCGGCGCCGAGGTGGAGCGCTTCACCAAGGTTGAGGATATCGTGCGCCGTCCCGACGGGCTGTGGCGCGTCATCACCAACAAGGGCGAGGTGGTGGCCGAGCATGTCGTCAATGCCGGCGGCCTGTGGGCGCGCGAGGTCGGCCGCATGGTTGGGCTCGAACTGCCAGTACTGGCGATGGAGCACATGTACCTGATCACCGAGGACATGCCGGAGGTTGCCGCCTGGAACCAGAAAACCGGCACCGAAATCATCCATGCGGTCGATTTCGACGGCGAACTCTATCTGCGCCAGGAACGCGGCGGCATGCTGATGGGCACCTATGAGAAAGCCAACAAACCATGGTCAGAATACCAGACGCCGTGGAATTTCGGCCATGAATTGCTGGCGCCGGATATCGACCGCATCGCGCCGTCGCTCGAGGTCGGTTTCCGGCATTTCCCGGCTTTCCAGAACACCGGCATCAAGCAGATCATCAATGGGCCCTTCACTTTCGCGCCCGACGGCAACCCGCTGGTCGGGCCGGTGCGCGGCCTGCCGGGCTTCTGGGTCGCCTGCGGCGTCATGGCCGGCTTCAGCCAGGGCGGTGGCGTTGGTCTGGCGCTATCCAACTGGATGATCGAGGGCGATCCCGGCGCCGATATCTGGGCGATGGATGTTGCGCGCTACGGCGACTGGGCGACGATGGCCTACACCAACGCCAAGGTGCGCGAAAACTATTCTCGGCGTTTTTCGATCCGCTTCCCCAACGAGGAACTGCCGGCCGGGCGGCCGCTAAAGACGACGCCCGTCTATGACCTGTTGTCGGCCAAGGGTGCGCAGTGGGGCGTCGCCTACGGGCTGGAAGTGCCGCTCTGGTACGCGCCGGAAGGCGTCAAGGACGAGTTCTCATGGCGGCGCTCGAGCGACTTCAGCCATGTCGCCGCCGAAGTCGCGACGGTTCGCGCAGGCGTCGGCTTGTCGGAGATATCGAGCTTCGCCAAATACAAGGTGACGGGCGAGGGGGCCGCGGCCTGGCTCGACCGGATGCTCGCCTGCAAGCTGCCGAAGCCCGGCCGGATGACGCTCGCCCCGATGCTGAAGGACGACGGCAGGCTGATCGGCGATTTCACGCTGGCCAATCTCAGCCCCCAAGGTCGGGAAGAAGCGGGCTGGTTCCTGGCCGGCTCCGGCATTGCCGAGCAATATCACATGCGCTGGTTCGAGCAGCATCTGCCCGACGATGGCTCGGTCCATATCGAAGCGCTGGGACAAAAGCTTACCGGCCTGTCGATTGCCGGCCCCAAGGCCAGGGACGTGCTGGCGAAAGCCACGCGCTCCGACATCTCGAACGCGGCATTTCCCTTCATGGCCGTCGGCAAGATGGATGTCGGCATGGCGCCATGCCTGGTCGGCCGCGTCAGCTACACCGGCGATCTCGGCTACGAGATCTGGGTGGTGCCGGAATATCAGCGTGCCGCCTATCAGGCGCTGATGGCGGCGGGGGCGGAATTCGGCATCGGTCTGTTCGGCTCGCGCGCGCTCAACGCGCTGCGGCTGGAGAAGAACTACGGCTCATGGGGGCGCGAATACCGGCCGATCTATGGGCCGCTGGAAGCCGGCATCGATCGTTTCGTCGCCTACGGCAAGGACGCAGATTTCATCGGCAAGGCGGCGGCTCTGGCCGAGCGCAAACAGGGCGGCAAGTTGCGGCTGCGCGCCTTCATCGTCGATGCCGACGATGCCGATGTCATCGGCGACGAACCGATCTGGTTCGGTGGCGCGGTGCGCGGCTGGGTGACGTCGGGCGGCTATGCCCATCATTCGAAGAAGTCGGTCGCTGTCGGCTATGTGCCGAAGGAGATCGCAGAGGAGAGCGACGGCTTCGAAATCGAATTGCTGGGCAAACGGCATGCGGCGCGCATTCAGGCGGCGCCGCTGTTCGATGCGAATTTCGAACGGATGCGGGGGTGACCCCCCGCATGGGATCATGCGCCGCGGCGGTTGTCGAGCGCGAAGGCGCCGGCGCCGGCAAAGACCAGATAGAGGAAGATGAAGCAGAACGAGATCGCCGAATCGCCGCTGTTGTTGACGGGGAAGAAGTCGCGCGGCATGTGCGCCATGAAATAGGCGATCGCCATTTCGCCGGCCAGAAGGAATGCGACCGGGCGGGTGAAAAGGCCCAGCGCCAGCAGAATGCCACCGGCGAATTCGAGGATGCCGGCTGCTAACGGCAGTCCGCTCAACGCGGTGGCTGCGTGGTCGCTGGCGGGGAAATTGAACAGTTTCTGCGTGCCGTGCTCGATGAACTGCAGCGCGGTCATGATGCGCAGAACGCCAAGCGCCTGCGGCTGGTATCTGGCAAGGCCATCGAAAAGCTTCATCCAAAACTCCGTTTGGCTTCTCGGACCGGCCATAGGTTATTGCCCGGCAGTGGACCATTCACATCCCATGGCCAGCCATCAACAATTGGTGATTGGAAATGTTCCCCGCCTTTCATATTGTTCTCGTAAAGGTTGCATTTTTGCCTGTTTGGTTGTATTGGTTGTAGGCGTCGATTTGGATGCTCTTCACATGTGGGTCCCCTTGCCATGAAAAAAGTCGCCATCAGCCTGTTCGCAATCCTTGTGAGTACCAGTTTAGCCATGGCCGAGGACGCCGGCTGCGAGGCCTTCAGATGGCCGGTGACGCGCGAACAGGCGCTGTTTGCAACGGCACCCTCAACGCCGTCCGGAGCGACACTGGCAGTAGGGGCGGCCGCGGATCTGGCGCTGGTGCCGGCCGAGAAGGCCGGCTTTGCGGTGCCGCCCGAACGCGCACCTGCGGAAGGCACATTCGGCGCTGTCGCCAGTGTGGCGGTGCCGCCGGAGGGGACCATCCAGATCAGCCTGTCGGGCGAGGCCTGGGTCGATGTTATCCAGGACGGCAAAGCCGTGAAATCGTCCGGCTATAGCGGCGTCAAGACGTGTCCCGGCATCCGCAAAAGCGTGCGCTTCAAGCTCGCGGCCGGCCAAGCCACCGTCCAGTTCAGCGGTGCCAAGAAAGAGACCCTCAAGGTCGCGGTGCTGGCACCGGAATAAGCCGACGCCAGCAAGCGTGATATCAGCGGTTGACGCGGGCGCTTATCGCACCGGCGCCATCAAAGCGAAGTGCGCGCCTTGCGGATCCTGGCATTGCACGACCCAGCTGCCTCCGGGGACCTCCATCGGTCCCATCAGGATCTTGCCGCCATTGTCGGTGACGCGTTTTGCGGCCGCGTCGATGCCGGTGACGTTAAAATAGAACTGCCAGACCGGCACCGGAATCTGCTCGGGCTTGTTCATGATGCCACCGCCGGATTCGGGGCCGGCGGTAAAGGTCTGGTAAGTGCCCATCGGCCCCATGTTGAATTCGCCGGCATTGGCCCAGCCGAACTGGCTGGAATAGAAGTCAAACGCGGCCTTCCAGTCGCTCGTATAAAGCTCATGCCAGCCGATATGGCCCGGCGTGCTGGCCGGCACGACGGGCTGGTCGGGGCCGTTCGGCTGCAGGAGCATGAAGGTCGCGCCTTGCGGATCGGCCACGACGGCAAAGCGGCCGACGCCTGGAATGTCGTCGGGCTGGCGGTGAACGGCGCCCCCCGCCTTTTCCAGCGACGCTGTTGCCGCGTCGACATCCCTGGCGTGGATGTAGCCCAGCCAGGCGGGCGGCATGCCCATCTTGGCGGCATCCTGAGGCATCGTCATCAGGCCGCCGACGCCACGCTCGCCGGCATTCATGACGACATAGCGCGGCATGCCTGGAGCCTTATCGAAGGGCTCGGCCTTCCAGCCCACCACGGCGGGGTAGAAAGCCTCGGCGGCGTCGAGGTCTGATGTCATCAGTTCGTACCAGAAGAAGGGCATCGGGGATTGTGGCATGGTCGGTCTCCTCACCTTTGTGCGCCGATCGTCGTTCGATCCATCCTAGGACGATCTTGACGACGGAAATCCGACATCTGGGCTGGAAATCGGGAACGGCAAGGCGCACCCTCTTGGCAATCTTGCGTGTCTTGCGATTTTCGCCTTTGCTTGGCCTCGAGGAGGAGGTCGTCGTTCCATGCGGCAGATGTCACTTACAGCCGAGCTTGTCGCACTGTGCCATCGCGACGAGGCCGATCCCGGGCCCAGCGGCGGCTGGACGCAACTGAGCGACGAGGATTTCCGGGTCCTTTCCGCGCGGCTCGCCGATGAAGCAGATGCGGGGCCGCTATGGGTGTTCGCCTATGGCTCGCTGATCTGGAAGCCGGCTTTCGAGTCCGTCGAACGCCAGCGTGCCACCGCCCATGGCTGGCACCGCTCGTTCTGCATCGACATGGTTCGCTGGCGCGGCAGCGTCGCGCAGCCTGGGCTGATGATGGCCCTCGAACGCGGCGGGCGGTGCGATGGTGTGATCTACCGTTTGCCGGAAGGGGAGAAGACTGCTCAGATCGAAAGGCTGTTGCGGCGCGAGATCGACGATCATGAGAGCGTCGCTTCGGTCAGGTGGGTCTCGGTGCGTACGGCGCAAGGGCATCTTCGGGCGCTGGGTTTCTGGGTCGGGGTGACGGGCAGGGGCACTTCGCTCGGGCAGCCGCTGGACCGGGTGGCGCGGGTGCTGGCGCGGGCCTGTGGCCATGTCGGATCGGGCGCCGAATATCTCTACAACACCGTCAGCCACCTCGAGGAATTCGGCATTCGCGACCGCAATCTTTGGACGTTGCAGCAATTGGTCGCCGACGAGATCAGGTCTATCCACGGCAACGGCAGGGGTGGCGGCCTTATCCCAGTGTCACCGTCATCATAACATGAATACAGTTATCATATTTTCTTCCAGTCTTTTCAACGATTTGCGCCAAAAATTGACCAATTGATAAAAAAATAAAACGTGCTAGCCTTCCCCAAAACGAAAACATGGGGAACTGAGAATGCCAGAAGGCCAGTTCAAAGAGGGTATTGTCGGGGGCCGACTTCTGCCCGACCAATACGCGGATAATTTTTCCGACCTGCATCCCCCGCTCGATCATCACGAGGCGCTGGTCGAATCCGACCGCTGCTATTTCTGCTACGACGCGCCGTGCATGAACGCATGCCCGACCTCGATCGACATTCCGCTGTTCATCCGCCAGATCTCGACCGGTAACCCGATCGGCTCGGCCAAGACCATCTTCGACCAGAACATTTTGGGCGGCATGTGCGCCCGCGTCTGCCCCACCGAGACGCTGTGCGAGGAGGTTTGCGTGCGCGAGGTTGCGGAAGGCAAGCCGGTCCAGATCGGTCGTCTGCAGCGCTACGCCACCGATGTCGCGATGAGCGAGAGCAGGCAATTTTATCCGCGCGCCGAGCCGACAGGAAAAACCGTAGCCGTCGTCGGCGCCGGCCCGGCCGGTCTTGCCGCGGCGCACCGGCTCGCCCGCCATGGCCATGACGTGACCATCCTGGAGGCGCGCCCGAAGGCGGGCGGCCTCAACGAATATGGCATCGCCGCATATAAGAGCGTCGACAACTTTGCCCAGGCCGAGGTCGACTATGTCACCGCGATCGGCGGCATCGACATCCAGAATGGCAAGGCGCTCGGCCGCGATTACCAGCTCTCCGACCTGATCCGCAATTACGACGCCGTTTTCCTTGGCATGGGGCTTGGCGGTGTCAACGCGCTGCGCGCCGATGGCGAGGATGCCGCCGGCGTCACCAACGCGGTCGAATTCATTGCCGAACTGCGCCAGGCCAGCGACCTCTCCGGATTGCCGGTCGGCCGCCGCGTCGTCGTCATCGGCGGCGGCATGACGGCGATCGACGCCGCCGTGCAGTCGAAGCTGCTTGGCGCCGAGGAGGTGACGATCTGCTACCGGCGCGGCCAGGAGCATATGAACGCCTCCGAATTCGAACAGGACCTGGCCGCCGCCAATGGCGTCACCATCCGTCACTGGCTGCAGCCGAAGCGGGTGATTGCCGAAGGCGGCAAGGTCAGTGCCATCGAACTCGAATACACGGCACTCGACGGCGACCGGCTTGCCGGCACCGGCGAGACGCTGACGCTGGTTGCCGACCAGGTGTTCAAGGCCATCGGCCAGAGTTTCGTGCCGGCTGCACTCAACGGCAGCGGGGCGTCGATCGATCTCGAAGCCGGCCGTATCAAGGTCGACGCGGAAGGGCGCACATCGCTGGCCAAGGTCTGGGCCGGCGGCGACTGCATTTTTGGTGGCGACGACCTGACCGTTTCGGCTGTGGCGCAAGGCCGCGACGCGGCGGAAAGCATCCACAGGAGCCTGACCCAGGGATAAGGACCATGGCCACGGTGGAACCGGGCATTGCCCGTCACTACGAGATTTCAGGCCTGGAGGAGCGGATTCTTGCCGCGCTTGCCGACACCGGCGTGGAAATTGACCATCTGAGCGCTGACGATCTCGCAGCGGTCGACGAATTCCACATTGGCGGCGTGGCCGCCACCAGGGAACTCATCGACCAGATGGGGCTGAAGCCTGGAGCCCGGCTTCTCGACATCGGTTCAGGCATCGGCGGCCCGGCCCGTTTTGCCGCGAACAATGCCGGCGCCGATGTCACCGGCATCGACCTGACCCAAAGCTATGTCGATATCGCGACCAGCCTGTCGAAACGGGTGGGAATGGCCGGCAAGACGCGCTTCGTGCAAGGCAGCGCGCTGGACATGCCGTTCGCCAAGGCCAGCTTCGATGCGGCAATGATCCTGCATGTCGGCATGAACCTTCCCGACAAGGCCAAGCTGATGAGCGAGGCCGCCCGCGTGCTGAAGCCCGGCGGTGTCTTTGCCGTCTATGACGTGATGCGGCTCAAGGATGGAGCACTGACCTATCCGCTGCCATGGGCCTCCGACGCGACCATGTCGTTCGTCGCCACGCCTGCTGATTATCGAGCCGCCGCCACCGTCTGCGGCTTTTCAGTAATCGCCGAGCGCCCGCGCGGCGCTTTCGCCATCGAATTCTTCGCCACCATGCGTGCCCGCATGGCCGCCGCGCAGGCCGAGGGCAAAAAGCCGCCGCCCGGCGTCGGCCTGATCATGGGCGAGGATGCCCGCACCAAGATCGCTAATCTCACCGCCGCGCTTGAAGGCGGCAGTCTTGCACCCGTGGAAATGCTCCTTCGTCTCCGTTGAAAGGGACCTGTCATGGCTGACATCAGAAACAATTTCGTCGGCATCAAATCGCCCAATCCGTTCTGGCTGGCCTCGGCACCGCCGACCGACAAGGCCTACAACGTCATCCGCGCTTTCAAGGCAGGTTGGGGCGGTGTGGTCTGGAAGACATTGGGCGAAGAGGGGCCGCCGGTGGTCAACGTCAACGGCCCGCGCTATGGTGCGATCTGGGGTGCCGACCGGCGCCTGCTCGGCCTCAACAACATCGAACTGATCACCGACCGCGATTTGCAGACCAATCTGCGCGAGATGAAGCAGGTCAAGATGGATTGGCCCGACCGTGCGCTGATCGCCTCGATCATGGTGCCCTGCGTCGAGGAGAGCTGGAAATCGATCCTGCCGCTGGTCGAGGAGACCGGCGCCGACGGCATCGAGCTCAATTTCGGTTGTCCGCACGGCATGTCGGAACGCGGCATGGGCGCGGCCGTCGGCCAGGTGCCGGAATATATCGAAATGGTGGTGCGCTGGTGCAAGCAATATACGCGCATGCCCGTCATCACCAAGCTGACGCCCAACATCGCCGATATCCGCAAGCCGGCGCGGGCAGCGCATGCCGGCGGCACCGACGCGGTGTCGCTGATCAACACCATCAATTCGATCACCGGCGTCGACCTCGACAGTTTCGCGCCGATGCCGACCATCGATGGCAAGGGTTCGCATGGCGGCTATTGCGGCCCGGCGGTGAAGCCGATCGCCATGAACATGGTGGCCGAGATCGCCCGCGATCCCGAAACCCGCGGCCTGCCGATCTCCGGCATTGGCGGCATCACCACGTGGCGGGACGCCGCCGAATTCATGGCGCTAGGCGCCGGCAATGTGCAGGTCTGCACGGCGGCGATGACCTACGGCTTCAAGATCGTGCAGGAGATGATCGCCGGCCTCGAAAACTGGATGGACGAGAAGGGCCACCGCTCGCTCGACGACATTATCGGCCGCGCCACGCCCAACGTCACCGACTGGCAGTATCTCAACCTCAACTATGTCGCCAAGGCGCATATCGACCAGGATGCCTGCATCAAATGCGGCCGCTGCCACATCGCCTGCGAGGACACCTCGCACCAGGCGATCACCAGCATGGTCAACGGCGTCAGGCATTTCGAGGTGATCGAGGCCGAATGCGTCGGCTGCAATCTGTGCGTCAATGTCTGCCCGGTGGACAATTGCATCACCATGGAGCCGCTTGCGGCCGGCGCGTTGGACCAGCGCACCGGCAGACCTGTGTCGCCGGTCTATGCCAACTGGACCACCCACCCGAACAACCCGATGGCCAAGGTGGCGGCGGAGTAGGGGTAACCTTTCAAAAGCGGCTTCTCCGGGCGTCGCCTTTTCATTTTCTTATTGCAGATAAATTTTATCCAGGATATGATGTATCTACGAATTGGAGACTAGCATTATGAAGCTGGGCGAGGGCGTTGAGGCGGCCATCCACTGCGCGGCGACACTGGCGAGCGTCGACGGCAACAGTACCATGCCGGGCGCGGCGCTGGCGGAATCCTTCGGCCTGTCGCCGAGCTATTTGCTGAAGCACCTCAACATGCTGACGGCGTCCGGCATTCTGGAATCGGTGCCGGGTCCCGCCGGCGGCTACCGGCTGGCGCGGGCTGCCGAACGCATCACGCTGCTCGACATCGTGCTGGCCATCGAAGGGCGCGAGCCGGCTTTTCGCTGCGGCGAGATCCGCCGCAACGGTCCGGTCAAGATCGATGCCTCCGCCTATGTGAAACCTTGCGGCATCAATGCCGCGATGCTCAAGGCGGAGCGCGCCTACCGGGCAGCGCTCGCCGAGGTGAAGTTGTCCGACATCGTGGCGGATTACGCTGCGGAAGGCGACCCCAGATCGTTTGCCGCGAGCTGCGCCTTTGTCGAGCGCCATCAACGGCGGCAGAAACCCAGTTCAACCAACCAAGCCTAAATTAACCTCCCCAAGGATGTGAAAGGAAAGACGATGAAACAGAGGCTGCAGTTCTTCGCCAAGGCGCCCGAGATCATGAAGGCCGTGTCGGCACTCAACAAGGCGGTCGACGAATGTGGACTGGAGGTGAGCCTGCTGCACCTGGTCAAGCTCAGGGCCTCGCAGATCAATGGCTGTTCCTTCTGCGTGGAGATGCACAGCCGCGAAGCCAGGCGCGACGGCGAGACCGAGCAGCGGCTCTATCTCGTCGCCGCCTGGAAGGAATCGCCGCTGTTCTCCGAGCGCGAACGCGCCGGACTGGCCTGGGCCGAGGCGGTGACGCTGGTCGCCAACAACGGCGTGCCGGACGAACTCTATGCGCGCACGCTGGAGCATTTCTCGGAAGAAGAGTTGGTCAAGCTGTCCGTCGCGGTCGGCATGATCAACACCTGGAACCGGCTCTGTGTCCCGTTCCACGCCATTCATCCGATGCCGGCCGCCAAGGCGGCCTGACAGTCCGGACATCTATTGGGGCGCCGCCGGTGAAAGGCGGCGCCCCTACTGTTCAAAGGGGGAGTTCGATGCCTGTCGATTTGCCTTCGACCTTGCTGTTTCTGAGCCGCCTGCTGCTCGGCGGTGCCTTTGCCTTCGCCGGCCTGCGCAACATCCAGAACGCGGATTTCCTAACCGGGTTGGTGGCCGCGCGTGGCGTGCCCCAGGCCCGGCTGCGTTGTGGGCGGGCATTGTCGCGCAGATCATCGCGGGAGTGCTGGTGATGGTCGGCTTCTGGACGCCGATTGCCTGCGCGGTGCTGGTGCTGTTCCTGACCGTCGTGACGCCGATGTTCCACAATTTCTGGGGTCATCAGGGTCCGGAGCGTGCATCCCGCATCAATGGCTTCGTCGGCAATGTCGCGCTGAGCGGAGGGTTTTTGACGCTGATCGCGCAGTCGCTTTAACTCTCCAACGTTTACGCCGCGAACCGCAGGCCGCCATCGCAGGTCAGCACCTGGCCGGTCACGAAGCCGTTGGAGACGAGGAAGGCTATCGCCGAGGCGACGTCCTCGGCGCGGCCGATGCGGCCGACCGGCGTTTTCCCCGCATAGTCTGCAAAGACCGCCTGCCGCTGCTCTGCGGGCAAAAAGTCCCACCATGGCGTGTCGATGACACCCGGCGCCACGACGTTGACGCGCAGCGGCTTCAGCTCGATGGCCAGGATCGGAGCCACGGTCAGGAGCATGCCATTGATGGCGCCGATGCCGGCGACGCCCGGCGTGGCGAGCTGGGCCGATACCGCCGAGATGAAGGTGACCGACCCCGATTTGTTCAGCGTCGGCAAGGCGGCCTGCAGGCAGGAGAGTTGCGGCCGCACCTTCTCGTCGACGCCCCCGCCGATATCGGTGAGGTCGAGGGTTTCGAACGGACCGAGGCCCTTGCCGCCGCTCGCCGCCAGAACGAGGTGGTCGAACGAGCCGAGGCGCTCGAAAAATTGGCGGACTTCATCCGGTTTCGAAGCGTCGAAGGCCGCCTTGTCGGCCGCTCCGCCAAGGCTTTTCCAGGCGCTGATGAGCTTGTCCTGGTTGCGCCCGGTGATCGTGACCTTCATGCCCGGGCCGAGCAGTTTGCGCGCCGTCGCCAGGCCGATGCCGGATGAGCCGCCGATGATCACCGTGTGTTCGGTTCTGTTGGTCATGAATGCTGTTCCTTCGTTTTAGGGAAAGCCAGCCCGACGAGGTCGAGGCTCAGGCTTCGCAATTGTTGTCTTGCCTTGGCATCGTAAGCCTGGGCGTCGGCGCGGGATTCGCGCAGGCCGTCGAAATAGAGGCCGCTGCGCCCTTCCAGCGCGGGCGAGGTGGCGAGATTCAAGATAGCCTCGGCGCCGGTCTCGACCGAACTCCATGGCGTGACGCCCGCCTGGCGGACCATGGTGGTGTTCATGTAGCTCGCCGGATGCAGCGCGTTGACGGTGACGCCGCTGCCTTCCAACTGCCCGGCCAGATCGACGGTGAACAGGATCTGCGCCAGCTTGCTCTGGCAATAGGCGCGCACGCCGCTATAGCCGCGGGTCAGCATGACGTCGCCGAAATCGATCGCCTGCTGGCCGGCGGACGCGACATTGACGATGCGTGCCGGGGCGCTCGCCTTCAGCAGCGGCAGAAGCTCCGAGGTCAGCAGGAAGCCGGCGAGATAATTGACGGCAAAGCGCAACTCGTAGCCATCGGCGCTTGTCTGTCGTTTGTCGCCAGCGGTGCCGACGCCGGCGTTGTTGATGAGGATGTCGAGGCGGCTCGTGCTGGCGCGCACGGCTTCGGCGAGGCGTCGTACCTGCGCCAGCGAAGCGAGATCGGCCGCGAAAAACTCGGCCTTGCCGCCGGCGGCTTCGATGGCGGCGATAGTGGCGTCGCCGCGTGTGGCATCGCGGCCATGCACCAGCACCCGTGCGCCGGCGGCACCCAGCCTTTGCGCCACCACGCGGCCGACGCCGTCGGTCGAGCCGGTGATGAGGATGGTCTTGTCTTTCAATTCCATGTTCAGAGCCTCCTGTTGTTGCTCTGAACGCAAGATGGAGCGCTTCGCCCATGTCAAACAGTTCAAACTTTATCCTGGTATCAATACTGCTATAATAGCCGGTATGAACGCTCCCGTTGCCTCCACCCGATCAGCCGACGAGAGCCGCCGGCGCGAACTCGGCGCCTTCCTGCGGTCGCGCCGGGAAAGGCTGGCGCCATCGGCCACCGGCATCGCGACAGGTCCGCGACGGCGCACGCCGGGTCTGCGGCGGGAGGAAGTGGCGATGATCGCCGGTGTCGGCACCACCTGGTACACTTGGCTCGAGCAGGGCAGGGATGTGCGGCCCTCGGTGGAAGTGCTGGCGGCGCTCTGCGAGGCGCTGCGCCTGGACGCCGCGGAGAAGCGGCATCTGTTCATCCTGGCCGGCCGCCAGCAGCCGGAGCGTCGTGTGGCGGCACCTGAAAAGGTCGACGCTACGCTGTTGCACATGCTGCAAAGCCTGGTGCTGCAGCCCGCCTATGTCGTCGGCCGCCGTTGGGACGTACTTGCCTGGAACGACGCGGCCGTGGCGGTGTTCGGCGACTATGGCTTGCTCGAGGGCGATAGCAGAAACATCGTCCACATGGTGTTCACCAACCCGCACCATCGCCGCCTGCTGGTCGACTGGGAAGAACTCGCCCGCGTGGTGCTTGCTTCGTTTCGTGCCGAAAGCGCCAAATATGTCGGCGATCTGGATTTCGAACGGCTGATCGCGCTGATGATGAGTTCAAGTCCCGAGTTCCGTGACTGGTGGCCCCGGCGCGACGTGGCGCGCAGGCTGACTGGCGTGAAGCATGTCCGGCATCCCACAGTGGGCCTGATGGCCTTCGAGCATATGAGCCTGTCGATCGACGACGGCTCGGACATGCGGCTGATCGTCTACACGCCGCTCGCCGAGCAGAACTCGATCTCCAAACTTCAACAACTGCTGGAGGCGATGCCGGCCGAACGGCGCAGCGCGTGAAGTTATCTGCCGGCGCGCTCTCAACTTCGTCATCCACGGGCGGAGCGGAAGCGAAGCGGACGCGCAGACCCGAGGATCCATGCCGTTACCTTGACAGTATAGTGCAGCGGAGCAGAATTCTGGACCGTAGCGGCGCTCATGTGTCGCGGCATGGATTCTAGGGTCTGCGCCGCGTCGCTTCGCTCCTTGCTTCGCCCTAGAATGACGAAGCCAATGTGCGCTTCGGCCAATCTAGACATGATTTCGCCTGTTACCCTTTCGGCCTCAGCCCATCGAGGAACAATTGCTCGAGGAAGCGGGCAGCGTCCTCGAAGCGGCCGTCGCCGCCACGGTTCGGCCCCAGCACGGCGCGGACCTGGACATCGAAATCGGCGTAATGCTGCGTCGTCGCCCAGATCGAGAAGATCAGATGCCAGGGATCGGTCCGGGCGATCTTGCCGGCGCGCATCCAGCCCTTGATGACGGCGGCTTTCTCGTCGACCAGCGTCTTCAACTCGCCCGCCAGCAGCGGCATGATGCGCGGCGCGCCTTGCAGGATCTCGTTGGCGAACAGGCGGCTCTCGCGCGGAAAGTCGCGCGCCATTTCCAGCTTGCGCCTGATGTAACTCCTGAGTTCAGTCATCGGATCGCCGATGTCGTCGAGTTCCCGCAGCGGCGCCAGCCAGGTTTCGAGCAGCCGTTCCATCAATGTCTCGTGGATGTCTTCCTTGCGGCGGAAATAGTAGAGCAGGTTCGGCTTCGACATGCCGGCGGCTTCGGCGATCTGGTCGATGGTCGAACCGCGGAAGCCGTTGGTGGAGAACACTTCGAGCGCGGCCTCCAGGATCAGTTCGCGCTTTTCCTGCTGGATGCGGGTGCGGCGAGGGGCTTGCGTGCTCGTGGTCACCGTTGCGGACCCTCCTATTGCCATATCTCGCATTCAAGGTCATCTGGACCAATTCTCTGGACCAGTTTTTCCCCAGGCTGTGGAACGCACTTCAGGGGCCGCATTTCCGCTAGTAATCCATTGACCGCCGACATGGCGGTGCTAAACGTTTGTCCAATCGGTCAAAATTTGCGTAGCATGAAAGCGCGGCAAAGACCAAGCGTTGGACGCAGCGAAACAGGTTACAAGGGGAAGTCTTGGTCATGTCCAACCGGCTGAAAGTCACGCCGAACGATCTCAGCGCATTCTGGATGCCGTTCACGGCAAACCGGCAGTTCAAGCAGGCGCCGCGCATGTTCGTGTCCGCCAAGGACATGCATTACACGACCAGCGATGGCCGCAAGGTATTGGACGGCACCGCCGGCCTGTGGTGCGTCAACGCCGGCCATTGCCGCCCCAAGATCACCGAGGCGATCCAGCACCAGGCCGCCGAACTCGACTATGCACCCGCCTTCCAGATGGGTCATCCGATCGTGTTCGAACTGGCGAACCGCCTGGTCGACCTCGCGCCCAAGGGCATGGACCATGTTTTCTTCACCAATTCCGGTTCGGAATCTGTCGAAACGGCGCTGAAGATGGCGATCGCCTATCACCGCGTGAAGGGCGAAGGGTCGCGCACCCGGCTCATCGGCCGCGAGCGCGGTTATCACGGCGTCAATTTCGGCGGCATCTCGGTCGGCGGCATCGTCACCAACCGCAAGATGTTCGGCACGTTGCTGGGCGGCGTCGACCACATGCCGCACACGCATCTGCCGGAGAAGAACGCCTTCTCCAAAGGCGTGCCGGAGTATGGCGCGGAGCTCGCCAACGAACTCGAGCGTATCGTCGCCCTGCATGACGCCTCGACCATCGCCGCCGTCATCGTCGAGCCGGTCGCGGGTTCCACGGGCGTCATCCTGCCGCCGAAGGGCTATCTCGAGAAGCTGCGCGAAATCTGCACCAAGCACGGCATCCTGTTGATCTTCGACGAGGTCATCACCGGCTTCGGCCGTCTCGGCGCGCCGTTCGCGGCCGACTATTTCGGCGTCACGCCCGACATCATGACCACCGCCAAGGGCGTCTCCAACGGCGTCATCCCGATGGGCGCGGTGTTCGTGAAGAAGGAAATCCACGACGCCTTCATGACCGGCCCCGAGCACATGATCGAGTTCTTCCACGGCTACACCTATTCGGGCAACCCGATCGCCTGTGCGGCCGCACTCGGCACGCTCGACACCTACAAGGAAGAGGGCCTGCTGACGCGCGGCGACGAACTGGCGCCTTACTGGGAAGATGCACTGCATTCGCTGAAGGGCGAACCGCATGTCATCGACATCAGGAACATCGGCCTGATCGGTGCGATCGAACTGGCGCCGATCGCCGGCAGTCCGACAAAGCGGGCCTTCTCGGCGTTCGTCAAGGCGTTCGAGCGCGGCGCGCTGATCCGCACCACCGGCGACATCATCGCACTGTCGCCGCCGCTGATCATCACCAAGGGCCAGATCAACGAACTGATCGACCATGTGCGTGAAGTGCTTAGGATGATCGATTGAAGAACTGGGCGCCGATATCCCTCCCCCTCGAGGGGAGGGTGGCCGCCCCGCAATTGATGAGGTTTTGAATGGCCGCACCCGGCGAGAATCTGCGAATCAATTCAGACCGTTTGTGGGATTCGCTGATGGAGATGGCGAAGATCGGCCCCGGCATTGCCGGCGGCAACAATCGCCAGACCGTGACCGATGAGGATGGCGAGGGCCGGCATCTGTTCAAGCGCTGGTGCGATGCCGCGGGGCTCGAAATGGGCGTCGACGAGATGGGCACCATGTTTGCCCGCCGCGAAGGCACCGACCCCAGCCTGCCTCCGGTCTATGTCGGCAGCCATCTCGATACGCAACCGACCGGCGGCAAATATGATGGCGTTCTCGGCGTTCTGGGCGGCCTGGAGATCGTGCGCTCGCTCAATGATCTCGACATCAAGACCAAACATCCGATCGTCGTCACCAACTGGACCAACGAGGAGGGCGCGCGCTTCGCGCCGGCCATGATGGCGTCCGGTGTGTTCGCTGGCGTGCTCGACCAGGCCGATGTCTACGAGCACACGGACAAGAACGGCAAGAAATTCGGCGAGGAACTGGAGCGCATCGGCTGGAAGGGCACCGAGAAGGTTGGTGATCGCAAGATCCACGCCTTCTTCGAACTGCATATCGAACAGGGCCCGATCCTCGAGGACGAGGACATCGACATCGGTGTCGTCACCCATGGCCAGGGCCTGAAATGGCTGCAGGTGACGCTGGCCGGCAAGGAGGCGCATACCGGCTCGACGCCGATGCCCAAGCGCCGCAATGCCGGGCTCGGGATGGCGCGGGTGATCGAATTGGTCCACGAGATCGCCATGGACTACCAGCCCGACGCCGTCGGCGCGGTCGGCCACATGGAGGTCTATCCCAACTCGCGCAACATCATCGCCGGGCGCACCGTCTTCACCATCGACATACGCTCGCCGGAAAAGGAAGTGCTTGACGCCATGGATGGCCGCATCCGCGAAGGCATCGACACGATCTGCGACGCGCTCGACATCCAGTACAAGATCGAGCAGGTCGGCGCTTTCGATCCGGTCACTTTCGACAAGGGCTGCGTCAAGGCGATCCGCGATGCGGCCGAGCGGCTTGGCTACACGCACCGCAACATCGTCTCGGGTGCCGGCCACGACGCCTGCTGGATCAACCGCGTCGCGCCGACCGCCATGGTGATGTGCCCTTGCGTGGATGGGTTAAGCCACAATGAGGCGGAAGAGATCACCAAGGAATGGGCAGCGGCCGGCGCCGACGTTCTGTTCCATGCCGTGGTGGAGACGGCCGTTATCGTTGAGTGAACTTAGAGATTTACCTTCAAACGCCGCTCACCAAGAAGCGGGAAGAGAAGAACAAGGGAACAGCAAAATGACCAAAGTCATCAAGAACGGCACCGTCGTAACCGCCGACCGAACCTGGAAGGCCGACGTGCTGATGCAGCACGGCAGGATCGTCGCCATCGGCTCGGACCTGCATGGCGACCATGAGTACGACGCCACCGGCTGCTATGTGATGCCGGGCGGCATCGACCCGCACACCCATCTCGAAATGCCGTTCATGGGCACCTATTCGGCCGATGATTTCGAATCCGGCACGCGGGCAGCGTTGGCCGGCGGCACCACCATGGTGGTCGATTTCTGTCTGCCGGCGCCGCAGCAATCGCTGCTCGAAGCCCTGCAGATGTGGGACAACAAGACCTCGAGGGCGTCCTGCGATTATTCGTTCCACATGGCGATCACCTGGTGGGGCAAGCAGGTGTTCGACGAGATGGCCACCGTGGTCGACAAGGGCATCACCTCGTTCAAGCACTTCATGGCGTACAAGGGCGCGCTGATGGTCGACGACGACGAGATGTACGCGTCGTTCCAGCGCTGTGCCGACCTCGGCGCGCTGCCGCTGGTGCATGCCGAGAATGGCGACGTGGTCGCGGCCCTGTCGCAGAAGCTGCTTGCCGCCGGCAATAATGGCCCCGAGGGACATGCCTATTCGCGCCCGCCGGAAGTGGAGGGTGAGGCGACCAACCGCGCCATCATGATCGCCGACATGGCGGGCGTGCCGCTCTATGTAGTGCATGTCTCGTGCGAACAGAGCCACGAGGCGATCCGCCGGGCACGCCAGAAAGGCATGCGGGTGTTCGGCGAGCCGCTGATCCAGCACCTGACGCTGGACGAGAGCGAGTACTTCGACAAGGACTGGGACCATGCGGCGCGCCGCGTGATGAGCCCACCCTTCCGCAACAAACTGCACCAGGATTCGCTATGGGCCGGCCTGCAGGCCGGTTCGCTGCAAGTGGTGGCGACCGACCATTGCGCCTTCACCACCGACCAGAAGCGCTTCGGCGTCGGCAATTTCACCAAGATCCCCAACGGCACGGGTGGCCTTGAGGACCGGTTGCCGGTGCTGTGGACCAAAGGCGTCAATACCGGCCGGCTGACGATGAACGAGTTTGTCGCCGTGACCTCGACCAACATCGCCAAGATCCTCAACATGTATCCGAAGAAGGGCGCGATCGTCGAAGGCGCGGATGCCGACATCATCGTCTGGGACCCCCAGCGCAAGAAGAAGATTTCCGCCAAGAAGCAGCAATCCGTCATCGACTACAACGTCTTCGAAGGGGTCGAAGTGACCGGCCTGCCGCGCTTCGTGTTCTCGCGCGGCGAGCTGTCGGTCGAGGAGGCCGAGGTCAAGGCGAAGCCTGGCCATGGTGAGTTCGTCGGCCGCGAACCGAACGCGGCCGTCAATCGGGCGCTGTCGACCTGGAAGGAGATCACCGCGCCACGCAAGGTCGAGCGGACGGGCATTCCGGCGACGGGTGTTTGAGGTGAGGTGCGCGGGGCTCTATCTCACCGCCGTTGTTGTTCTGGCAGCCGGCTCCGCCTCGGCGGCTGGCATCGACCTGTCCAAGCCCTATGGCAATAAGTCCGGCTGCATCAACAAGAACGGCCAGAAGGTCTATGCCGAAGACATGCTGCTGCTGACCGACACCGATTTTATCACCGCGACCAGTGCCTGCGCCTTCACCGGCAAACACGGTGAGGCCGATGGTTCGCTGACGGTCAAGGCAGAGTGCGAAGCCGAAGGCGAGGAGGGAAAGTCGCCGGCCACCTTCACGATCAAGCACAGCGCCAAGAATGCCAAGAAATTGGTGATCGCCGACGAGGACGGCAGCGTATACGGGGAAGTGTCTCGGTGCAGATGATTGCCGAGGTCGGCGCCGCCCCTCATCTGCCTGCCGGCATCTTCTTCCCGTATAGTGATGGGGAGAAGATGGCTGAGCGCAACCTCGGCGCTCTTTTTGCCAACGCTGGCGATTGGCGGAATCCTTCGCGACGGCGTCCTTCTCCCCGTCTCTCTACGGGGAGAAGATGCCGGCAGGCAGATGAGGGGCAGCGCGGACCTGGAGCTATTGAGCCTCGGCCGGCGAACCCGCCAATACCACCCTCAGGCGACGAGCGCGTCCAGTTGCGGCAGCAGGACGACGCTTTCCTGTTCGTTGGGATCGGTGCGGGCGATGACGGCCGAGGACGGCGCATTGCTCAGATTGGCCGGCAAATGCGGCACGCCTGCGGGAATGTAGAAGAGGTCGCCGGCCTTGACGACGATGTGATGCTCCAGCCGGTCGCCATACCAGGTATGGACCTCGCCGGAGAGCACGTAGATCGCCGTTTCATGGTTCTCGTGCAGATGCGCCTTGGCGCGGGCACCGGGCGGCATGGTGAGCACGTGCATGCAGATGCCGGAGGAGCCGACCGACTCGGTGGCAATGCCGGCGAAGTAGGTCAGGCCCTGCTTGCCTTCATAAGTGCTTTCAGGGCGGATAAGATGACAAGTCGGTTTAGGCGACATCGGGGAAACTCCGGGCGTCGGCCGAGCGGGACAAACTCAGCAGGACTGGGGCCAATGGGACGGGTCGAGTGGAAAACAACATCACGATAAAAGCAATCGGTTTCGTGCGGCGGAAGGCAGGCAGCAACCGATGACGGGACCTTCGCCAGCCGTCGTTTCGGCAAGCAAACTGGGCCTCACCTTCCAGACCAATGACGGGCCGGTACAGGCGCTGTCCAATGTCGACCTGACCATCGGCAAGGGTGAGTTCGTCTCCTTCATCGGGCCTTCAGGTTGCGGCAAGACTACTTTGCTGCGCGTCATCGCCGATCTGGAAAAGCCCACTTCGGGGACGATCTCGGTCAATGGCATGACGCCGGAACAGGCGCGCGAGAGGCGTGCCTACGGCTATGTCTTCCAGGCCGCCGCCCTGTTTCCCTGGCGCACCATCGAGCGCAATGTCGGGCTGCCGCTGGAAATCATGGGCCTGTCCAAGACCGAGCAAGCGGAGCGGATCAAGCGCACGCTCGACCTCGTCAACCTCAGTGGCTTCGAGAAGAAATACCCCTGGCAGCTTTCCGGCGGCATGCAGCAGCGCGCCTCGATCGCGCGTGCGCTGGCCTTCGATGCCGACCTGTTGCTGATGGACGAGCCGTTCGGCGCGCTGGATGAGATCGTGCGCGACCACCTCAACGAGCAATTGCTGCAACTATGGGGACGGACGAACAAGACCATCTGCTTCGTTACCCATTCCATTCCGGAAGCCGTCTACCTGTCGACGCGCATCGTCGTCATGTCGCCGCGCCCGGGCCGGGTCAGCGACATCATCGAATCGACGCTGCCGAAAGAGCGGCCGCTCGACATCCGCGAGACGCCGGAGTTTCTGGCGATCGCCGCGCGGGTGCGCGATGGGTTGAGGGCAGGGCATAGTTATGATGATTGAGGGGAGCGACAAGCGCGCGGTCCATCGCGACTTCGTCATCCTAGGGCGGAGCAAGGAGCGAAGCGACGCGGCGCAGACCCTAGGATCCATGCCGTTACCTCAACGTTCCGCAGCGGTGCAGACCGATGCACCTTACGCCGTGCGTTCGAAGGCGAACACTCTCGACCGCTTATACCCCTCGGCCAACGTCACGGAATGGATCCTAGGGTCTGCGCGACGCTTCGCGTTGCTCCGCCCTAGGATGACGAAGGCGAAGGTGGTCGGCCTTCGCTTCGCTCCGGCTACCCTCTCCCCGTGGGGGAGAGGAGGAGACTTCGCCCATGGATAGCTTCCGCTCCAAGATCATCCCCGTAACCTCCATCCTTCTGGGCGTGGTCGTGCTCTGGTACGTCTTCGCCGTTATCCTCAACGCGCCGTTCCAGCGCGATCTCGACCGGCGTGCCAACGAAACCTCCACGTTCGGCGAACTCATCGGCAAGACGCTGTCGCAGCCCAAGCCAACGCTGCCGGCGCCGCATCAGGTGGCGGTGAATTTCTTCGAGAACACTTTTCTGCGGCCTATCACCTCGAACCGCAGTCTCGTCTACAACGCCTGGGTGACGCTGTCCTCGACGCTGCTCGGCTTCGCCTTCGGCACCGCACTCGGCATCGTCATCGCCGTCGGCATCGTCCATGTGGCGACGCTCGACCGCAGCCTGATGCCGTGGATCATCGCCTCGCAGACCATTCCGATCCTGGCGGTGGCGCCGATGATCATCGTCGTTCTGGCGGCGATCGGCATTACCGGACTGATCCCGAAGGCGATGATTTCGACCTATCTGTCGTTCTTCCCGGTGACGGTCGGCATGGTGAAGGGCCTGCGCTCGCCCGAGATCATGCATCTCGACCTGATGCACACCTACAATGCCAGCCGCGCGCAGACCTTCTGGAAACTGCGTGTGCCGGCCTCGGTGCCGTTCCTGTTCACCTCGATGAAGGTCGCGGTGGCGGCAAGCCTAGTAGGCGCCATCGTGGGCGAACTGCCGACAGGCGCGGTCGCCGGCATCGGCGCCAAGCTGTTGGCGGGCGCCTATTACAGCCAGTCGATCGACATCTGGTCAGCGCTGGTCGCCGGCTCCATCGTGGCGGCGCTGCTGGTGATGGTGGTTGGCATCGCCGGCCGCGTCGTTGACCGCGCCATGGGTGGGAGGCCAGCATGAACTGGCTGAAACCTTCCTGGCAGGCTGTGCTGGCGATCGTGCTGTGCCTGATCGCGATTGCGGTCGGCGCCATTTCGAAGCCGGAAGCGGCAGCGCTTGCCGATCCGACGGCCAGTATCGACTACCCCTATCTCGGAATGAAGGGCTTGATGCTTGGCGTGGCCGTGCTGGCGGCGCTGATCTCCATGGTCAGGATTCCGCCCCTGGCGGAGGCCGTGATGCTCTTCATAGGCGCCCATCTCGTCGCCTGGCTGCTGATATCGGGGATTTCAGGCTTCGAAGGGACGGCGCTGGCGCCGTATTTCCTTCTGCTCGCGGCTGCCTGGCTGCTTGGCTGGCGTTGTGTGGCGGTGCTTTCGGGGTTGCGGCCGACGGCAGGATGGGTCCGGACCGCACTGCGTCTGGTCATCCCCGCTATCTTCGGCGCCTGGATCCTGATCATCTGGGAAGCCGTCACACGCGGCGCCGGCATTCCTTTCATCCTGCTGCCGCCGCCGAGCGCCATCGGCGCGCGCATCGTCAGCTCGCTGCCGGTGCTCGGCGCCGATGTCCGGCAAACCATCTTCAAGGCGGTGCTCTTCGGTTATGTGGTGGGCAGCGGCGCTGGCTTCATCACCGCTGTTCTCGCCGACCGCGTACCGTTTCTGCGGCGTGGACTTCTGCCGATCGGCAATATGGTCTCGGCGCTGCCGATCATCGGCGTGGCGCCGATCATGGTCATGTGGTTCGGCTTCGACTGGCAATCCAAGGCGGCGGTGGTCATCATCATGACCTTCTTCCCGATGCTGGTGAATACGGTCGCCGGGCTCGCCGCGTCCGGCCATATGGAGCGCGACCTGATGCGCACCTATGCGTCGGGCTACTGGCCGACGCTCGTCAAGCTCAGGCTGCCGGCCGCCGCTCCCTTCATCTTCAACGCGCTGAAGATCAATTCGACGCTGGCGCTGATTGGCGCCATCGTCGCCGAGTTCTTCGGCACGCCCGTCGTCGGCATGGGCTTCCGCATTTCGACCGAGGTCGGGCGGATGAACATCGACATGGTCTGGGCCGAAATCGCAGTTGCAGCACTTGCGGGTTCGGTCTTTTATGGCGTGGTCGCCCTTGTCGAAAGGGCCGTCACGTTTTGGCATCCCTCTGTCCGTGGTGGATAGGGGCGGTGGGTTTGGGCACTAACTTCAGAGGGTAAAAAATGAAAAGACTTATCATTCCAGTTCTGGCCGGCGCGATGTCGCTGGCCGCGTTCCAGGCAATGGCCGCCGACAAGGTGACCTTGCAGCTGAAATGGGTCACGCAGGCGCAATTTGCCGGCTACTATGTCGCCAAGGCCAAGGGTTTCTATGAGGCCGAAGGCCTCGACGTCGACATCAAGCCAGGCGGTCCCGACATCGCCCCCGAGCAAGTGATCGCGGGCGGCGGTGCCGACGTCATCGTCGACTGGATGGGCGGCGCGCTCGCCGCGCGCGAGAAGGGCGTGCCGCTGGTCAACATCGCCCAGCCGTTCAAGAAGGCCGGCATGGAGCTGGTCTGCCCGAAGGACGGCCCGATCAAGACCGAAGCCGACTTCAAGGGTCATACGCTCGGCGTCTGGTTCTTCGGCAACGAATATCCGTTCTACGCGTGGATGAACAAGCTTGGCCTCAAGACGGAGGGTGGCCCCGATGGCGTCACCGTGCTGAAGCAGAGCTTTGACGTGCAGCCGCTGATCCAGAAGCAGGCCGATTGCATCTCGGTCATGACCTACAATGAGTACTGGCAGCTGATCGACGCCGGCTATAAGCCCGAACAGCTGACCGTGTTCAACTACTCGGCCATGGGCAACGACCTGCTTGAGGACGGCCTCTATGCCTCGGAAGACAAGCTCAAGGATCCGGCCTTCGAGGACAAGATGGTGCGGTTCGTGCGCGCCTCGATGAAGGGCTGGAAATACGCGGTCGACAACAATGACGAAGCCGCAAGCATCGTCATGGACGGCGGCGGCCAGGACGAGAATCACCAGAAGCGGATGATGAGCGAAGTTGCCAAGCTGATCGACAATGCCGACGGCAAGCTCGACCCGGCGACCTACGAACGCACCGCCAAGGCGCTGCTCGACCAGAAGATCATCACCAAGGAGCCGAAAGGCGCCTATACCACCGCCATCACCGACAAGGCGGTCAAGTAGGCCTCGCAGGCGCGATCAACAGCGCCTGAGACCGGGTCTGACGATCAAAGGGGCGGGCGACCGCCCCTTTTCCATGCGCTCCAATCACAAAACCGTGTGCGGGGATACATTGCGCCGTCCAGCCGTTGCATTGAAGCATGCGCGCGTCGGGGAGCCGCGACGCACGCTTTTGTCAATCGGAGGTCCTTCATGCGCGCTCACTCCTTCCTGCCGGCGCTATCGGCGCTCGCCATTTCCACCGCTTTCCTGTTCGCATCACCGGCCATGGCCGAGATGGTAAAATACAAGGCGACCCTCGATGGCGGCCAGCAGAGCCCAGCCGTCACCACGAAGGGCAAGGGGACGGCCACTCTCACCTTCGATACCACCAAGAAGAAGCTCAGCTGGAACGTGAAGTATTCCGGCCTCAGCGGCCCGGCGACAGCGGCGCACATTCACGGCCCGGCGGCGGCGGGCGAGAATGCGCCTCCGGTGATCCCGTTCAAAGGCAAGCTCAAGAGCCCGATCAAGGGGTCGGCGACGCTGACCGATGCGCAGGCCGCTGACCTCGAGGCCGGCAAGTATTACGTCAATGTGCACACGGCGGCCAACAAGGACGGCGAGATTCGCGGCCAGATCGAAAAGGCGATGTAGAGCCCGAAGCGCGGCTAACGCTTGAAGCCTGGCGGGACAGCGCCGCCCTCTGTTCTGCCGGCCCTTAAGCCCTGTCGCGTATCTGCGTCATCGTCCGGGTCGGGGTGATCGCTTCGGGATCGAGCCTGATCTCGACGATCGCCGGTTTGCCGCTGGTTCGCGCGCGCTCGAAGGCAGGCGCGAAATCAGCTGTCTTCTCCACCGTCTCGCCATGGCCGCCATAGGCGCGGGCAAGTGCTGCAAAATCAGGGTTCTTCAGATCGGTGCCGACGACGCGGCCGGGATATTCGCGTTCCTGGTGCATGCGGATGGTGCCGTAAATACCGTTGTTGACGAGAATGACGACGATCGGCAGGTCGTACTGCACGGCGGTGGCGAATTCCTGGCCGTTCATCAGGAAGCAGCCGTCGCCGGCGAAGGCGACCACGGTGCGCTCCGGATACAGCGCCTTGGCGGCGACCGCCGCCGGCGTGCCGTAGCCCATCGAGCCCGACGTCGGCGCTCCTTGCGTGGCGAAGCGGCGGAAGCGATGGAAGCGGTGTACCCAGGTTGCGTAATTTCCGGCGCCATTGGTGAGGATGGCATCGTCCGGCAGCACGTTTTCCAGGTAGTTCATGATCGGTCCCATCTGGACCGGGCCGGGACCGTTTTCAGGCGGAGTCGACCAGTCGAGATAGGCGGTATGCAGCTTGGCTGTTTCGGCCGCCCATGATGGCGTTCCGGCCGGCATGCGCTTGGTGAAAGCCTCGACGAAAGCCGCTGGCGAAGCATTGATCGCCAGAGTCGGACGGTAGACGCGGCCGAGTTCGCCGGCATCGGCATGGACATGCACAAGGGCCTGGTCGGGATAGGGGCTCTTCAGCAGCGTGTAGTCGGAAGAGGGCATCTCGCCCATGCGCCCGCCGATCAAGAGGACGACGTCGGCCTGCTTGATAGCCGTCGCCAGCTTCGGATTGATGCCGATGCCGACATCGCCGGCATAGTTTGGATGAAGATGGTCGAACAGCATCTGGCGGCGGAAGGAACAGCCGACAGGAAGCGACCAGGCCTCGGCGATCTCATGCATCCGCGCCACCGCGTCCGCGTTCCAGCGCGTGCCGCCAAGGATGACGAAGGGACGCTTCGCGCCGGCAAGCAGCATTTCCAATGCGTCGAGTTCGGCCTCGCCGGGATAGGTTTCGACCGGCGTGTGCGGAAGTGCTTCCGGCGCGTCGACGACGCTGGTCAGCATATCCTCAGGCAGCGATATGACGACCGGGCCGGGGCGGCCCGACGTCGCCACGGCAAAGGCGCGCGTGACGAATTCGGGGATGCGCGAGGCGTCGTCGATCTCGACCACCCATTTGGCGATGTCGCCGAAGAACCTGACATAGTCCACTTCCTGGAACGCCTCGCGTTCCTTGGCGTGGCTGGCGACCTGGCCGATGAACAGGATGAGGGGAACCGAATCCTGCATGGCGATGTGGATGCCGGCCGAAGCGTTGGTGGCGCCGGGTCCGCGGGTGACGAAGCAGATGCCGGGCTTGCCGGTCAGCCGGCCCTGGCAGTCGGCCATCATGGCAGCGCCGCCTTCCTGGCGGCAGACGATGGTGCGGATCGAGGAATCATGCAGCGCGTCAAGCACCGCAAGGTAGGATTCGCCCGGCACGCAGAACATACGGTCGGTGCCATTGGCTTCGAGGGCGTCGACGATCAGTTGTCCACCGGTCTTCATTTCCCAGACTTCTCCAGTTCGGCAAGGATTTCGTCAGTGTGCTCGCCAAGGCGCGGCGAGGGGCGTTCATAAGTAAGCGGTGTGCCCGACATCACCATCGGCGCGCGCACCGATGGCAGGCGGTTGCCATGGCCGTCGTCGAGGTCGAGCCGCATGCCGCGGGCAATGGTCTGCGGGTCGTCGAACATCTGGCCGATCGTGTTGATCGGGCTTGCCGGCACGCTGGCGGCTTCGAGCTTCGCCAGCAGCGGATCGCGATCAAAAATCTTCAGCGCCTCGATGATGCGTGCGCGAAGTTCCACGCGATTGGCGACGCGGGCCGGATTGGTGGTGAAATCGGGATTGGCCGGCAAATCGCCCAGCCCGACCGCGGCGCAGAATTTGGCGAACTGGCCGTCATTGCCGACAGCCAGGATGATGTGGCCGTCCCTGACCGGAAGCACTTCGTAGGGGGCGATGTTCATATGGGCATTGCCCATCTGCACCGGCGACTTGCCGGAAACGAGATAATTGAGGTTCTGATTGCCGAGCGCCGAGATCTGCGTGTCGAACAGCGCCATGTCGATGTGCTGGCCTTCGCCGGTCTGTTCGGCATGGCGAAGTGCTGCCTGGATGGCGACGACCGAATAGAGGCCGGTGAAGATATCCGAGATGGCGACGCCGGCTTTCTGCGGCTCGCGGCCGGGCTCGCCGGTAATCGACATCATGCCGGCCATGGCCTGGATGATGAAATCGTAGCCCGCGCGAGGCGCATAAGGCCCATCCTGACCGAAACCGGTGATCGAGCAGTAGACGAGGCGAGGGTTGATTTCCTTCAGGCTGCCATGGTCGAGCCCGTATTTCTTCAGGCCGCCGAGCTTGAAGTTCTCGATCAGGACATCCGCCGTCGCGACCAGCCGGCGCACCGTCTCGGCGCCTTCGGGCGTCGAGAAGTCGATGGCGATGGAGCGCTTGCCGCGATTGCAGGAATGGTAATAGGCGGCCGACAGGTTCTCGCCGTCGTGGCTCATGACGAAGGGCGGACCCCATTTGCGGGTGTCGTCGCCGCCGTCGGGGCTCTCGACCTTGATGACATCGGCGCCGAGATCGGCAAGCAACTGCCCGGCCCAGGGCCCGGCAAGAATGCGGGCGAGTTCGACGACGCGGACGCCTTTCAGCGGGGGTTCGGCCATAAATCACCGTGGTTGCTGCAATCATCCTGATCGCTGCGAAAGCAGAGCCTCTATCAAGCCCGGCGGCGGCTGTCACGGTTCTTGCGATGGGCCAAACCGTCAAGCTTTCAGGACAGCGTCCGCCCAGTTGCCGAAATCGTCCATGACGGTATCCCGGTTCACCTCGTTCAGGCCCTCGTGGCGGGTGCCGGGGTAAACCTTCGAAACCAGATTAGAAAAGCCCATCTTGCGCATGCGGTTCGCGAGATGGGTGATGCCCCTGCCGTAGTCGGAAGCCGGGTCTTTCTCGCCGCCAATGATGGCGACGGGAAGGTCGCGCCGGATACCGGCAAAGCCTGCATCCTTGCCGCCGTTCAGCGCCATTGCGACCACATCGCGCCACATCGATATGGAGGCATCCCAGCCGCAGAGCGGATCGGCGATGTATTTCGCGACTTCCGCCTCGTCGCGCGAAAGCCAGTCGAACAAGGTGCGATGGTCGGGGACCGCCTTGCCCCAGGCTTGGAAGGTGAGTTTCGGCAGCAGGCGCGACGGGACATCGGAGCCCAGCCGCATCCGTTCCCAGGCCAGGATGCCGAGCGCCACCTGGCCGAGCAAGCCTTGCGAGAAATTGCCGTTCCAGATGGCTGCGGCATGGATGCGGTTAGAGTGCCGTAACAAGTAGTTCAGCGCCACGGACGCGCCCATCGAGTGGCCGAAAAGGATCACCGGCAGGTCAGGCTGCTCGCGGGCGATAAGATCGCGGATGGCGTCGACATCGGCGATCACCTTGGCCGGGCCGTCCTTGTCGGCGAATCTGCCGCGCGGCGCGTCGGGCGCCCTGGTCGTCCCATGGCCACGGTGATCATGGACATAGACATGGAAACCCCGAGCGGCCAGGAAACCGGCGAAGCGGTCGTAGCGCCCGGCATGCTCGGCCAGGCCATGATTGATCTGGACCACCGCACGCGGAGAGCTGTCGGCCTGCCGGATGAACAGATTGAGGTCGGCGCCGGTCGGCGAGCGGACCACGCGCTGCTGGCTGAATGGCATGCCGGCTGGCCTCCCCCTGGTTCCGCCCTTGCAATGTCCAACGTGTGCGCCGGCGCCTGATTTGCGTCAATCGGGCCTGCCGGCTTTTCCGCGACGATCTTTCTTGCCACGAGCCCGCAAAATATCGCAATTCTGACATGGAGACAGTTTCAGTCTGTCGCCCACTTTCCAGCAGGGGATTCTCCATGCGCATTGCTGTTGTTTTCGGATTGGCCTTGCTGGCGGGGTCGCTGGCAGGCGCGGCGCATGCCGACGTCAAGATGAGCGGCACCTTCGTGGCCGACGCTGCCTGTCCCGCGACGCAGGCGATCAAGAACGCCAAGAACCCCGGCAATGTCTCGACCGATGCGGGCAAGACCTATCAATTGCTGGCCGGCAACAAGGACGCTCCGACCCACTACCTCATCCTGGTGCCGGGCGCCGATCCCGAGCGCCGTTGGGTGAAGGTCAGCTGCGGCCATCTCTCGGGCAGCAGTGCGGTGACCGCGCCGGCGGCACCGGGCGGGCAAGGCAAGCCGGCGGCCTCGGGAAAACCCGAATATGTTTTCGCGCTGAGCTGGCAGCCGGCCTTCTGCGAGACCAAGTCGAACAAGACCGAATGCAAGGCGCAAAGCCCTGGCGAATTCGACGCCACCAATTTCACGCTGCACGGCCTGTGGCCGCAGCCGAACGGCAATTTCTATTGCCAGGCTACTGCCAGCGACAAGGCCAATGACAATCCGGCTCACTGGCAGGACCTGCCACCGGTCAACCTCGATGCCGAGACCCGCGCCGAACTCGACAGGGTGATGCCGGGCACCGCCTCGAAGCTGGAACGGCATGAATGGATCAAGCACGGCACCTGCTATGGCAAAAGCCAGCAGGAGTATTTTTCCGACGCCCTTCATTTGATGCGTGAGGTCAACAGCTCGCCCGTGCGCGACCTCTTCGCCAAAAATATCGGCGGCAAGCTGACCGCGGACCAGATCCGCAGCGCCTTCGACCAGTCCTTCGGCGCGGGAGCAGGGGACCGGGTGCGTGTGTCCTGCCTTATCGATCCGTCGAGCGGCCGGCGGCTGATCGGGGAACTGACGCTTGGCCTTGCCGGCCCGATCGGTCCGAACAGCTCGCTCAAGGATCTGCTGCTGGCCTCCGTGCCGACCAACAAGGCCGGTTGCCCGACCGGCACGGTCGACGCGATCGGGTTCCAGTAACGCACGGGCACGGATTTAGGCAGCCAGCCGGGCTTTCGCTTGCCGTGCCTGCTGTTATGTTGGCATGGCGGTGTTCATTCAGCGGGGGTTGCATGAGTGGCATGACGAGCAGCGCGCCGGCACGGCAGGGGAAATCGTAGCGACAAGGTTGGGTCTGGACTGACTTTGGCTAGATCTGCGCGGACCTGGTCCAGGCGATATCGGCGTCGGCTTCATGCCCGCCGGGTTCACCGACGACGCGGTCGCGTCCGGTCGATTTCGCCTTGTAAAGACGCTGGTCGGCGAGCGCGAACAGGTCGGCCAGGCACTGCGTCGTTTCGCTGACGGTGGAAACGCCGGCGCTGACGGTCAAATCGAACCGGCTGGTGGCGGCCGATGCCTTGAGCGCGGTGCGGACGCTTTCGCCGAAGAGCCTGGCGACGGAATGCGGACGCGAACTCAGGATCGCGAATTCCTCGCCGCCGATCCGGAACACCTGGTCCTCGACGCCTGCCGCCTCGCAAAGTACGGTTGCGACCGCCTTCAGCACCTTGTCGCCTTCGGCATGGCCGAAACGATCGTTGATCGACTTGAAGTGGTCGACGTCGACGATGAGCAGGCTGAGCGGCCTCGCCGTGCGCAGGCTGGACTGGACGGCGGCCTCGCCATCGGCATCGAAGCGTCCCCTGTGCAGCAGTCCGGTCAGGCCATCGCGGCCGACATGTTCGACCAGCGCCTCGTAGCGTTCGCGATAGGTCAAGGTCTCGAAGATGTCGGTCAGCCCACGCGGCATCTGGACATCCCGGACCTCGAACCATTTGAGATAGGCGACCAGCATGGCGCTGAAGGTCAGTGCTGCCGCCATCTTGGCGAACCAGCCGCCGAAGAAGACCGCGATCGGCGCGCCGGCAACGAAATGCAGCGCGGTGAAGAACCCCGCCTGATCGAAAGTCAGCACGCAGGCGACGCAAATCAGGATGCGTGCGAACCGCGCCTTGCGCAGGACGCGTCCAAGTTTCTCATAGAGCAGGATGATCAGGATGGCATCGACGAACAGCAGCGTCGTGCCCCAAACCATCAGCCAGCCCATCTCGTCGATGAAGCCGATATCGGGGAGCCGGCCATCGGGAAGCGGAGCGATGGCGTGCAGGCGCAGGAGCAGGACCAGACCGATCATCAGCGCATTGCCGAGCAGCAGGCCATAGATCGGCTGCCGCACTGTGGCGGCATCCTCCTTCATGTAGAGCAGAAGGAGCATCACCAGCTTGCCCGAAAACAGCACCGCCGAGCCCGGCGAGACCATGCCGAACGGCAGCGCGACGTAGAAGACGCTGGCGAGATAGGTTTCCAGGAAATGCATGACGCCGAGTGCGCAGATGAAGACGCCCAGGCCGATGCGCTTGCGGAAGCGGAAAAGCGTCACCATGACGCTGAAGTAGACGATCGCTTCGGCAAGGAGCAGGAAACTGTTCAGCAATGCCGTCGATCCGCTCTCTGTTCGAAATCGCGGCCAGCCAGCGATTCCACTCCGATCCTGTTTTGACGTGGAAGGGTTAACCGGAGATTTCCGCGCGCCATCGACCGGTTGAAAACCTGGCTGTCGGTGCACACTTGTCCGTGTGGTTGGCCTGATATGGCAAAAGCGATTGCCGTTCGGCGCCGCATCGCCTACATAGCGGCCAACCTCCATTCAATTCGACAAATCCAGTCATTTTTCAGGGAAAGCGCGCGTGGCACGCCAGTTCATCTATCACATGGCCGGCCTCAACAAGGCCTATGGCACCAAGAAGGTGCTCGAGAACGTTCATCTGTCCTTCTACCCGGACGCCAAGATCGGCATCCTGGGCCCAAACGGCGCCGGCAAGTCGACGATCCTCAAGATCATGGCCGGCATCGACAAGGACTGGAGCGGTGAGGCGTGGCTCGCCGAAGGCGCCACTGTCGGCTACCTGGCGCAGGAGCCGGCGCTTGATCCGGACAAGACCGTGTTCGAAAACATCATGGAAGGTGTCGCGGCCAAGACCGCCATCATCGAGCGTTACAACGAATTGATGATGAACTATTCCGACGAGACGGCCGACGAGTCGGCCAAGCTCCAGGACGAGATGGACCGGCTGAACCTGTGGGATCTCGAACAGCAGGTCGAGATGGCAATGGAAGCGCTGGGCTGCCCGCCCAAGGATGCCAACGTCACCAAGCTATCGGGTGGCGAGCGCCGCCGCGTCGCGCTCTGCCAGCTGCTGCTTCGCCAGCCTGATCTTCTGCTGCTCGACGAGCCGACCAACCATCTCGATGCCGAGACGACGGCGTGGCTGGAAAAGCATCTGCGCGCCTATCCGGGCGCCGTGATGATCATCACCCACGACCGCTACTTCCTCGACAATGTCACCGGCTGGATTCTCGAACTCGATCGCGGACGCGGCATTCCTTATGAGGGCAACTACACCAAGTACCTCGAAGCCAAGGCCAAGCGCCTCAAGCAGGAAGGCCGCGAGGACGACGCCCGCCAGCGCGCCATCGGCCGCGAGCGCGAGTGGATCCAGTCGAGCCCGAAGGCTCGCCAGACCAAGTCCAAGGCGCGTATCCAGGCGTTCCAGGATCTGCTCGATGCAGCCGACAAGCGGCGGCCGACGGATACGCAGATCGTCATCCCGCATGGCGAGCGGCTCGGCAACGTGGTCATCGAGGTCGAGGGCCTGTCGAAAGGCTTCGGCGACACGCTGTTGATCGAAGGCCTCGAATTCAAGCTGCCGCCGGGTGGCATTGTCGGCGTCATCGGCCCGAACGGCGCCGGCAAGACGACATTGTTCCGCATGATCACCGGCCAGGAAAAGCCGGATGCGGGTTCTGTCCGCGTCGGCGAGACGGTCAAGCTCGGCTATGTCGACCAGAGCCGCGACGCGCTCGATCCGTCAAAGACCGTGTGGGAAGAAATCTCGGGCGGCGCCGAAGTGGTCAAGCTCGGCAAGTTCGAGGCCAACACCCGCGCTTATTGCGCGTCCTTCAACTTCCGCGGCGGCGACCAGCAGCAGAAGGTCGGCAACCTCTCCGGCGGTCAGCGCAACCGTGTGCACCTGGCCAAGATGCTGAAGACCGGCGGCAATGTTCTGCTGCTCGACGAACCGACCAACGATCTCGATACGGAAACGCTGGCGGCACTCGAAGACGCGCTGGAAAATTTCGGCGGCTGCGCGGTCATCATCTCGCACGATCGCATGTTCCTCGACCGTCTGGCGACGCACATCCTCGCCTTCGAGGGCGACAGCCACGTCGAATGGTTCGAGGGCAATTTCGAGGATTACGAGCAGGACAAGATCCGCCGGCTCGGACCCGAAGCCGTCAACCCGCACCGCATGACCTACAAGAGGCTGACGCGGTAAGGGGCACCGGGCGGCGAATTCTCAAGCTGACATGAGGAGCCCGGATGGCTGACTGGTCCGCCGCCCAATATCTGAAATTCGAGGACGAGCGCACGCGGCCCGCGCGCGACTTGGCGGCACTGATTCCGGTCGACTTCCCGCGCCGGGTTGTCGATATCGGCTGCGGGCCGGGCAATTCGACCGAACTGCTGGTCGAGCGCTGGCCGGATGCGCAAGTGAGCGGCTTCGACACGTCTCCCGACATGATCGAGAAGGCGAGGGCGCGGCTGCCCAATGTTAGCTTCGACCTCGCCGATGCGTCGACATGGCAGCCGGTCGAGCCGGTCAACGTGATCTTCGCCAACGCCGTCTTCCAGTGGCTGCCGGAGCATCCGGCGGTGTTCCAGCGCCTGATGGGTTTTCTGGCCCCCGGCGGCGCGCTAGCCGTCCAGATGCCCGACAATATGGCCGAGGATTCGCATCGCCTGATGCGGGAGACCGCCGCCGAAGCGCCTTTCGCGGCAAAGATCAGGGATGCGGCCCGTGCGCCGCTGCCGCCGGTGTCGTTCTACTACGACCTGCTGTCGCCGCTCTCGGCTCGGCTCGACATCTGGCACACCATCTACAACCATCCGCTGGCCGATGCCGAGGCGATCGTCGAGTGGGTGAAGTCGACAGGGCTGAAGCCCTTCCTCGATCCGCTGGACGCGGATGAGCGCAAGCTGTTCCTCGACAGCTACACGGCCAAGATCGCCAAGGCCTATCCGAAGACCGCCGATGGCAAGGTGCTGCTGCGTTTCCCCCGCATTTTCATCGTCGCCAAGGGGGCGGGATAGGCTGGCGAAAAACCTTGGTTTAAGCCGGCCTAAACCTTGGTTTAAGCCGGCGTAAACCGGCCGAGTGAGAAAAATGTTGCGCCGGAACGTTTCGGCGCCCACATCAAGCCGCAACGCCCGCGGATGGACGGACTTAAACATGCATCGCGTCATCATCAGCGGCATCGGCGCTGAAATTCCCAAGCCTGTCATCACGAATGAGGAACTGGTCGCCAGCTTCAATGCCTGGGTCGACACGGAGAACGCGCGGCGCCAGGATACCGGCGAGACGCTGCTGCAGAAATCGGATGCCGACTTCATCGTTCATGCTTCAGGTGTGAAGTCCCGCCACGTGGTCGAGCGTGAAGGCATTCTCGACCCGACCCGCATGGCGCCGCGCATTCCGGCGCGTCCGGACGACGCGCTCTCGCTGCAGGCGGAATTCGGCATCGCTTCGGCTCGGAAGGCGATCGAGCACGCTGAGGTCGATGCGTCGGATGTCGATCTGGTGATCTGCTCGTCCTCGCATCAGCAGAGGCCATATCCGGCGATCGCCATCGAAATGCAGGAGGCGCTGGGCACGAGGGGCGCGGGCTTCGACATGGGGCTTGGCTGTTCGTCGGCCGCGGCTGCGCTGCACATGGCGGTCAATCTGGTGCGCTCGGGCGCGCACAAGCGCATCCTGGTGACGACGCCGGAAATCATCACCGGCCATCTCAATTTCCGCGACCGGCAGACGCATTTCATCTTCGGGGACGCTTCGGTGTCGATGGTGGTGGAGGGGCTGGCCCAGGGTGAGAGGCGGCCGGGCCGCTTCGAGGTGCTGGACACGCGCATATGGACGCAGATGTCGAACAACATCCGCACCAATCTCGGCTATCATACCCGTACCGCCCATGATGATCCCTACAGGATCGACCTGGAAGGCAACCTCATCAAGCAGGTCGGCAACAAGGTGTTCAAGGAAGTCACCGTCGCCGGGCACAAATTCATCGTCGAATTCCTCGCCGAACACGGGCTGACGCCGCAGGCGGTGCGGCGCTTCTGGCTGCACCAGGCCAATGCGCGCATGAATGCGATGATCCTGAAACTGGCGTTCGGCCACGATGTCGGCCATGACCGTGCACCGATGGTGCTGGAACGACTGGGCAACACCGCCGGCGCCGGAGCCATCATCGCGCTGTCGGAGAACCATGCCGACATGAAACCGGGCGATCACGGCCTGATCTGCGCCTTCGGTGCGGGATATTCGATCGGTGGCGCGCTGCTGAGAATGCTCTGAGGTGATGCCGCGCTAGACCGGCGTGAAGGGAACCAGCATCGGCACCCGCTTGGCGTAATCGTCATAGGCGGGTCCGAGTTCGTCGCGCAGGAAATGCTCCTCCAGCCTCGCCTTGATGACGACGCCGATGATGAGCAGGGCCGTACCTGCAATGCCCCAGACCGTGCCCTTTGCCGTCATGGTGGCAAGCACAGCCAGCAGCAGCCCGGTATAGATCGGATGCCGCACCAGGCGATAGGGGCCGGTGTCGACCACGCGATGATCCGCCTTGGCTGTGACCGTGGCGGACCACAACCGCCCGAGATGGATGCGTGCCCACCATGCGAAGCCGATGCCGACCGCGATCAGGGCAACGCAGACCCAGGCTTCGGCAAGGGTCGGCGTCCACAATCTCAGCCTGCCTTCATAGCCGTGCGCTGGAACGAACAGCAGGACGGTGCCGGCCAGCCAGAAGACGCGATAGCGGGCCTCCGCCCCGATGGTGGCGCGCTTTTGGGCTGGATCGGCCCAGGATGCAGCGACGATCCAGGATACCACCCAGAACAGCCAGAGCGCTGCGATGGCCTGTCCAACCTGCATGCCGAACCTCCTCCTCCCGACTTGGCGCCGAATATATGTATAGGCGGCGCGGCGGCAATGGGATGCGCTCGCTGCAACATGACGGCATTTCCGGTAATAACGTCGTGATCGGCATCAAACGCAGTGATCGGATCATCAGCGCTTTCGACTGGACCGCATTGTCCGAGGCCTCTAGACCAGCAGCATGCAGGAAACAAACCTAGAACTTTTTCCAACTGCCGAGCCCACGATCGACATCGTCCCAGGCCGCAAGCTGACGGCAAAGGCAGTGGCGCTCTATGCCGCTCCGTCCGATCATTTCGAGACGAAAGCCGTCGAGGAATTGCATCTTGGCTTCGACGGAATCGCGAATGACTTCCATTCCGGAATGACGCGGCGTTCCGGTGGGCGCGAGCCTTGGTATCCGCGCGGCACGGAGATGCGCAACGAGCGGCAATTGTCGCTGGTCGCCGCGGACGAGCTTTCGATCGTCGCCGAGCGCATGGGCCTGAAGGAGATCAAGCCGGAATGGATCGGCGCCAATATGCTGATCGAGGGTGTGCCACGTCTGTCGATGCTGCCGGCCGGCTCACTGATGTTCTTCCAAGGGGGCGTGACGATCAAAATCGACGCGCAGAACAAGCCGTGCCGGGTCGCCGGGCAGTCCATCGCCACGCATGTCCATGCATCGGATCGCGATGCAGCCGCGCTGCTCTTCCCGCAGACGGCGAAGCGGCTGCGTGGCCTTGTCGCCTGGGTTGAAAAACCCGGCGTGGTCAGGGTCGGCGAAGAGATTTCGGTGCGTGTGCCGGAGCAATGGATTTACAAGGCATAGCTACGCCGCCCGTAGGCGGCGCAGCTACTACGTTGGGCGTCAGCCCTTGCGGTTCTTGTTGACGCCTTGCGCCATGACGGAGACGTGGTCCCACTTGTCCCAGGTGGCGAGGCGGTTGGCGTATTCCTGGCGTATCATCGGCAGGCCGCCATCGCCGAAGAACACCCTCAGCGGCGGCTCTGCCGCATCGACGATGGCCAGCATCGCCGGCCCGGTCGCCTCGGGATCGCCAGCAACCGAGTTGGCGCGGCGCTCGGCCATCTTGGCGCGGGCGGGCGCATAGGCCTCGATCGGCTTGGAGACCTTGGCCGATGCTCCCGACCAGTCGGTGGAGAAGCCGCCCGGCTCGACCAGCGTGACATGGATGCCGAATTCCGCGACCTCGATGCTGAGCGACTGGCTGAAGGCTTCCAGCGCCCATTTCGAGGCATGGTAGAGGCCGAGCGAGGCAAAGGCGTTGACGCCGCCGATCGACGAGATCTGGATGATGTGGCCGGAGCGCTGCGCCCGCATGATCGGCAGGACAGCCTGGGTAACCCACAGCGCGCCGAACACATTGGTCTCGATCTGGTCGCGGGCTTCCTGTTCGCTGACTTCCTCGATGGCGCCGAAATGGCCGTAGCCGGCATTGTTGATGACGACGTCGAGCCGGCCAAAGCGCTTGTGCGCCTCGGCGACAGCGGCATCGACGGCTTTCTTGTCGGTGACGTCGAGCTTTATGGCGGCGATGTTGTCGCCGTATCTATCGACGAGATCGGCGAGCGTGCCGGTGTCGCGAGCGGTCGCTGCAACGCGGTCGCCACGCGCCAGTGCGGCCTCGGCCCAGACGCGGCCAAAGCCTTTCGACGATCCGGTGATGAACCAAACCTTTGATGTCATGATGTGGAATCCTTGCCCCTGCGGGCGCAATTTCTGGATGGAAGCGGAGGCTTCTCCGCTTTCGGGCATATACGGCCTATCCCGTGATTTTCCAGAGGCGAGGGGGAATCTTTTTGAATAAGACACAGAGCGCCATCTCCCCGGCAGTGGCGTCATTCCTCCTCGTCGTCGGCGTCGAGCAGGCGCGTGGCGCGCCAGCGCGTGAGCATGGTGTTGGTGTGCTCGATGACGAAGAAACGGGCGGAGTCGCGGTCATAGCCCTCGGCCAGCAGCTTTTCGTAATCGGTGTGCATGTGGCGGATGTGGGCGATCGTCGCCAGCCATACCGCGATCGTCGGCGGCAAGGTTTTCATATGGACCGAGCCGGCGTCGGTGCGGATCTTCTCCATGTCGGCATAAGGCGCCAGCGGCAGAAGTGCTGTCAAAGCCTTGGCGATGGCGCGGCGGCGGCCGGTGGGCGCGGTCATTGCTCCCCGCGCCCCTCAACGGTCGCCTCGGCAAAGGCATCGGTCGAGGTGAAATACGGTTTGATGTCGATGACCGGCGTGCCGTCGAGCACGTCGATGGCGTCGAGGTCGACGCGCCCAGTGCCGATGTCCAATCCGACGAGCTTGGCTATGTGCAGGCCGATTGGGTTCGGCCGGGCAGGGGAGCGCAGGCCGAATACGCCTTTCGCTTCAGCCGCATGGCGGGGTTTCTGCACAATCAGATTCCGCGGCGCGTGATGCAGCCAGGACAGGATGACGACGTGGCTGGCGCGCTCCAGCCCGCGCAGGCCCGCACGATAGGGCGCATCGATGGCCAGCACCGCGGGCTGTCCCGCCTCGCGCGCGGCGCGCATGTTCTTCGGGCAGCTATCCCGGGTGATCCACGGCGAGGCAATACGGCCGATGAAGACGATGCCGGCGTCCGGCGGCATCAAGGCCGGATCCTGGTCCAGTCTCTGCTCGCCTTCGCGAGCCTCGAACATCTCACGCGGTTCGGTCATTGCCTGTCTCTGTGCTGGTGCATGCCATTGTCTCAAAACCGCTAGACGTTTCGGGCTGATCCGGACCGGGAAATCACGCATGCGGCATTTTCTGGTCCGGAAGCGACATAGCGCTTGCAAGGTCGCCGAATTCGACATAAACATATGTTTATATCTTTTCAAAGAGAATACGCTGATGCATGTCTCGCTCGACACCATGGTGGATACGCTGAAGGCGGCGGCCGAATCCAGCCGCCTGCGCATATTGGCATTGTTGTCGCGTGGCGACCTCACCGTTTCCGACCTTACCGAAATTCTCGGCCAGTCGCAGCCGCGTGTCTCGCGCCACCTGAAGCTGCTGCTCGAGGCGGGGCTGATCGGCCGATACCAGGAAGGGTCGTGGGCCTTCTTTCGCCTGTCGGACGCCGATTCGGCGCGAGACTTCGTGATGAGGCTGGTTGCCGGCATTCGCGGCGCCGATCCGCAGATCGAGCGCGATCTGGAGCGACTGACCTCGGTCAAGCGCAAGCGCCAGGACCGCGCCACCGCGTACTTTTCGCAGAACGCCGCAAGCTGGGATCATATCCGCTCGCTGCATGTGCCCGATCGTGCGGTGGAGGCCGCGATGCTGAAGCTGGTCGGCAAGCGGCCGTTCCAGTCCATGCTCGACCTTGGCACCGGCACCGGGCGGCTGCTCGAAATCTTCTCGCCGCTCTACCGGCGGGGGATCGGCATCGACATGTCGCGAGAGATGCTGACCGTGGCGCGCGCCAATCTCGACAAGGCCGGCGTTTCGAACGCGCAGGTGCGGCAGGGCGATATCTTTTCGCCGCCGGTCGAGCGCGATGCCTTCGATCTCGTCACCATCCACCAGGTGCTGCACTATCTCGACGACCCGGCCCGCGCCATCCATGAGGCGGCGCGGCTGCTTCGGCCGGCCGGCCGTCTCGTCATCGTCGATTTCGCGCCGCACACACTGGAATTCCTGCGCGACGAGCATGCGCATATGCGGCTGGGCTTTTCCGACCGGCAGATCGGAGAGTGGTTCTCCGAAGCCGGCCTCGATCTCGAGGAGGCCCAGGAGTTCGAACCGCGCGGCGGCAACGAGGCCAGGCTCACCGTCAAGCTTTGGCTTGGCCGCGACCGGCGCTTGCTGATCGCCGATCCTGCCAATGCCAGCCAGCAGACCAGAGTGAGCTCGATAGGGGAAATCGCCTGATGAACCAGTTTCGTTTTTCCCGCCGGCCCGATATCGGCGACAAGGTCAGGGTTTCGTTCGAGTTCTTCCCGCCGAAGAACGACGAGATGGAGGCAAGGCTGTGGGATACGGTCACAAGGCTCGAGCCGCTGCAGCCGAAATTCGTCTCGGTGACCTATGGCGCCGGCGGTTCGACGCGTGAGCGCACGGCTCGCACCATCGGCCGTATCCTGAAGGAGACCAGCCTGACGCCGGCCGCGCACATGACTTGCGTCGACGCCGCTCGCCATCAGGTCGACGCCGTGATCCAGGAATTCACCGACATGGGGGTGAAACGCTTCGTCGCCTTGCGCGGCGATCCGGCGGAAGGCGTCGGCGCCGCCTACCGACCGCATCCGGACGGCTACGCCAACGGCGCCGAGCTGGTCGGGGCGCTGAAGGACGCCGGCGATTTCGACATCTCGGTTTCGGCCTATCCGGAAAAGCATCCGGAAAGCCCTGACTTCGCCACCGACATCGACATGCTGAAGCGCAAGGTCGACAACGGCGCGACGCGGGCGATCACCCAGTTCTTCTTCGACAACGATCTCTACGAACGTTACGTCGAGCGCGCGCGCCGCGCCGGCATCTACATCCCGATCGTTCCCGGCATCCTGCCGGTGCACAATTTCACCCAGGTCGCCAATTTCTCGGCGCGCTGCGGCGCGCTGGTGCCGGCATGGCTGGCCGAGCGTTTCGACGGCCTGCAGAACGACCCTCAAACGCATGCGCTGGTGGCATCCGCCGTGGCCGCCGAACAGGTTCTGGACCTGGTCGAGCGCGGCGTGGGCGATTTCCACTTCTACACAATGAACCGGGCCGACCTCGTCTTCGCGGTCTGCCATATGATCGGCATCCGCTCGCATGAGGTGGCGGGCTCCGCTGCTGCCTGAGGGTCAGTCAGGTAAGCAAAAGGCCGGGTAAAAACCCGGCCTTTCGAATCGGTTGGACTATTTGGTGCTGGTCTTCCCCGTCTTGGCGGGTTCAGGGAAGGACGCCGATAATGAGGGCGCCGATGAAAGCAAACGCAGCACAAATCATCAATGCGTTGATTGGCCTCGTAAGTCCCATGACATAGCCTCCTCTTAAAGAGCTATGCCCTGGAGTCTAGGTTCATTTGTGCCACAGGCAAGCGGAAAATGTGCTGCATTGCGACGTGATTGTGGATTTTGCGACTTCGGTTTCGCGGTTAGCCGTTGAAACTCCTTGGCAAAAACCCGCTTCATGCCTGTGAATAAATTATGGCGGTGGCGTGTCGATGCTGTGTCGTGGCAGCGCTACCCCCGCGAAACTCGCCTCCGACTTTCGCGATTGCACATGCCGAGCTCTAACGCCGTCCGAACACTCGCCCGTCGATTGTCAGAAGACCAAGTCCGATCAGCACCACACCGCCGATCTCGAACAATTCCAGCCGCTCGCCAAGGAAAAGAAAGCCGAGCAGCATGGCACTGGCCGGCACGATCAGCGTGACCAGCGAGGCGTTGGTGGCTCCGGCCGAGGCGACAAGGTTGAAGTAGAGGATGTAGGCGAAGGCTGTCGACAGAAGCGCCAGCGCCAGCACTGCCGCCCACACCGGCGGCGAGGCGGAGAACAGGCCGGCCGGGCCATGGGCGAAGAGCACGATCGGGATCATGATGATGGTCGAAGCCGTCAACTGCCCGGTGGCGACGACCGGCGAGGGCACGCCCTTGAAACGGCGGGCGACCATCAGCGCGATGCCATAGGAAAGCGAGGCGCCGATCAGCGCGAATTTGGCCCAGACAGGGCCGCCGAGCCCCGCCAGCAGGCCGGGACCGATCATCACGGCCGTGCCGGCGACACCGAGCCCGATGCCGGCGAGCTTGTTCCAGGACAGCTTTTCATCTGATGTCAACGCGTTGGCCAGGATCAGCGTCCAGAACGGCGTCGTGGCGTTGAGGACGGAGGCGACGCCGGCCCCCAATTGGGTTTGACCGGCAAAGATCAGCGAGAAGGGGATGACATTGTTGGTGAAGGCCAGCAGGAAGAACAGGCCGGCATGCGGCAGAGCGAGGCGGAAGGACGGTCCGCGCAAGCCGAGATAGAGCTGCAGGGCTATCGCCGCGATGGCGACGCGAAACAGCACCAGCACCAGCGGTTGGAGTTCCGCCACCGCGATGCGGGCGAAGAAGAACGAGCCGCCCCAGATGGCGCCGAGCAACAGCAACTGCCCCCAGTCCCTGAGCGTCATCGGTCCGCGTGGCGCAGATGCAGCGGTCACTGCCATATAAATCCTCCCCCAGACAGCCGGAATGCCAGCCGACAGGCGGAAGCCATATCTGGTTCGGCGGCAAGGGCCACCCGAAACCCGACCGGCAGCCAAGCCTTTCGGCAAAAGCCAGTGCTGTGCCGCAGGAGCACGAGACACAGAATTGTTTTCGTTGCAGCACCGCGCGCCTCCAGAGATGCGCAAAGGACGCTTGCAAGGCTCATCCCTGGCGCATGATCCCTTCCGAAGTCGAAATTAACTTTCGGGGTCATGCGCTAGCCGCTAGCTTGGATTAATTGTGCGAGCTGAAGTCGAGGATTCGTCCATGCAGCGATTCGAGAATGCAAGCGAGGCTGCACTGGCGCTTCGCCCGGACGACCCGGTCTACTGCTTCCGCCCGCAGGTCTTGAAGGCGGATGCGAAGCAGTTCATGGGCATGTTCCCCGGCAAGACCGCCTACGCGGTCAAGACCAATGGCGAGCAGATCGTGCTGAAGACGCTGGTCGAGGCCGGCGTCACCGCCTTCGACGTCGCTTCACCAGGCGAGTTCGCCGCCGTGCGCGCCGTCTCGCCCGATGCGGAGATGCTCTACATGCATCCGGTCAAGGCGCAGTCGGACATCAAGCTGGCTTTGGAGAAATACGGCATCCGCGTCATCTCGCTCGACCATGAGGACGAGATCACCAAGCTGACCCGCGTGGTGCGGGCGCTCGATATCGACCCGGGCGCGGTCAGCGTCTTCGTTCGTGTGCAGACAAAGGGCCATGCCGCCTACGAGCTGTCCAAGAAATTCGGCGCCGGGCCTGCCTATGCGGTCGAACTCGCCGAGCGGCTGAACCGCACCGGCTACAAGGTCGGCCTGTGTTTCCATGTCGGCAGCCAGATCGAGGATCCCGACACCTATGAGCGGGCGCTGGCCTCGGCCGACTGGGTGCGCAACCGGCTGACCTTTGACATTGCCGGGCTCGACGTCGGCGGCGGCTTTCCTGCCGAATACGGACATGATCCCAACCGCAAGCAGATCGAGATGCCGTCGCTCGGCCAGATCATGTCGCGGCTGTCCGGCGACCTGAAGGAATATCAGTTTGACCAGATGCCGCTGGTGGCGGAGCCGGGCCGGGTGATCGTGGCGCGCTGCCTGTCGCTGATCGTGCGCGTGCTGTTGCGCAAGGGCAAGCGGCTCTACATCAATGACGGCATCTGGGCCTCGCTGTCGGATTCCTGGACCGGCAAGATCACGCTGCCGGCGCGGTTTATCCCCGATCCGGCGATCCGTACGCGCAATGGCGATGAGAAGAACATCGTGCCGTTCAAGGTCTGCGGCGCGACCTGCGATTCCGTCGATATCCTGTCACGGCCGTTCTGGCTGCCAGAGACCGTCGACACCGGCGACTGGATCGAGATCGGCCATATCGGCGCCTATTCGCTGTCGCTGAGGACCCGCTTCAACGGCTTCTATCCCGATACCTTCGTCGAGGTCACGACGCCCTTCGACGAGGGCGACGCGCCGGTGGGGTTTGCAAGTTTGGAGACGATGGCGGATTAGGAAAAAAGGGGTGAGTAGTCAGTAGTCATGAGTAGTCAGTAGTCAGCAGGCACTACCCACTACCCACTACTCGCTCTCTTCACAATTTTCCCAACAGCTCAGGCGTCGGCCAGCCATCCACCGGCAGGCCAAGCCGCATCTGCTCCTTGCGGATGGCTTCACGGGTGTTGGTGCCCAAAATGCCGTCGACGGTGCCGACGTCGTAGCCCCTGGCCTCGAGCTTGGTCTGCAGTTCTTTCATCTGCTCATTGTTGAGGCCAGGCTCGGGATTGCGCGGGTCGAGCGGCGGCGCGCCCGCCAGCCGCGCGGCGAGATTGGCGGCGGTCAGCGCGTAGGTGAAGGACTGGTTCCATTCGAGATAAACGTCGAAATTCTCGTAGGTGAGGAAGGCCGGGCCCTTGCGGCCCATGGGCAGCGCCAGGCCGGCCTTCAGCCCCTTGTCGGCCAGCGGCGAGCCGTCGGGGTTGGTGACGCCCCACTGCGCCCACTGTGTCAGCGGCAATTTGTTGGTGCGCCCGGTCTGGTCCCACGGCATCTCTTCGGGCACACGCACTTCCTGGATCCAGGGTTCGTCCCGTTTCCAGCCGCGCGACAGCACCTTGTTGCCCGTGGTCATGATCACGTCGGGCACGGAGCCGCGCAGATCGATCTTGCCGTCGCCGTCGCCATCGATGCCGCGCGCAAGATAGTCGGATGGCAGGATCTGCGTCTGGCCGATCTCGCCGGCCCAGGCGCCGGTGACGTCGGCCGGCAGCACGCCGCGATCGATCAGTTCCAGGAGCGGCACCAGTTGCTGGCGGAAAAGCTGAGGGCGGCGGCAGTCATGCGACAGCGTCACCAATGCGCCCAGCGTATGGAAATCGCCCTGCACGGCGCCGAAATCCGTTTCAAGCGCCCAGAAGGCGGTGATGACCGGGGCCTGGACGCCGAACTGCTGGTCGGCGCGGGCGAAGATGTCGGCGTATTTCTTCATGTTCGCCGCACCTTGCTTCAGCCGGTAGGCCGAGATCATGCGGTTGGAAAACTGGACGAAGGTTTGCGTGAAGACGCCCTGCGCACGGTCGCGCGCCAGAGCCCTCTCGTCGATCCTGGCGTCCTCCAGCGCATCAAGACCGACCGCGCCGACACCGGCAGCCTTGGCTTCCGCCGCCACACCCTGCTTCCAGGTTTCGAAATCGCCGCCGCATTCCTGCGCCATCGCCGGCAAGGCCGTGGCGCACAAGAACAGCGCCGCGAGGGCTTGGGAACGCAGTCGCATCAGCTTCCTTTCGAAACGAGAGGGCATTGTCGTGCCTGAAAGCGCAACGCCCTGAATTACCAGCGGTTGCACTCTTTAGCGCTGGCTGTGTCGAAAGCAGGCGGCAGGCCCGGTGTCAACGGCTGATCTGTCGCAATCACTATTCCCGCGGCTTGCTGCCGTTGTCACGGTGTCAACGGGTGATCTGCCGCAACCCCCATTCCCGCGGCCTCGCTGCCGTTGTCACGGTGTCAACGGGTCTTCTGCCGCAACGACCTTTCCCGCGGCTTCGCTGCCGTTGCCACGGTGTCAACGGGTGATCTGCCGCAACCCCCATTCCCGCGGCTTGCTGCCGTTGCCACGGCGTCAACGGGTGTTCTGCCGCAGCCACTTGTTCCAGGCGGATTCGGAGCCGTTGAAGACGTTGATGTCGGACTTGCCGGTCATGCCGGGAACGATGCCGGTTCCGGTGTACTGCCAAAAGGTGAAAGGGTGGCTGCCATATTTCTCGCGCGGGTGTCCGGCGACCGAGCGCAGCCAGTAGGGATAGCCGCGGAAGGTCGACAGTTCATTGTCGTCGAAGAAGTCGACCGAGGTGTAGATGATCGGCTTCTTGCCGTAATACCGCTCGACGATTTCGAGGAAGGTCGTCATCTCCGCGCGCACCGTGGCGGCGTCGGGGCGCAGCCGGCAGGTCGGCGAGTTCGGGTTCCATTCCATGTCGAGAACCGGCGGCATGGCGGAGCGGTCGACGGGGACATTCTGGATGAACCAGCGCGCCTGGGTGGCCGCCGGAGTGCAGAAATAGAAGAAATGATAGGCCGCGCGTGGAATCCCGTTGGCTTTCGTGCGCGCCCAGTGTTCGCTGAAATACTCATCGAAACGGTCGCCGCCTTCCGTTGCCTTGATGAAGGCGAAGGAGATGCCGCTGGCCTTGGCCGCCGGCCAATCGACCGAGGTCTGGTATTTGGACACGTCGGTACCATGGACGGCATAGTTCCACGGCGCACCGCTGTCCCACTCATGCGGCTTTGAATCGGCAAAGCGCGGCGCGCGCACGGCCACCGCCGGACTGCTCGACGCGGATGGCGACAGCGGCGAGAGATCGTCCACGGTCGAGCAGGCGCCGAGCAGCGTCAGCATGAAAAGGACCGCAAGACGGCGCATCGCAACTTCCAAGCCGGAATCAGCCGGTCGCTGATGGGTCTGTGCACTGATGGCCGAAGCTGGTCTGGCCCCTCCAGGCGATCGCCCCACGCATCGCCTGGCATATTCGTTTTTCGTGCATGTCGTTGTCCCAAAACCGCTGAGCGCTTTTGGCCGACATGCACCCCTGTGATCGCCGATCATGGTTGATATCTGGTTTATGGCGGTCGACAAGAGGCCCGATTTTGCGGAAGCAATGGCGGCAATTCGATGACATAAGCGTCAGGCGAATGCCTGGGAGGCAATGGATGCGGTTCGTCGTCAAGATCGTCAAATGGCTGCTTGGCCTGATCGTGCTGGCTATCGCCGCGCTGTTTGCCTGGCTCTATATCGCGCCGCCGGAACTGATCCGCGTCGGCTCGGGCTATTCGGCCAAGATCGTCTGCTCCAACGTCTTCATCGCCGGCCGCGACGCCAACGAAGTGCTGGCCGTCGATGTGCAGGCGCCGGGCCACCCGCTGCTGCGCTTGATGCGGGTTTCGGTCGACAAGAACCGGGGGACGGTTTCGGCCGGCCTGCTCGGCTTCCTCGGCAAGAGCGAGGCGGTTGCCCGCGACGGGCTGGGCTGCGCCTCGGTCCCCGACGGCGATGTCGGCAAGGCGCGGCGCACGGCAATCCATGCCTCGCCATCGCCGGCCAATCAGGACGCGCTGTGGCCCGAGGGCGAGCGGGTCGATGCCTCGCAAAATCTCGAGGTCTCGAAGATCGTCGGGGATGACGCGCTGGCCGGCACCGGCATGCGCGCGATCGTGGTGATCAAGAACGGGCGCGTCGTCGCCGAACGCTACGGCGACGGTTTTTCGGCCAAGACGCCGCTGCTCGGCTGGTCGATGACCAAGACAGTGAATGCCGCTATCGTCGGCACGCTGGTCAAGGATGGGAAGATGACGGTCGACAACAAGGGCCTGTTCACGCCATGGAAGGCCGACGGCCGCGCCGCGATCAGCCTTGCCGACATGATGGCAATGTCGAGCGGGCTGGAGTTCAACGAGGATTATGGCGACGTCGCCGACGTCACGCGCATGCTCTATCTCGAACCTGACATGGCGGGCTTTGCCGCAACCAAAACCCTCACCGGTGAGGTCGGCAAGACGTTTTCCTATTCGAGTGGCACGGCGGTGATGCTGTCGCGCCTCTGGCAGGACGCGATCGGCGACAAGGCCAAGGCATTGACGTGGCCGCGCATGGCGCTGTTCGAGCCGCTCGGCATGCGTAGCGCGGTGCTCGAGACCGACGAGCAGGGCACTTTCGTCGGCTCGTCCTATCTCTACGCCACAGCGCATGACTGGGCCCGCTTCGGCCAGTTCCTGCTGCAGGGCGGTGTATGGAACGGCAACCAAATCCTGCCGGCCGGCTTCGTGGAATGGATGCGCGAGCCGGCATCCGCCTCGAAGGTCTACGGCAAGGGCCAGTTATGGATCGAAGCGCCGGGCGACGAGGAAAACCCCGGCGCCGGCGTCGCGGCCGGGCTGCCGAAGGACACTTACTGGATGGAGGGCCATGACGGACAGACCGTCGCCATCATTCCGTCTGAGCAATTGGTGGTGGTGCGGCTCGGGCTAACGCCGGCCAAGTTCAACTACCGCCCGCAAGCAATGGTGGGGGCGCTCGTGAAGGCGCTGCATTAAGCGGCAGTCGGTTGCTGTAGAGTTTCTTCTAGGCCGCGGTCGCCAAAGGCTTGGCGCGATCAATCCGCGCCCGCTCCTCGGGTGAATTCATGACCTGCCAAAGATCGCTGCGGCGCTGCACGTTGAGCCAGAAATCCGGGCTGTTGCCAAAGACCCGCGCCAGAATGAGCGCGGTCGCGGCCGTCACGTTGCGGCGGTCGTTGCACAATTCGTTGACATGCTTGCGCTGAACCCCCATCGCTTCCGCCAAAGCAGCCTGTGTCAGGCCAAGTGGTTGCATAAATTCTTCCGTGAGGATTTCACCCACCGTTGCCGGCTTGCGTGTGGTCATCAACATGTGTCGTCTCATCTGTAGCTATGATCGTCGAGATGGATATCCGACGCTTCACCACGGCCGCCATTCCACCGAAAGATCAGCCGCCATTGGTTGTTGACGCGGATTGAGTGGAAGCCATCGAGACTACCACGCAACTTTTCGAAATGATTGCTCGGCGGTACGCGCAAATCCTGATCGGTCGTCGCGTCATCGATCATCTGGAGCTTGCGGAACAACCGGCCTTCAAGATCGGACGGAATGTTGCGGGAATGGATGTCTTCCACGAAAAAGGCTCGCAGCCATCCGTCCCCGAAACCCGACGATCACTTTCTATCTCCAGCATGGAGATAATGTACCACCCTTTGGGTCATTCTGCAATCGCGAAGGGCGAACCCTGCTGATCGCGTTCACCGGATTGACCTTGGAATTGGAGCGTTGGGCCGCCGATGGCGAAAGCGCGCCGGGTTCTACGGCTGTTTTGTCTGCGATGTCAGATGCCGAGCTTGATCACAGCCAGCCAGGAATAACCGTGATAAAGCGTGCGGAAACGGAAGGTTGCGCCGGTTCGCTCGGCTTCCGATTCCAGAACGTCGCGCAGGGATTCACGCGGCGTGACGTGGAATTTTTTCAGCCAGCCGCGCAGCAAGGTGCGGAACCAGCCTGGCAGACCTTCCTGCTGGCCGAAATCGACGACGTGCAGCGAGCCCATCGGGGCCAGCGCGGCAAGTGCTGCCGATACCGTCTTCTCCCAGCCCGGGATCATCGACAGCGAATAGGATACGAAGACGCGGTCGAAGCTGCCTTGGCCAAACAGCGCCTTCGCGTTGAAATCCGTGGCATCGCCCCTTGCCAGCATGACGCGATCAGAGAGGCCTTCGCGGGCAACCGCGGCGCCTGCCGTCTCCAGCATTTCGGCCGAAATATCGAGGCCGAAGAAGCGCGCGTCTGGATAGGCGCGGGCGGCGAGGATGATGTTGCGGCCGGTGCCGCAGCCGAGTTCCAGTACGGTGCCGCCCGATGGCACGTCCAGTCCCGATATCAGCTTGTCGCGGCCGAGCAGGTAGTATTTGCGGGTCAGGTCGTAGATGTGGCGCTGCCAGCGGTAGACGCCGTCCATCAGTTCGGCGTGGCTGGCCGGCAGCTCCGTCGTGCTCATGCCGCGCGCTTCACATAGAGGTGGAAGCCGCCATAGATGGCCGAGCGGTCGCGGGCCGAGAATTCGCGCGAGGCCTCGTTCTGGTAATCCCACTGGTCGAGAAGCGAGGTGGAAACGCGGCCCGGCAGCAGGCTGGGCTCGGCAGCGGTGCGGAAAATGACGCGCGCCCCAGTGGAGGCGGAGCGGGTGATTTCCGACCACAGTGCATTGAGCTGGTCATCGGTCATCCAGTCCTGCGCGTCGAGCAGGATGAAGCGGTCGACGGCGCCGGCATCCTTGCCGGCGAGGAATTCGATCAGGTTGGCGTGATGGATGGCGACGCGGTCGACATTGCCGCGGATGGTCTCGTAATTGTGCTTTTCCAGATAGGCGGGCAGGGCGGCCTCGCCTGGTTCCGGGTAGCGGCGAGCAAAGGCCTGCCAGGCGAAGTAATTGTTTTCCAAGGGGAAGTCGCAGGCAAGCTTTTCCAAGCGGGCCTTAAGCACGCTGGCCATGGTGCCGTCGCCGGAGGTGATCAGCGAATCATACTGCGCCGGCGGAATGCCGAGACCGAACAGCGAGGCTTTTCGCGAGGTCGCCCATTTCAGAAGCTTCCTGTCGAAGACCGGCGCCAGCTCCTCGTTGAAGAAGCGGCGCTGTTCGCCGATATTCCTGGCTTCCATCATGCGGGCCGGGTTGACGCCGAACAATTTCGCCGTGCGGTGGCCCATGGCGATGAACAGGCCGAGCAGGCCGGTCTGGTAGAAATTGCGGTCGAAGACACCAATACGCCGGCGGCCGCGCCAGTTGCGGTGTTCCCAATAGTGGCGGCTGACCGGGTCGAGATGCGGCGCGATGAAACGGTCGTAGGCTTCCGAATTGTGGCTGGTGTCGGCGGCGCCGAAGAAGCGGAACAGGTCGCTCTGCGAAGGCAGATGGCGGACTGCCTCAAGCTTCATGCGGTTCAGCGCGATGTGAGCGGCGTTGAGGTCGACAGCGTCGATCCGTGCCGGCGAACGGGTAAGGTAGGCCAGGATGTTGCAGCCGCCGGAAGCGATGGTGACGACGCGATGACCCTGGCCAAGTTGCATCGCGTCCATGTCGACGTCAGGATCTTCCCAGATCTGCGGATAGACAAGGCCGGAAAACAGGAAGGCGAACAGCCGCTCGGAAATGCCAGCTTTCGAAAGCGCGCGGTTCTGGTAGACGGCTTTTCCAACTTCCTTGCCGCGGCGAAAAACCAGGTCCGAGGAGACGTCCGTCATGGCAAAGTGATTCCCCATTTGCTTTGCCGCAAGCGGGTATCGCAGGGTCATGACAGGCCGGTGACAGCCTGTTGACGTCTCTCTTACAGCTTGCCAAACCCGCCCGGCGTCGGCGTCGTCACGATGACGGCCTCGCCAGCGTCGAGAACGGTCTGGTCGCAGGCCTTCAGCACGTCGACCGTGCCGTCGTTGCGGCGGACCTTGGTCGAGCCGACTTCGCCGTCGCCGCCGCCATCCAGCCCCCGTGGCGGGCGGTTGCGGTGCGAGGACAGGATCGCGCATTCCATCTTCTCGAGGAAGCGGATGGTGCGTTTGGTGCCGTCGCCGGCGTTCCATTTGCCCTTGCCGCCCGAGCCTTCGCGGATGTGAAAATCCTCCAGCACGACGGGAAAGCGCAGTTCAAGCACCTCCGGATCGGTTAGGCGCGAATTGGTCATATGGGTGTGCACGCCGGAGGTGCCGGCAAAGCCGCGGCCGGAGTTCATATGGCCGGCCGGCGAGCCGGAACAGATGGTCTCGTAATATTGGTACTTCTTGTTGCCGAAAGTCAGGTTGTTCATCGTGCCCTGCGCATTGGCCATCGCGCCCATGGCGCCGAACAGCGCATTGGTTACGTGCTGCGAGGTCTCGACATTGCCGGCGACGACGGCGGCAGGATAGGCGGGCTTCAGCATGCAGCCGTCGGGAATGACGATGTTGATCGGCCTGAGGCAGCCGGCATTCATCGGGATCATGTCCTCGACCATGACGCGGAAGGCGTAGAGCACGGCCGCGCGCGCCACCGGCTCAGGGGCGTTGAAATTGTTCTTCATGACAGGCGACGTGCCGGTGAAGTCGACGGTCGCCTCGCGCTTTTGGCGATCGACCGTGATCTTCACCTTGATGACCTGGCCGGTATCGGTCGGATATTCATATTCCGACGTGTCCGGCAGCCGCTCCAGCACCCGGCGCACGCTCTCGGCGGCATTGTCCTGGACATGGCCCATATAGGCCTCGACGACATCAAGTCCGAAATGGGAGACCATCTTGCGCAGTTCGGCGACACCCTTCTCGTTGGCGGCAATCTGTGCCTTGAGATCGGCGATGTTCTGGTGCGGGTTGCGGGCGGGGTAGCGATGATCGGTGAGCAGCGTATGCAACTCCGTCTCGCGGAATTTTCCGCCGTCAACGATGCGGAAATTGTCGAACAGAACGCCTTCCTCGTCGACCGTGGTGGCGAGCGGCGTCATCGAGCCCGGGGCGGTGCCGCCAATGTCGGCATGGTGGCCGCGCGAGGCCGCCCAGAAGAGGATGTTTTTCCTGATGTCGTCGAACACCGGTGTCACCACGGTGATGTCGGGCAGATGCGTGCCGCCATTATAGGGGGCATTCAAGGCAAAGACGTCGCCGGGATGGATGTCGCCGGAGTTGAGCCGGATAATGGTTTCGACCGAACGGTCCATGGAGCCGAGATGCACCGGCATGTGCGGCGCATTGGCAACCAGCGCCCCGGTGTGGTCGAAGACAGCGCAGGAAAAATCCAGCCTTTCCTTGATGTTGACGGAATAGGCGGTGTTCTGCAGCGTCACGCCCATCTGCTCGGCGATCGACATGAAGAGATTGTTGAAGACTTCGAGCATCACCGGATCGGCTTGCGTGCCCAGGGCAGCGGCGCGCGCTTTCTTTTCCGTGCGGCGTATAACGACGTGATTGAGGTTGGTGATTTCGGCCCGCCAGCCCGGCTCGACGACGATGGTCTGGTTTGGCTCGATGATCAAGGCGGGGCCGGCGACCAGATTGGACGGTCCGAGGGTCTCGCGACGGTAGGCGCCAGCTTCATGCCACTGGCCTTCCGTGAAGATTAGCCGGGTCTCGGAAGCGGCTGGATGGACCCTTGCCGGTCCGGCAGGCGCATGGGCCTCGGCGCTGGTCTGGCCGGTTTCGGTGCCCTCGACGCCGACGGTCTCGACCACCATCGGCTTGTCGTCATAGACGAAACCGAATTGCGCTTTGTGGGCGATTTCGAAATCGCGCTTTGCCTGGAAAATCGAGTCGTTCTCAAAATTTACCGGCAGCGTCGTATCGGTGCCGTCATAGCGAATGTGCAGCACCGGCCTGGTGGCAACCGCGTCCTCGGCGATGCCTTGCGCCGCCAGCTCCGCGATAACGGCCTTTTTCAAGGTGGCGACGAGGCCGCCAATCTCCGTTCTGGACTCTTCGGCGAGCGGCTTGAGCAGCGCCTGCTGGCGCGAGGCGAACACCGAGGCCAAGCCGATGCCATAGGCCGAAAGCAGGCCGGAGAAGGGATGGATCAGCACGGCCTCCATGCCAAGCGCGTCCGCGACCAGGCACGCGTGCTGTCCGCCGGCGCCGCCGAAGCAGTTCAGGAGGTATTCGGTGACGTCGTAGCCGCGCTGCACGGAAATCTTCTTGATCGCATTGGCCATGTTCTCGACCGCGATGGTGACGAAGCCCTCGGCGACCGATTCGGGCGGCCGGCCATCGCCGATCTCGGTGGAAAGTGCCGCGAATTTCGCACGCACGGTTTCCGCGTCGAGCGGCGCGTCCTGGCTGGAACCGAAGATCGACGGGAAGAAGTCGGGCTGCAGCTTGCCGAGCATCACATTGGCATCGGTCACCGCCAACGGGCCGCCGCGCCGGTAGGCGGCGGGGCCGGGATTGGCGCCCGCGGAGTCCGGTCCGACGCGGAAACGGCCGGGCTCGTAGTGCAGGATCGAGCCGCCGCCGGCGGCGACCGTGTGGATGCGCATCATCGGCGCGCGGACGCGCACACCGGCGACTTCCGTGTCGAAGGCCCGTTCATACTCGCCGTCATAGTGGGCGACGTCGGTGGACGTGCCGCCCATGTCGAAGCCGATGACCTTGTCGAAACCGGCGAGCTTCGCCGTCTCGACCATGCCGACCACGCCGCCGGCCGGGCCCGACAGCAATGCGTCCTTGCCCTGGAACATGTCGGCGGCGGTGAGCCCGCCAGAAGACATCATGAACATCAGGCGAGGGGATTCGTTGTTTTTTCCCGCCGCACCCGGTTCTCC
>NZ_VFVO01000018.1:0-128977 GCF_006442875.1 Mesorhizobium sp. B2-3-15 | reverse complement strand
ATCTACACCAACGCCAATGGCGAGGGCATCCGCTATGCCCGCACCAACGAGACCGGCCTGGCGCAGACCGATTCCTTCGCGCAAGGCGTCGGTTCCACCGCAGTCGGCTACCAGGCGACCGCGACCGGCGTCAGCGCGCTTGCGCTCGGCCGCGACAGCGCGGCCAGCATCGACGGCAGCGTGGCGCTCGGTCAAGGTTCGGTCTCTGACCGCGCGATCGCTCCGGCTTCCGGGCAGATCGCGGCTGGCCCGTCCAACTTCATCCAGTACAACACGACCGACAAGACGCTGCTCGGCGCCGTGTCGGTTGGTACCGCCACGGCCTACCGGCAGATCACCAACGTGGCCGACGGCACGCAGGACCAGGACGCCGTGACGGTGCGCCAGCTGGCGGGAGCGATCGCAGCGGTCTCCGCCACCTCGACGAAATATTTCCATGCCAATTCGACAGCCGGCGACTCGCTGGCGGTCGGAGCGGAATCGGTCGCGGTTGGCCCGACCACGGTCGTCAATGGCGACAATGGCGTCGGCATCGGCAATGGAGCCGTCGTCGACCAGACGGCACCCGGCGGCACCGCCATCGGGCAGAACGCCCATGTCATGCTGGCCGACGGCATCGCGCTCGGCACCGACTCCACCGCCGCTGGCGTGCAATCCATCGCACTGGGCGCCGGCGCCCAAAGCACCTTCGCCAACAGCGTGGCGCTGGGCGCGTCATCCATCACCACGGTCGGCGCGCAGGCCGGCTACACAGCCTTTGCCCTCGGCGCCGCGCAGACATCGGCCGGCGAAGTGTCCTTCGGTGCCGCCGGGGCGGAGCGCAAGCTCACCAATGTCGCGGCGGGTTCGGCCGATACGGACGGCGTCAACGTCTCGCAGTTGCGCGGTGTCTCACAAAACGTTTCCAACCTGTTCGGCGGCGGCACCACGGTCAATCCCGACGGCTCGATCACCGGGCCGACCTACAACATCCAGGGCAACAACTACTCGACGGTCTATGACGGCTTCACCGCCGTCAACAATGCGCTCACCACCATCAACAATGGCGGCGGCATCAAGTATTTCCATGCCAATTCGACGCTGGCCGACAGCCTTGCCGGCGGCACCGACGCGGTGGCGATCGGGCCGGAGAGCGTGGCGAGCGGCACCGACAGCCTGGCCGCGGGCCATGGTTCGACGGCCACCGGGCAGGGCGCCGTGGCGCTCGGCCAGGGCGCGCAGGCCAACAATGCCAGCGATGTGGCGCTCGGCTCCGGCTCGGTGTCGCAGACCGCCGTCGGCACGTCCAACACGGTCATCAACGGCAAGACCTACGCCTTTGCCGGCACGACCCCGGACGGCACCGTCAGCGTCGGCGATGCCGGCGCGGAGAGGACGATCACCAATGTCGCCGCCGGACGCGTTTCTTCCGACAGCACCGATGCGATCAACGGCTCGCAGCTCTACGCCACCAACACAGCGATCGAAGACCTGACCAAAACGATCGGCGGCATCGGCGGCACCGTCCAAAACACCGTGCAGTACGACACCGTCACCAATCCGGACGGATCGACGACCAAAATCAACAAGATCACGCTGCAGGGCGGCGATCCGAATGCGCCTGTCGTCATCTCCAATGTCGGCCCCGGCGTTGCCGGCACCGACGCGGTCAACGTCAACCAGCTGAACCTGAACCTGGCTCAGAGCAAGACCTATACCGACCAGGTGGCTGTCACGACGTTGCAACAAGCCAACACTTATACCGACCAGAAGTTCAGCCAGCTCAATTCCGACATCAGCGGCATCCGGGACGAAGCACGGCAGGCGGCGGCAATCGGTCTGGCGGCAGCCTCGCTCCGCTACGACGACCGTCCCGGCAAGCTGAGCGTGGCGGCGGGCGGTGGCTTCTGGCGGGACTCGAGCGCCTTTGCCTTCGGCGCGGGCTACACCAGCGAGGACGGCCGCATCCGTGGCAATGTGTCCGGCACGGCGGCGGGTGGAAATGTCGGTGTCGGCGCCGGGCTGAGCTTCACCTTGAACTGAGGCGGGACCTGGGGCGGGAATGAACAGGCGAACCGGCCATGACAGGCCAGGCCCGAATCCGGGAAACCCGTTTGGTTTTCCCGGACTAGCCATGGCATTCCTGACCTGCCTGGCGCTTGCCGGCGGACTGGCGCCGGCTGCCGCGCAGGCGGCTTCGCCCTATAGGGTCAAGCCCTCCGACGTGGTCGTGCCGCCGGACGTGAAGCTCGGACAATACCAGCGCACCATCCGCCCCTTCGAGAACTGGACGCTGATCTGCGACGAGAACCTCAAGGCGCGCAAGAAGGTCTGCAACGTCTCGCAGGTGATCGAGGACGGGGCGGGCAAGATGGCGTTCAGCTGGTCGCTCGCCGCCACCCAGGACGGCAAACCCTACATGATCCTGCGCACCGCGCCGAACGCCAGGAGCGATGGGCTGGTATCGCTGAAGTTCGAGGGGCGCGCCGAATCCATCGACGTGCATTTGAACGGCTGCAACGAAATGGTCTGTGTCGGCATGCTGCCGGTGGGACCTCTGATGCGCCAGGAGATAGCGCAGAAGGCGACGCCGGCGATTTCCTACCCGACCGTCGATGGCCAGACCGTCACCGTCACCGCAACGCTCAAGGGGCTGTCCGAGGCCCTTGCGCCAGTCAAATAACCGAGGCAGCACCGTGAGCCACCAAGACCCGTTCATCTCCGCGACGCGCAGCAACCCGACCGTCGAGCCGGATCGCAAAAGGACCGTCGAGCCGGACCGCAAGAGGACCGTCGAGCCGCCGCGGCGTTGGCCGCGCGTCATCGGTTTGTGTGCGCTGGGGCTGGCCATGATGGGCATCGGCTTCGCCGCAGCGAACTATGCCGCGATCGCCGGTCTCGTCGGCACGCCGACGGCCGCTCAGGCCGGCACGGCGCCGCCCGCGCTGCCGGACTCGCCCTTCCTCCAACACGTCAAGCAATCCGGCGTGCAGGCCTGCTCGACCGTCTATCCGGTGCTCGGACAGCTCTTGACGACCGGCTCGAAATACAGCGTCAAGTCGCTGTGGAGCGACCAGGCCGCCGACAAGCACGCCGTGCAGGCGCTTGTCGGCCTGGACTATGCGACCGAGCGCTACAGCGGGCCGGCCGCCGGCATCGTTTTTGCTTCGCCCACCGCCACGGGTTGCGAAGGCACCATGGTGCGGGTGGCGCCGTTCGCCAGCCCCTGCGCCGATGTCACGTCCGCGCTTCCGCAAGGCAGCAAGATCACGGATCATCTCGGACAGGTCGAAGTGTACGAGCTTGGCGGCAACACGGGCGAAGCCCTTCTGCTGCCGACGGGCAACACATGCGTGGTGATTTCCATCGCATCGGCGGCCAAGTGAGAATGTCAGGCGAATGGGCGAGGCGCCCTGGAAAGGATTGCGGACCATGAAATCGCGACGTTTGACAGTCTTGTGCATGGCCTTGCTGTGGAGCGGGCAGGTCGTCTCGGCCGATCTGGTGGAGCCGTCCGAGCCACCGCAGGAGGAGAAAGGTATCTGGGCGGCAATCGCCTACTCCCAGACCGATACCAAATACGGCTTCTTCTGGGGCGCCGACAAGCGGCAGGAAGCGAAGGACATAGCGCAGAAATATTGCGAGAATGCCGGTGGAAAGGCCTGCAACGTCGTTACCGTGTTCCGCAATCACCGTCATTGGACGGACGACGATAAGACCGGATTTCCCTACAAGCATTGCGGCGCGCTCGCCGTGGCAGACAAAGTGGAGCACCGGTTCACCCCGTGGGGCGTGAACTCCGCCGAGACCCGCCGGGAAGCGGAGGATCTCGCCCTGCAAGCCTGCGAGGCAGGGGGGACCCAATGCAAGATCCGTGAATGGGTCTGTACGTGACGATAAACACGGGTCCTCGAGCCGCTACTTCGGGCATTTGCCCGGCACCCAAGAGAAGGCAGCATTCATTGGTTCGTAGACAGCTTTTCCCGAAGGCAGCCGTCATCTGCGCGGCTGCCTTCGCCGCTTCGGTGCCGGCCGTTTTCGCGCAACAGCAGCAGGCTTCGCTTCCCAATGGCGCATCGTCGCTCCAGGAAACCTATCAGGACTGGCAGCTCGCCTGCGGCATGCAGGACAATGCCCGGGTCTGCACGGTCACGCAGGACCAGACGCAGAAAAACGGCCAGAGGCTTCTGGCCGTTGAACTGCGCGTGGGGCAGAAGGGCGGGCTGATCGGAACCTTGCTGCTGCCCTTCGGCATCCTGTTCGAGCCCGGCGTGACGCCCCAGATCGACGACCAGCCGCCCGTCGGGCCGTTGAAGTTCAGGACCTGCCTGCCGAACGGCTGCGTGGCGCTGTTTCCGATCGACCGGGCGCTGATGCAGAAGCTCAAGGCGGGGACCGAGCTGAAACTCGACGTCACCACCGCGGCCGACACCAAGCTGAGTTTTCCGGTGTCGCTGAAAGGCCTTGGCGCCGCCCTCGATCGCATGGTCGCGCTGAGCGCACGTTGACGAGGGTGCCGTACGCGACTGCCGGCGGATGCCAAGGTCTTCGTCCCCTGCGGGCGCTCAGCGTCATACCGGAGCCTGACCCGGTCGGGTCATTTCAAAAGGCCCATTGCAGCGCGAGGCCGATAACCGACAATCCCATCGCAGTCGTCGCGAGCCAGCCGAGAAAGCGCAGCCAGCCCTCGACGGGGAATTCGCCCATGATCTCGGAACGCCCGGTCATCAGCATCATGACGGCCATTACGGGAACCGCGCATATGCCGTTGATGACGGCGCTCCAGTAAAGCGCCTTGATGGGATCGATCGGCGTCAGCATGATCCCCATTCCCAGCACCACGGCGGCGGCCAAGGTCGCATAGAATGCCATCGCTTGCTTCGGCTTGCGCTCCAGCCCCACTGGCCAGCGGCGCGCCTCGCCCACGGCGAAAGCGGCCGAGCCGGCGAGAACCGGCACGGCGAGAAGGCCAGTGCCGATAATCCCCATCGCAAAAATCACAAAGGCGAATTTGCCCGCGACCGGCTCCAGTGCCTTGGCTGCGTCGGTGGAGGAATTGATGTCGGTCACCCCCGCCTTGTGCAGGGTGGCGGCCGTGGTGACAATGATCGCAATGGCGATCAGGTTCGAAAAAGCCATGCCCACCAAGGTGTCGGCGCGAATGCGCTGGAACGCGCGCGGCGCCTGCCACGGTGCCCATTTCAGCGGCTTGGCCTTCGGGTCGATCTTCTCCTCTTCGACCTCTTGCGATGCTTGCCAGAAGAACAGGTAGGGAGAAATCGTGGTGCCGAGTATGGCCAGAAGCGTCGTGAAGAACGCCCGGCTCCATTCGACATGCGGAACAACGATTCCCTTGAGCGCCTCGCCCCATGGGATATCAGTCAGAAACGCGGCCACCACGTAGGCAAAGAGGCTCAGCGTTGTCCATTTCAGGACCGTGACGTAGCGGCTGTAGTCGAGGAAGACGATCGCCAAAACGCATGCCACGCCGAACGCAACGACGTAAAGCGAGCTTGGGCCGCCCACCAGCAACCACAATGCATCAGCCATCGCGCTCAGGTCCGCCCCGATGTTGATCACGTTGGCGGCGAACAAAAGCAAGGCTACAAAATACATCAGCGGAGACGGGTAGTGCCGTGCGAGGTTGCCGGAAATACCTCGACCTGTCGTCCGGCCTATTCGCGCTGCTATCTCCTGGATCGCGACCATGAGCGGAAAGGTGAAGACCATCGTCCAGCCGACATTGAACCCCAACTGGGCGCCCGCCTGGCTGTAGGTGCCGATGCCCGAAGGATCGTCGTCCGAAGCGCCTGTGATGAAACCAGGCCCGATTGTGCGCAGCAGCCGCTGGAATGGCCCTTTTGCCCGAAGATTGCTCTGTTTCTCAGAGACTTCGGCGCTTATGTTGCTCATGCAGGTGCTCCAAATACGGGGTCCCTTCCGTAATCCGCCTGAAGCAAAATTCGGCGATAGCCATTCGGTTCCGTTAGCTATCGCTGAAACGCCGTTGGTGCCGTGTCGCCAGGTCGTGCTTGCTTTGCCGGCGATATGCTATTTCTCAGGCGCGAGATCGAGCGAAGGTCTCGGCGATCGCGAGAACCGCGGCGTGTATAGGTCCCGCGGTGAGACTGGGCATGATCGACGCGTCGACGACAAAAAGATTGTCGAGCGCCTTCAGCCGCAGATCCGCATCGACGACGGCGTCCGGATCCTTGCCCATCCTGCAAGTGCCACAGGGATGATGATGCGTGATGACCGACTGCGCGATGAAGTCGTCCATGTCAGCCGCGCTGTTCAGGCTGCCTGGCAGGAGTTCGCGCTCGCGCCAGCCGGCGAGTTCATCCCGATGTCCGATCGTCCGGGCTGCCTCGAGCGCCTGGCGAAACAGCGCACGGTCCCGGCCGCTTTGCAAATATGCGGGGTCGATGATCAACCGATCATCGAGCTCCGGCCCGCTTATGCGCACGCTGCCGCGGCTCGCTGGATGGGTGATCCCGAACAGCAGCGAATATGCCGTGCCGGCGGCAGGCGCCTGAAAGCGTTCCGACACGATCGGCGCGATGCCGCAACCAACGACGATTTCGGGCTGACCGGTACCGGTGAACCTGTCGGCGCGCATATACGCCATCGATTCCGAGTGCTGGAGGCGCGATGGAGGAACGTGCCTGCGAGCCGCATAAAGGTTGCCGGCGCCAAGCAGGTGATCCTGAAGGTTTCGACCGACTTCCGGCATATCGATCAGGCAGCCAACGCCGGCGGTATCGAGCATGTCGTGCGGACCGATGCCCGAGCGCATCAGCAAAGCCGGACTTTCCAGCGCGCCGGCGCAAAGGACAATTTGATCCGCGAGGATTTCGACCGGACCCTGTCGCCCTGCGATTTCGAGGCCGCGGACCCGATTGCTCGCCAGGTTAAGCCGCCGCACTCGCGATCCCGTGAGGATGGTCAGGTTCTCGCGGCCTCGAACAGCCGGCGTGAGCCAGGCGTCCGCCACCGTAACCCGCCGCCCATCGCGAATGTTCAAGGAGTTCGGGGTGACGCCGATCATCTCCCCGCTGTTGTGCCCTTCAAGACGCGGCAGGCCGAGCGAAGCGCCGGCTTCGATAAACGCGCGCGCGACCGGACTGACCTCGTCGGCCGGCAAATGGACGGGCATCGGCCCGCCCTTGCCGTAAAGGCCGTTGCCGCCGAGCGGGTGATCCTCGATAGCCCGAAACGCGGGCAGCAATTCATCCCAGCTCCATCTGTTATCGCCGGTCGCGTCGACCCATGCCTGGAAGTCCCGGGGATGACCACGCATGTAACCCATCGCGTGCAGGCAACTCGAGCCGCCGACCACCCGCCCGCGCGCCCAGCGATGCACCCGGCCAGCGGTCCCGGCTTGCGGCTCCGTGCGATAGTCCCAATCGTAGCCACGGCCCTGAAGTGCCGGCCATGCGGCGGGGTTCCAGATGTCGGGATCCACCGCTTCTTCGCCTGCCTCGATCAGCAGAACGCGGCTGTCCGGCTTTTCACTCAGTCGCGCCGCAAGCAATGCGCCAGCCGACCCGCCGCCGACGATGACGATATCGGCATCCCGTTCGCGCTCAAAATTCGCCCAGCTCATCATCACTCCATCTGACGCTTGCGTATTTGGTCGGCAAGTTTGGCGCCGGCACGAGGTGGCCTACGCATCGAGCTGTGCGCGGACAGTCGATCCGCGACATCCTCAAAGGCTTCGGGTTTCAGGCGGAGCAACTGTCTTCGAAAAACTCAAATCGCGCTGTCCATGGACATCTTCGCTGCCGCTTTGGCCTTCAACAGGTGATTTTTGGAGGCCTTGCGGGCGGCCTTCTCGTCGCCGGCGGCGATGGATTCGTATATCTCCTTCATCTCCGCCAGGCTGCTCTGTGCCCTGCCATCCAATGACATCGATCGTCCGCGAAAGAAGCTGATCCTGGCCACAAGGCCACGATGGACCTCCTCGAGGATCGGGTTGCCGCAATTGGCCAGTATGATCGAATAGAAGTCCGCGGCGGTCATGACCTGTGCCAGGCTGTCATTGCTGGACGCCGCCGCTTCGAACGCGGAAAGAGATTTCTCGAGTTCAAGCAACTGCTCCGGGGAAATTCTCGACGCGCAGCGTCCCGCGGCCTCGACTTCAAGCAGCTCTCGAACCTCGTAGATGGCGGTTGCCACTTCCCACGTAAGCGACGGTATCGACGGCCCGCGGTTGGGGACGATCTCGATCAGGCGCTCGGCCTCGAGACTGCGCAAAGCCTCCCTTAGCGAAGGGCGGCTGATGCCGAGTTGTGTGCACAGCTGACTTTCGATGAGGCGGCTTCCCGGCTGGAACAATCCGGAGAAGATGGCGAGCCGTAACTTGTCGACGGTCTCGCGTTGAACTGTTCGTGGGGAAATTCGCAAATTCAAATCTGGAGGCATCTCTAACGTCTCATCGGTTTGAGTCGCAATCTCCTAACCAGCATACGTCACGCCGTGGAAAATAGCCAGATTGTCAAATCTGAAGATTGCAAGAATGTCAGACAATCTGCTTGACGTCCTTCTGGCTGTATGATCCTTTTGACCGAGACGGGCAGTGACGGTGAGGATCATGAACATTGCGGCAGGGATGGCTTCCGACCAATTTGGCTCGCGACGCATCGACACCGGCCGCATCACCTTGAACGTGCGCGAGGCGGGCAACGGCCCGTTGATGCTGTTTTTCCATGGCATTACCTCCAATTCCGCGGTCTTCACGCCGTTGATGGCTCGGCTCTCGGATCGCTTCACGACCGTGGCCGTCGACCAGAGAGGGCACGGCCACAGCGACAAGCCGGAAGGCGGTTACGAGGCGCATGACTATGCCGACGACACTGCCGGCTTGATCCGTACCCTCGACCGGGGGCCTGCCATCCTCGTCGGACATTCGCTTGGCGCGAGAAACTCCGTCACGGCCGCCGTGCGACATCCAGATCTGGTGCGGTCGGTCATCGCAATCGACTTCACGCCCTTCATCGAGACCGAAGCGTTGGATGCGCTGGAAGCCCGGGTGAACGCGGGAAGCCAGCTTTTCGAGGATATCAAGGCCGTCGAAGCCTATCTTGCTGGCCGCTATCCGAACATTCCCGCCGACGCCATCAGGATCCGGGCCGAGAGCGGCTATCAGCGGGTCGACGGCGGGCTGCGACCATTGGCGTCGCCCGCGGCCATGGCCCAGACGGCCAAGGGCCTGCGATCGGACCTGGTGCCCGCCTATCGGGATGTGGCGAAGCCCGTCCTCATCGTTCGGGGCGAGGCGAGCAAATTGGTTTCGGCGGCGGCGCTGGCGAAAACAAGCCGGCTACGGCCCGATCTGCCCGTGGTCGTCGTTCCGGGCGCCGACCACTACGTCAACGAGGTATCTCCCGAGATCACGCTGAAAGCGATCACGAATTTCATCGACGCCTGACGGCCCAGCACGCCGTCTTCTTGTACGCAGCATCAGGATAGAAAATGGCCAATGTAAACAAAACCCAGGGTAAGGCGCGCCGTGCCGAGGTCGCTGGCGGCGGCTTTGCCGGTCTGACCGCCGCCATCGCTCTGAGGCAGAACGGTTGGGATGTCAGGCTGCACGAAAAGAGCTCGGAGCTGCGGGCATTCGGCGCGGGCATCTATCTCTGGCACAATGGCCTTCGCGTGCTCGAAGGACTGGGCGCCCTGGATGATGTTCTCCAAGGTTCGCATACGCCCCCGACCTACGAGACCTGGATGCATAACAAGTCGGTTTCCAAGGAGACGTTCAACGGCCTCCCGTGGCGCATCATGACCCGGAGCCACCTGCATGATGCCCTGGTCAACCGCGCCCGCGCGCTGGGTGTCGACGTATCGGTCAACTCCGAAGCGGTTGCCGCCGATCCGGAAGGTCGCCTGACGCTTCAGACGGGAGAGGTTCTCGAAGCCGACCTGATCGTCGGCGCCGACGGTGTTGGGTCCAAGGTCAGGGACTCCATTGGCTTCAAGCAGGACCGATGGGTCTCCAAGGACGGTCTCATCCGGCTGATCGTGCCTCGCAAGAAGAAGGAACTCGGTCACGGCGAGTGGGACAACACCATAGACATGTGGAACTTCTGGCCGCGCGTTCAGCGGATCCTCTACTCGCCCTGCAACGAGAATGAGCTTTACCTCGGCCTCATGGCTCCAGCCGCCGATCCGCGGGGGTCGCAGGTGCCGATCGATCTCGAGGTCTGGGTCGAGATGTTCCCTTTCCTGGAGCCGTGCCTGATCGAGGCGGCGAAGCTGAAAACAGCCAGGTACGACAAGTACGAAACGACCAAGCTTGACAGCTGGACAAGAGGCAAGGTCGCCCTGGTGGGAGATGCCGCGCATGCGATGTGTCCGGCTCTTGCCCAGGGCGCCGGTTGCGCGATGGTCAATGCCTTCAGCCTGTCGCAAGATTTGCAGACTGGCTCTTCGGTCGAGGACGCGCTCGTCGCGTGGGAAAAGCGCATTCGCCCGATCACCGATCGCTGTCAGGCGCTGTCCGGCGACTATGCGGCGAACCGCTCGCTCTCGAAGGGAAACATGTTCACGCCGGCGGCATTGGAAGCAGCCCGCTACGACCCGCTGCGCGGCGTCTTCTCATGGCCGCAGTAGCATCGGACGAGCCGCTCAACGCATTAATCGGCGCGCGCAAGCTGCGCTCCCTTCAGGAGACAAAGATGAAATATTCCAGTGAAGTCGAACGGGACTACGATGTCAGGGGGTGGTACGCCTCGGTCCAGGAAAGCCGGCATGATGGCGGCCAGCCTGGCGAGACCCTCGTCAAAGTCGCGACTGGCGTTGTCATCCGCAATCCGTTCGCCGGAAAGTTCGTCGCCGAACTGTCCGACCTGACCAATCCCAGTTCAGCCATCGGTCATGCGCTCGGCGAGCGGGCGGTGGCGCTGCTCGGCAACAGGCCGGTCGAAAGCTATGGCAAAGGCGGTATCGCGGGCACATCCGGCGAGCAAGAACATGTCGTCGCCTGCATCACCACGGTGTTCGGAGATCCGCTGCGTCAGCAAGTGGGCGGCGGCAAGGCCTGGATCTCGTCGGTCAGCAAGGTCGCCGCAGCCGGCACATCCATCGATATCCCGCTTGCCCACAAGGACGAGCTTTATATCCGTTCCCACTATGATGCCGTCACATTTTCGGTGCCGGATGGCCCGCGCCCCGATGAGCTTTTGATCTGCGTGGCCGTCGCATCGGGTCCGCGCGTGCATCAGCGCGTCGGGGGCAAATCCGTCGCCGACCTCAAGGCCGGTGTCTAGTTCGATCGAAATTGGCGAAGGACGAATTCCATGCCCCTGAACATCAAGGACCTCAAGATTACGTCGGCGGATTTCAAGCCGCTCGGGAAGTTGCGCGACGAGCATGCCGGCGACAAAGGCAATGTGTTGCCCAGGCTTACGGTCAGCGGCGTCCCCGCGGGCACGAAGGAACTCGCGGTCATCTGCCATGATCCCGACGCGCCCTTGCCCAACGGCTTCACCCATTGGGTCGTCTACGGCATCGATCCGTCGACCACCGATCTTTCGGACGCGCAGGAAAAGTTTCGCGTCGGGCCAAACGGCGCCGGCGGCAAGCAGTATTACGGGCCCCAGCCGCCTGCAGGCCATGGAGAACATCACTATTACTTCTGGGTCTATGCCCTGGACACCAAGGTCGAAGGGACGCCTACCAGGGAGGAGTTCCTGCAGAAATACGCCGGGAACATCATCGAGCAAAACCGGATCGTTGGCCTCTACGAAAACAAGTGAAATCCGCGACGCCGGCGACCGATAACTAAGAATAAAAATGGTCGCCAGCTCCGCGAAATGGGAGAATTTGGAAATGAAAGACAACAGCCCAGCGCACCAGACCGTCTTCGAAGAGCTGGTCACGGCGACGAAGATCCTTCTGAACGAAGGCATCATGGATACGTTCGGGCACATCAGTGCCCGTGACCCCCAGGATCCCCAAAGCTTCTTCCTGGCGCAGAAGCTTGCTCCGAGCCTGATAACCGTCGACGACATCCAGCGTTTCAATCTCGACGGCGAGACGTCGGACAATCGCCCGTCCTATCTTGAGCGCTACATCCACAGCGAGATCTACAAGGCGCGGCCCGACGTCCAGTGTGTGCTCCACACTCATTCTCCGGCTGTCCTGCCGTACTGCTTCGTCGATACGCCGCTTCGGCCGGTCACCCACATGGGAGCTTTCATCGGCGAGAAAGTCCCGGTCTACGAGATTCGCGACAAGAATGGCGACGAGACGGATCTCTTCGGCGGCAGCCCCCGGATCTGCGCTGATATCGCCGAAAGTCTCGGCAACCAGACAGTAGTGCTCATGGCGCGGCATGGCGTCGTCAATGTCGGCAACTCCGTGCGTGAGGTCGTCTTCCGGGCCTTCTATCTCGAGCAGGAAGCGGCAGCGCTCACGGCCGGCCTGCGGATCGGCAACATCAAATATCTGTCGCCGGGCGAGATAAAGACGGCAGGAAAACTCGTCGGCGCCCAGATCGATCGAGGATGGAATCACTGGTCGCAGCGTCTGAGAGAGGCCGGCCTGGCCTAGTGCCGGCCGCCTAGAGGAATACCTAGTCCTGGCCGGGACGGTCCAGGCTCGGTTTCAATAGTTCCCTGGCGCAGGAGCGCCGGACCAAGGCAATGAAACGCACCATGCCGCACGCGGAAAGTTACGACTACGTCATCGTTGGGGCCGGATCGGCCGGTTGCGTGCTCGCCAACCGGCTGAGCGCCGACCCCGGATGTTCGGTGCTGCTGCTCGAGGCCGGCGGCTGGGATCGCGACCCCATGATCCACATCCCGCTTGGCTGGGGCAAGATCCTGACCGAGCGTCGCCACGACTGGATGTATTTCTGCGAACCGGAAGACAATGTCGGCGGACGCAGGGTCGAGTGCGCCCGCGGCAAGGTGATTGGCGGGTCGTCGTCGACCAACGCCATGGCCTATGTGCGGGGAAATCGCGGCGATTACGATCGTTGGGCGGCCAGCGGGCTCCATGACTGGTCGTACGACAAGGTGCTGCCCTATTTCCGCAAGCAGGAGAGCTGGGAAGGAGGCGCGAACCACTTTCGCGGCGGCAATGGTCCTGTCAGCACCCAGTTCTGCCGTTACAAGGACCCGCTGATCGACGCGTTTGCGCAGGCCAGCGTGCAGGCGGGATATCCACAGACGGACGATTACAATGGTGAGCGGCAGGAAGGTTTCGGCCGGCTCCAGATGACGATCTCGAACGGTCGGCGCAGTTCGACCGCGTCCGCCTATCTGCGGCCGGCCCTGAAGCGACCCAATTTGACCGTCCTGACCGGAGCGACGGCGACGAAGATCACGCTGGAGGGCACGCGCGCCACCGGCGTGGTTGTGAACCATGGCGGCGGCCAACGGTCGGTCGTCGCCCGCAAGGAAGTCCTGCTCTCGGGCGGCGTCATCAACACGCCGCAACTTCTGATGCTGTCCGGCATAGGGGCGCCAGAGGAGCTCGCGACGCACGGTATCCAGACGCGGGTCAACCTGCCGGCGGTCGGCAAGAACCTGCAGGATCACGTATCGGTCATTCTCATGTACCGGCGCCGGGGGCCGGGCGGCCCTTTCCTTCGCAACATGCGTGCCGACCGGATTGGGTTCGATTTCGCCAAGACCTACTTCACGGGACGTGGTTTCTCGGGAGATGTGCCCGGCGGGGTCGTCGCGTTCCTGAAAAGCGGCCCGGAGCGTCCGTTGCCGGATGTGCAACTGCTGTTCACGGCCGCCCCGCTCGCCGCGTGGCCGTATTTCGAGCCGTTCAAGGCGCCATTTCCGGACGGGTTCGCCACACGGATCGTGGCGACGCAGCCTGAAAGCCGGGGCGCGGTGAAATTGGCCTCGGCCGATCCTTTCGCGGCGCCACTGATCCACCAGAATTTCCTCGCCTCGCCGAAGGACTGGCAGTCGCTTCGGGCCGGCTTCCGAGTGGCGAGGGACCTCGCGTCGCAGCCCTCCATGCAGCCCTTCATCGAGGCGGAGTTTTTCCCTGGCCCGAAATGCCAGAGCGACGACGAGATCGATGAGCATATCCGCAAGACGTCCATCACCGTGCATCACCCGGCGGGAACCTGCCGGATGGGCGCCGACGCGGCCTCGGTCGTCGACCCGCACTTGCGGCTTCGTGGCGTCGACGGCCTGAGGGTGGTGGACGCTTCCGTCATGCCCGACCTGGTCTGCGGAAACATCAACGCGGCGGTGATCATGATTGCCGAGAAAGCCGCCGACCTCATCGCGGCATCAAAAGCGGCAACGCAAAGCAGGGCAGCATAATGATCCAGCGTATCGCCATCATCGGTCTGGGTACGATGGGGCCTGGCATGGCCGCCCGGCTCGCCAGGGGCGGCCTGCAGGTCGTCGCCTACGATGTTGCCCCGGCCGCGATCGAGCGCGCGGGGTCCATGCTGGGCGTGGCCGAGGGCGTTCTCGACGCCCTGGGTATCGCCGTGCCTCCGGCCGGCGCCGGAACGGTCCGCTTCACGGATGACATCGCAGACGCGGTATCGGGCGCCGACCTCGTCATCGAGAACGTTCCTGAAAACATTTCGATCAAGGCCGATGTCTATCGCACGATCGACAGCCTGATCGCATCGGACACGATCGTCGCGTCCGACACGTCGGGCATCCCGATCACCAAGCTGCAGGCGCACATCTCCCATCCCGAGCGGATGGTGGGCATGCACTGGTCGAACCCGCCGCACATCATCCCGATGATCGAGGTGATCGCAGGCGAAAAGACCGCGCCGCATATCGTGACGACGATTCGCGACCTGATCCGCTCGATCGGCCTCTTGCCGGTGGTGGTGAAGAAGGATGTTCCGGGCTTCGTCGAAAACCGCGTGCTCTATGCGTTGCTGCGCGAGGCGGTCGACCTTGTCGAGCGCGGTGTCATCGAGCCGGAAGATCTCGACACCTGCGTCTCGTGGGGCATCGGCTACAAGATCGCGGTCATCGGGCCGATGGCGCTGCTCGATATGGCGGGCCTCGATATCTACAAGTCCGTCTCGTCCTTCCTCAACGCCGATCTCTCCAATCGCGACGATGTCGCGCCGATGGTGCTGGAAAAGACGAACGCGTCGAAGCTCGGCATCAAATCGGGGGAGGGCATGTTCTCCTACACGCCCGAGCAGACAAAGGCGCTGCAAGGCGAACGGGCGCGCAAGCTCGTCGCGGTGCGTCGCATCCTGGAGGGCCGGGAGTAGCCATGACACATCGTGCTCACAAGGCCGGTCGGGTTGGGGCACCGCATGGAGGGCCAAGCCATGCGTGTTGAAACCATCCGGGCAGCCGGTGGCCGGCCGGCCCATATACGTCACGACGACCTGATCTCCGCCAAGGGCGTTTCGGTGGTCATGGCCAAGCAATTGGTTCTGCAGAACATCGATCTTTCGGTACCGAAGGGATCGTTTGTTTCTCTCATTGGTCCTTCCGGCTGCGGCAAGAGCACCTTGCTGAAGGTTCTGGCCGGACTTGTAAATCCGACAAGCGGCAGCGTTTCGATCGCCGGGCTTTCGCCGGTCGAGGCGGCGCGCAAGCGCATGATCGGCCTCGTCTTCCAGGACGCCAACCTTTTGCCGTGGAAGAACGCCGTCGACAACGCTTCCATGCTGCTCGGTATCGCCGACAAGTCGCTTTCGCGCGCGCAACTACGGACGCGCGGACAGGAGATGCTTGAGCTGGTGGGCCTGGGCGACAGCGCCCACAAGCGTCCGAACGAATTGTCAGGCGGCATGCGCCAGCGCGTCGCCATCGCGCGGGCGCTGGCGCTCGATCCGGCGGTGCTGCTGATGGACGAGCCGTTCGGCGCGCTCGACGCCATTACCCGCGACCAGATGGGTCAGTCGCTGCTGGAGATCTGGCAGCGCACCGGCAAGACCATCGTTCTTGTCACCCACTCCATCGACGAGGCCATTCATTTGTCTCGCCATGTTCATGTGCTGGGGATCAAGCCCGGCCGGATCACCGAGAGCCTCGATATTGGCCTGCCCTATCCGCGCGATCTGTCGGTGACGGAAGATCCGGAGTTCGTCAGGCTGGTGGTTCAACTGCGCACGATGCTGCGCGCCAGCCACCAACCGGGAGGCGTGTCATGAGCGATCAACCCATCACCAATCCCTCCGACTCGCGGCTTGCGTCCGGCTGGGTGGCCGCGACCGGGAGCTGGCTGCCGGCGGTCATACTTTTGCTGGCGACGATCGTCGTATGGGAAGCCGTGGTGCGGATTTTCGCTATCTCCGCCTTCATCATTCCTGCCCCGTCCGAGATCGCGCAATCGCTGGTCGCGCAATGGGCTACGCTGATGCAGGCGACACTGGTGACGGCAGGCGAGATCCTGTTCGGGTTCCTTGTCTCCGTCGTTGTCGGCGTCGCCATTGCGCTGATCATCGTGCGCTTCGACTGGCTGGGCCGGGCGCTTTATCCGCTGGTGGTGCTGTTCCAGAACGTGCCGAAGGTGGCGCTGGCGCCGATCTTCATTCTCTGGTTCGGCTATGGGCTCGCGCCCAAGATCGGCCTGATCCTGGTTATCGCCTTCTTTCCGGTGACATTGTCGATGCTGGCCGGCATGCAGTCGGTCGACCGCTCGCTGCTGTCGCTGATGAATTCGGTCGGCGCCAGCCCGACGCAGATCCTGTTCAGGATCCGCGTTCCGCATTCGCTGCCGAACCTGATGGCGGGAACCAAGATCGCGGCCACGCTGAGCGTGATCGGCGCCATCGTCGGCGAATTCGCCGGTGCCTCGGACGGCTTAGGCTACGTCATCCAGTTCGCCTCGACCCAGCTCGACACCGCGCTGGTCTTCGCGGCGCTGCTGCTCGTCTCCGTGCTCGGCATCGCCTTCTACTACGCCGCCGAAATCCTCGAACGCATCGTGGTGCCATGGGCACCGAAATTCAGCCAGGCCTAGGCCTCTCGATCAACCACCGTCAATAAAAGGGAACAAAAATGCTGAGACGCTCACTTATCAAGGTAGCCACGCTTGCGGCCTTTGCCGGCGCGCTTGGCTTCTCGAACGCGACGCTGGCCGCTGACAAGATCACCGTCCAACTCGATTGGGTGGTGCGCGGCAACCACGCCATGTTCTTCGTCGGCAAGGAAAAAGGCTTCTTCGCCAAGAACGACATCGATGTCGCCGAAATCCGCAAGGGTTCGGGTTCGCCGGATGCCATGCGGCTGGTGGGCAACGGGAACGCGGATTTCGGTTTCGGCGATCTTCCCACGCTCGCCGTGGCCCGCTCGCAGAGCGTTCCGGTGGTGGCGGTGGCAGCCGTCAACCAGCACTCGCCGCTGGCAATCATGTCGCTCGCCAAGACGGTGAAGCTCACCAAGCCGGCCGATCTCAAGGGCCTGACCATCGGCATTCATCCAGCGGGCTCGACCTACATCTTTTTCAAGGGCTTCCTGGCGGCCAACGGCCTGACCGAAAAGGACATGACGCTGAACAGCGTCTCGCCGCCCTATGAAAGCTATCTGCTTCTCGGCCGGGTCCAGACGGTGGTCGGCTATGTCGACGCCGAGGTTCCCGAACTGGAAGCCAAGGCGGGCGGTCCCGGTTCGCTCAGCATCATGATGGGCGCCGACCATGGCTGGAAGGCTTATGGCTCCGGCCTGTTCACCTCGGAGACAATGATCAAGGACAAGCCGGACGTCGTCGCCCGTTTCGTCAAGGCCTACAGGGAAGCCTTCGATTATGTCGTCGCCCATCCGGAAGAAGCCGCCGAGATCACCGCGAAGGCCGCACCCGGTTACGCGGACAAGAAGGATGTGCTGCTGGCCCAGATCAACGCCGACGTCGCCTCAACCTTCACCAGCCCCGACACCAAGGACCACGGCCTCGGCTGGATGACGAAGACGCAGTGGGAGGAAACGCTGAAGACGCTCACCGACCAGGGCGTGCTCAAAGCTGCGCTGTCGGCCGACGACGTCTTCACCGACAAGTTCCTGGAGGAATAGGGCACGATGGCCCGGACGGACCGATCAATGAGCGCCTACCGGCATGCCAGGCTGTCCTGCTCCATGCCGCAGGACACCTCGCGCTCGCCTTTGGCGGCGTCGGTTCGGTCGAGCGCGATCTGCCCGCGCGTGGCATATGCGCGACCCGCGAGGCCACACCACAGGCGCTCGACCGGCAGGTTTTCGCGCTTGTCGTTGAGGATGGTGAAGGTGCCGGTCTTGGGATCGAACCAGAGTTCGACACGAGCGCTCATGCCCGGCTCTATCGTCGCTATCCCTTCTGAATACCAGTGGGCGAAGTCGGCGTTGCAGGACACACCTTCCTTGCCGGCATTCGAAATCGTCAACGGCACCATATCGAGCCCGTCGGTGCCCTTGCGGACGATCACATGGTGCAACTCAACCGCGTTGGCAAGCGATGTGAACGCCAACATCACGGGGAGGACATAACGGATTTTCACTTTGCCTGAGCTCCATGGGTAGCTTTCTCAGGCAGTCTATCTCGCTTGTGCGCAATAACAATAAAAATATTGATTGGAAATCAAACAGAGAGGGTAACATGTTAAAGATCCTGAAGGGTAGCGTAAGTGCATTAATACTGTCTGGTATCTTGACGGGCGGCGCGCTTGCCGGCGAAGTCAAGTCGATCGCCATCCTCACGCCTGAAGAAGGCACGGACTATGGCTGGAACCAGCAAGGCATCGACGCCGCCAAGGCAGCCGGCAAGGCAGCCGGCGTCGAGGTGGTCGTGGCGCAGGGCCTCGGCTATGGCGATGTCCGTCCGACGCTGCGCGAGCTCGCGTCCGACGGCGCCAGCCTGCTGATCGCGCATGCCAGCGGCTACAACACCTCGGCACCCGAGATCGCCAAGGAACTGAAGGTTCCGGTAGCGATCGTCGATACGCCGAACGGGCTGGAGAAAGGCCTCGTCGCCGACTACACGCTGAGCGGCCACCAGGGCGCCTATCTGGCCGGCCGTCTCGCCGCCAAGATGTCGCGCTCGAAGTCGGTCGGCATCGTCGTCTCCGGTGAACCGCCATCGTGGAACTCGCAATCGGCGGCGTTCGCGCAAGGGGTGAAGGCGGAGAACCCGGACGTCAAGATCACCTATGCGGTGATCGGGCCGGCCGCCTACAGTGACGCTGCCGGCGGCAAGCGCGTCACCGAAAGTGTCATCGCCTCGGGCGCCGACATCATTTTCGGCCAGGGCAACGGCTCCAGCTTCGGCATGCTGCAGGCGGTCGAGACGACAAAGGCCGCCGATGGCGGCAAGGTCTATTTCATCGACGTCATCGGCGACAAGTCGCCAATCGACAAGGGCTTCCTGCTGTCGTCGGTGGTGTGGAACATCGAACCGGTCTACGCGGCGATGATCGCCGACTTGAAGGCCGACACGTTCGGTACCAAGCATTATTCGATCGGCCTCAAGGACGATTCCGTGCAGTTGCTGAAGACCGCCGCCATCCCCGACAAGGTCTGGAGCGAAATCCAGGCGCTGCGCGAGGACGTCATTTCCGGCAAGATCAAGGTCGAGCCAGTCTATGACGCGGCCGCCGTCAGGGCACTGATGACAAGCGTCGCCCAGTAAGGCGATCAGAAGTCGGCTGCCGGAGGGGCGATCGGTTCGCCCCTCCGGATATTTCCCGTTTTCCAGTGCTGGGCTTTCATGAGCAGTCTTTCTTCATCGCCCGTCGACAGCCGCGACATCGTCGCGCTCGAAGCCGTGACCAAACGCTTTCCCGGCATCGTCGCCAACGACAGCGTCGACCTGTCGATCCATCCTGGCGAGGTGCATGTACTGCTCGGCGAGAACGGCGCGGGAAAATCCACCTTGATCGGCATGCTGTCTGGCCTGCAGCAGCCGGACGAGGGGCGCATACTTGTCGACGGCAAGCCGACGCCGATCACGTCGCCGCGCCATGCGCTGGCGCTTGGCATCGGAACGGTGTTCCAACACATGATGCTGGTGCCTACCCTGACGGTCGCCGAGAACTTGCTTCTTGGCGGGCCCTGGTGGCAGCGTCCGAGGACCGAAGAGCTTGCGGCCCGCGTGGCCGAGATCACTGGCAGCCTCGGCATCACAGTAAAACTGCATGCCAAGGTTTCGGAACTCTCGCTCGGTGAGCAGCAGCAAGTCGAAATCCTGCGCGCCATGGTGCGCAACAGCCGGGTGCTGATCCTCGACGAATCCACCTCGATGCTGACGCCGAAGGGCATCGAGGAACTTGGCGCGCTGATGCGGCGCCTCGTCGAACAGGGATTGGCGATCGTCTTCATCACCCACAAGCTCAAGGAGGCGGCCGCCTTCGGCGACCGCATCTCGGTTCTCAAGCTCGGCCGCAAGGTGGGCGAGATCCCGCCCGAGCGGTTTCGCGCACTCGGCGAGCAGGAGATTATTTCCGAGATCGTGGAGTTGATGTTCGGCAAGCAGAAGGACGATCCCGAAGCGGTCGAACGTCCGGCCCGCGCGGTCGATGCCAATGCCGCGCCTCTGCTTCAGGTCGCGGATCTGACGGTCGCGCCGACCGACAATGCACCCGGCCTGTCGTCGATCTCCTTCGACATCCGCCCGGGCGAGATACTCGGCATCGCTGGTATCGATGGCAACGGCCAGAAACAGCTGGCGGAGGCCTTGGCCGGTCAACGGGCGGCGACCAGCGGCTCGGTTCGGCTGGAGGGCACCGCCATCGAGGCGCTGAGCGTCGGCGAACGCCGCTACCGCGGTCTTCGCTACCTGACCGACGACCGGCTGGGCGAGGGCACCGTCGGCACGTTCCCGGTCTCCATCAACTTCTTCCTCAAGCAAGTCGGGGCGGCGCCCTTCTGGCGCGGCGGCGTCGAGCAGCGCGCCGAGATCGACAGGCGTGCCGCCGAGCTGGTGCGCGAATACGATGTGCGTACGCCAAGCTTGAAGACGCCCGTTGCCCGGCTCTCCGGCGGCAACATCCAGAAGGTGCTGCTGGCGCGGGAATTGGCCGAAGGCGCCAAGGTGGTGATCTTCAACAAGCCGACCTACGGGCTCGATCTCGCCAACACGCTGGCCTCGCGCCAGCGCATCCGCGACACGGCGGCACGCGGCCTCGCCGTACTCTTGATCTCCACCGACCTCGAGGAACTGCTCAGCATGTGCGACCGCATCGCCGTCATCGCCAATGGCGTGCTGGTCGGCACCGTGGCGAATGCCGACGACGCCCGGACCAGGGTCGGTCGCCTGATGATCGGACTTGCCGCATGAGCATCGACACTGCACCCACCGCCGGCGCCACCGCACTCGATGCCACGAGCGCCGCCGCCACGCGGCGAGACTTAGTGCACCGGCTGCTGATGACGCTTGGGCCGATCCTTGCCGCTCTCGTCATCGCCGGCTGCATCCTGCTTGCCGTCGGCGTCGACCCGCTCGCTTACTATGGCTACGTGCTGGAGAAGGGCCTCTTCTCTCCGCTCGGCATCCAGCAGACGCTGACGCGCATGGCTCCACTGCTGTTTCTCGCCGCCGGCCTGATCGTTGCCTTTCGCGCCGGCATGTGGAACCTCGGCGGCGACGGCCAGTTCCTGCTCGGCGCCGTCACGGCGGCGGCCAGCGCTCCCGTGCTGGTGCAGGTCATGCCAGCCTGGCTGGCGTTGTTCTGCGCGTTCCTGATTGCCATGCTGGTGGCCATGATCTGGTCGCTGGTGCCGGCGCTGCTGCGCGCCTATCAGGGTGTCAACGAGATCATCACCACGCTGATGATGACGTTCCTCGGCACGTCGCTCGCCAATGTGCTGGTCAAGCTGGTGTTTCGCGATCCCGGCACGACCGTGCCGCAGACCCGCACGCTGCCGGTGGAGGACCGGCTACCGCGCCTGTTCGAAACCACCATCACCAGTGGCCTGCTGCTCGGCCTGGCGGCAATCATCATCGTGCATCTTGTGATGACGCGTACGGCATTCGGGCTGAAATTGCGGATCGTCGGCGCCAATCCGCGTGCGGCGGTTCATGCGGGGCTGGGCGTGCCCGGCCTGACGATTGCCGTCTTTGCCATTTCCGCCGGGCTCGCCGGCCTTGCCGGCGCTGTCGACATCATCGGCGTGCAAGGCAATGTTCGCGCCGACTGGAATCCAGCCTATGGGCTGGCGGTCATTCCGGCCGTGTTTCTCGCCCGCATGAACGGCTTTGCCGCGATCGGCTTCGTGTTCCTGCTCTCCGTATTGTCGATCGGCGGCGAGAGCGCGGCGCGGCGGCTTGGCGTGCCCAATCACTTCACGCTGGTGCTGGTCTCCATCGTGCTGATCGTGCTCGCCTTGGCCGAATATGTCGACCACCGTTATCATCAGTCGAGAAAGGCGTAGGGCATGACCGGGCTCTTCAGCGAAGTCTTTCTCAGCGCATTGCTGTTTGGCGCCGTCACCGCCGCCATTCCGCTGCTGCTTGCCGGGCTCGGCGAGCAGATGTCGGAAAAGGCCGGCGTGCTCAACATCGGCATCGAGGGCATGATGCTGGCCGGCGCCTATCTCGGCTTCGTCGGCGCGTTCTATTCGGGATCGCTGTGGCTGGGCTTCCTCACCGGCGCTGCCGGCGGCATCGCGGTGGCGCTGATCATGGCGCTGCTTTGCGTGCGCATTGGGCTGAACCAGATCGTCATCGGCATCGCGCTTACGCTTGGCCTCGAAGGCCTGACCGCGCTGCTCCATCATTTCCAGTTCTCGCGCAGCTATCCTCGCCTGCCGGCGGCGGACGCAACCGTCATTCCGCTGCTGTCCGACATTCCGGTGATTGGCCCGGCCTTCTTCAGGCATCATTTGATCGTCTATCTGGCGGTCGCCCTGGTGTTCGCCATGAGCCACCTCTACCGCCGCACGCAGCTCGGTCTCAATCTGCAGGCAGCGGGCGACAAGCCGGCCGCGCTCGATGTCGCCGGCATCGACGTCATCAGGACCCGCACCATCGCGGTGCTGACGACCGGCGCGCTGGCGGGGCTTGGCGGCGCTTATCTCGCCAATGTCGGAGCGGGCCTGTTCATTCCGTTCATCACCAATGGCGCCGGCTTTCTCGGCATCGTGCTGGCCATGCTGGCGCGGGGACGGCCGATCTGGGTGCTGTTCGGCGCTCTTCTGTTCGGCGTCTGTCTTTCGCTGACGACGGCCATGCAGGTGGCGGGCATCAACATACCGACCGATGTCATCCAGATGCTGCCGTTCCTGGCGGTGATGATCATGCTGGTGCTGTTCGGGCGGCGGACCAGCCTGCCGGCGGCACTGGGCATTCCATACGAGCGCGGCGCGCGCTGAGAAAAACCAGACGCGCGGATGGAACCCGCGCCGGAAAAGGAGGCAACAATGTCGGATACCAAGGTCTACCTGCTCGACGGCGGCTCACTTGTCCTCGACGGCTATCATGTGTTCTGGAACCGCGGCCCAGGCGGCGAAGTGCGCTTCCCCGTCTATTCGATCCTGATCGAGCATGCCGAGGGCCGCTTCCTCATCGATACCGGCTATGACTACGACCACGTCATGAAGGTGCTGCCCTTCGAGAAGCCGATCCAGGAAAGGCACCAGACCATTCCCGGCGCGCTGGCGCTGCTCGGGCTGGAGCCGAAGGACATCGACGTCGTCGTCAACTCGCACTTCCATTTCGACCATTGCGGCGGCAACAAGTATTTTCCGCATGCCAAGAAGATCTGCCACCGTTCGGAGGTGCCGCAGGCGTGCAATCCGCAGCCTTTCGAACATCTCGGTTATTCCGATCTGAGCTTCTCGGCGGAAGCGGCGGAGGCACGTGGCGCGACCGCGCAATTGCTGGCAGGCACGACACGGGCCAACTCGACTTTCGAGGGCATCGACGGCGACATCGAGCTGGCCAAGGGCGTCAAGCTGATCTCAACCCCCGGCCACTCGATCGGCCATTACAGCCTTCTGGTCGAGTTTCCCAAGCGCAAGCCGATCATGTTCACGATCGACGCCGCCTACACGCAGAAGAGCCTGGAAACGCTTTGCCAGGCGGCCTTCCATATCGACCCGGTCGCGGGCGTCAATTCAATGCGCAGGGTGAAGAAACTTGCCGAGGATCACGGCGCCGAGCTGATGTACTCGCACGACATGGACAACTTCAAGACCTACAAAACCGGCACACAGTTCTACGGCTGATCGCCGCCAATCCGGAGACCAAGACCATGCGCTATCCAGATCACGCGGATCCGGTCCTCACGCTGACGGCGGGGCCAGTCAATGCCTATGCCGAGGTGCTGCGGGGCCTCGGCCGCACCGTGCTCTACGACTATGACCCGGCCTTCCAGCTCTTCTACGAGAAGGTCGTCGACAAGGCTCAAAAAGCGATGCGGCTTTCCAACAAGCCAGTCATCCTGCACGGAGAGCCGGTGCTGGGTCTCGAGGCGGCGGCGGCGTCGCTGATCACATCGGACGACGTCGTGCTCAACCTTGCCTCGGGCGTCTACGGCAAGGGGTTCGGCTATTGGGCGAAGCGCTATTCACCGCATCTCCTCGAAATCGAAGTGCCCTACAATGAGGCGATCGACCCGCAGGCGGTTGCCGCCATGCTGAAGGCGCATCCGGAAATCACTGTCGTCTCCGTCTGCCATCACGACACGCCGTCGGGCACCATCAACCCGATCGATGCCATCGGCGCGCTGGTGTCGGCGCATGGCGGCTACCTGATCGTCGATGCCGTCTCGTCTTTCGGTGGCATGAAGACGCATCCGGACGACTGCAAGGCCGACATCTATGTGACCGGCCCGGGCAAATGTCTTGGCGCGCCGCCAGCGCTGACGATCATGGGGGTCAGCGACCGCGCCTGGGCCAAGATGAAGGCCAACAAGGCGGCGCCCCGCGCCTCGATGCTGAGCATCGTCGACTGGGAGAACGCCTGGTCGCGCGACAAGCCATTCCCCTTCACGCCCTCGGTGGCCGAAGTGAACGGCCTGGATGTGGCGCTCGATCTCTATCTCAACGAGGGGCCAGAAGCGGTTTGGGCGCGCCATGCACTGACGGCCAAGGCCATGCGGGCAGGCGTCGTCGCCATGGGCCTGTCGATCTGGGCCGCCAGCGATGCAATCGCCTCGCCGAGCACCACGGCCGTTCGCACACCCGACGGTGTCGACGAGAAAGCACTTCGCCAGGCAGCGCGCGCCCGCTACGGCGTGGTGTTTTCGTCGGGTCGCGGTGAAACTTTGGGGAAGCTTACACGCATCGGCCATATGGGCCCGACGGCACAGCCGATCTATGCGATCGCGGCGCTGACGGCGCTTGGCGGCGCCATGAACGCGGCTGGCCAGAAGCTTGCGGTCGGCAAGGGCATCGACGCGGCGCTGGCGGTGATCGACGCCGACGCCTGAACAGACATCAACAGACTGCGCATCGAGGGAGAAATTTCATGACTGAACGGCTTGCGGGAAAGACGGCGCTGGTGACGGGAGCGGCACAGGGCATCGGCAAGGCGATCGCGGCGCGGCTGGCGGCCGACGGCGCGACCGTCATCGTCAGCGACATCAATGCCGAGGGCGCCAAGGCCACGGCCGCCGAAATCGGCGGAAAGGCGAAGGCGATCGCAGCCGATATCGCCGATCCGGCTTCGGTGAAAGCGCTGTTTGGCGAGATACAGGCACTCACCGGCGGCGTCGACATCCTGGTCAACAATGCCAGCATCGTCCCGTTCGTCGCCTGGGACGACGTCGACCTCGACCATTGGCGCAAGATCATCGACGTCAACCTGACGGGGACCTTCATCGTCACCCGCGCGGCGACCGACCAGATGCGGGCGGCGGGCAAGGTCGGACGCGTGATCAGCATCGCCTCCAACACCTTCTTCGCCGGCACGCCGAACATGGCGGCCTATGTCGCGGCCAAGGGCGGCGTCATTGGCTTCACCCGGGCGCTGGCCACCGAGCTTGGCAAGTACAACATCACGGCCAATGCGGTGACGCCCGGCCTGATCGAGAGCGATGGCGTCAAGGCGAGCCCGCACAACGAGGCGTTCGGCTTCGTCGAGATGCTGCAGGCGATTAAGGGCAAGGGCCAGCCCGAACATATCGCCGATGTCGTGTCGTTCCTGGCCAGCGACGACGCCCGCTGGATCACCGGCCAGACGCTGAATGTCGACGCCGGAATGATCAGGCACTAAGGGCAATCGTCAAGTCCGGCGCCCTGCCGGCCCGATCGCCGGCCATCGAAACGTCTGGCTTTTTGCTGGCCTCCAGCCTCCCGGCTAGGTCAGCGTGTTCGCAAAGCCTGGCGTCTACCGGCGGCATTATCGGGGTGCACCTCGATAACGCCGCCGGGACTTATTAGCGGCTCGCGGTTGCGAGCGATGCATCCGGCCGCTATGCCGGGCCGGGATTTCTTGACGAGAAGGCAGAGCTGATGAAAGTCGTTTCCACGTCCAAGTCGCATGGCGGCGTGCAAGGTGTTTATTCACACGCTTCCGAAGCCTGCGCCTGCGACATGACCTTTGCCGTCTTCGTGCCGCCGCAGGCCAAGGATGGGCCACTGCCGGTGCTCTGGTATCTGTCGGGCCTCACCTGCACTCATGCCAATGTCATGGACAAGGGCGAATACCGGCGTCTGGCGGCCGAGCTCGGCCTGATCGTGGTCTGCCCCGACACAAGCCCACGCGGCGAGGGTGTGGCCGACGAAAAGGATAATTGGCAGTTCGGCTCGGGCGCCGGCTTCTATCTCGACGCGACGCAGCAGCCCTTCGCCAGGAACTACCGGATGCACTCCTATATCGTCGACGAGCTGCCGGCCCTGATCGCCAGCCAGTTCCCCGCCGATATGGAGCGCCAGTCGATTTTTGGCCACTCCATGGGCGGGCATGGCGCGCTGACCATCGCGCTGAAGAACTCCGAGCACTTCAGAAGTTGCTCGGCGTTCGCACCGATCGTTCAGCCGATGACGGCAGACTGGTCGCGGCCGGCTCTGGAAAAATATCTCGGCAAGGACGAGAAATCCTGGCGCGCCTACGACGCAACAGCGCTGATCGAAGACGGGCACCGCTTCGGCGAATTCCTGGTCGATCAGGGCACCGCCGATGGCTTCCTCAAGGACGGCCTGCGGCCATGGCTTCTCGAAGATGCCTGCAAGAAGTCCGGCATCGCGCTCACCTTGCGCATGCAGGAAGGCTACGATCATTCCTATAATTTCATCTCGACCTTCATGGACGACCATTTGAAGTGGCACGCCGCGCGCCTGGCCAAGTAGGAGCACGCCAGGGGCCACTCACTCCGTCAGGATCGAGTTCGAGTTCGGCAAGGCCATCCGATAGGCGGTGTCGGCCGCGCCTTCGGCTATGTCGCTGGCCAGCCTGCAGCCATTGTTAGCGCGCACGCCGCGTGGCGACATGCCGAACTGTTCGGATATCTGCCGCTGGGCGGCGAGGTGATGCGGTCGCTGGCGTAGGATCCGCAGGGCAAGAGCCTGAGCACGCTGATGCTGACGCGGCGGCGCGGAAATCGGCCGCGAACTCGATCGTTACGCGCTCAAACGGGTATGGCTGCGTGGATAGCAAACCGAGCCAAGGTTCTCGGGCGCCGGAGCCCATTGGTATCTGAAATTATTCTAGAAATTGGTAGCGGGAGAGGGACTTGAACCCCCGACCCCAGGATTATGATTCCCGTGCTCTAACCAACTGAGCTACCCCGCCAGGGCGGCGACAGGCCCGAAATCCGCCTTAAATCGAAAGGCATTTCGAGGCGTTCGCCAAGGTCGCGCGGATATAAGGTTGGGAGGGCGAGCCTGTCAAGCTTCGATGCATTCGATATCAGGGCTATTCTCGATGGGGAAAAGCTTTGCCGCACGAACAGCTGGTTGGTGCCGCCGGGGTTGAGTTCGACGGGGCACGTCGCTATGTCTCGGCCACGAGTTTTTAGAGTTTGAAACAGATGAAGCCGCGCATTGCAGTCCTCGGTTGCGGATACTGGGGCTCCAACCACATCCGCACCCTCAAGGCGCTCGGCGCATTGCACGCGGTTTCCGACACCAATCGGGCTCGCGCCGAAGGTTTCGCCAGCGAACAGGACTGCCTGGCGATCGAGCCGGACCAACTGTTCGTCCGCGATGACATCGACGCCATCATCATGGCCTTGCCGCCGCAGTTCCATGCCGATCTTGCCGTGCGCGCCGTCGAGAACGGCAAGGACGTGCTGGTGGAAAAGCCGATCGCGCTGACGGTGGCCGATGCCGAGCGCTCGGTGCAGGCGGCCAAGGACAATAGCCGCGTGTTCATGGTCGGCCATGTCCTGCGTTTCCATCCCGCCTTCGAGACGTTGAAAGGGCTGATCGACAAGGGCGAGCTCGGCGAGGTCCGCTACATCCATTCGCACCGGCTGGGGCTCGGCAAGTTCCATACCGAGAACGATGCGCTATGGGACCTGGCGCCGCACGATCTGTCGATGATCCTGGCCATCACCGGCACCGAGCCGATCGAGGTGCGCGGCGAGGGAGCGGCACTCCTCGACAATCTCAGCGATTTCGCGCATCTGCACATGCGCTTTCCCAACGGACTGCGCAGCCATCTTTTCACATCGCGGCTCAACCCCTATCGCGAGCGGCGGCTGACCGTGGTCGGAACCAAGGCGATGGCGGTGTTCGACGATGTCGAGCCATGGGAGCGCAAGCTTGCGGTCTACCGCCACGCCGTGTGGCAGGACAGCGGCCAGTGGGCATTCACCACCAATGAGCCATCCTATGTCGCGGTTGCCCAGGGCATGCCGCTGACGCGCGAACTGGAGCACTTCATCCACTGCATCGAAACGCGCGCCGAACCACGCACCAGCGGCGAGGAAGCGATCAGGGTGCTGCGCATCCTGACGGCCGGCACCGTCACCCACACCAAATCCACGGCCTGAAGGAAGGCTACGTCGCACTCCTGGTACGATTGGCAGGGGAGAGCTACTCGGCGGGAACTTGCGCCGGCTTCGCGGCCAGCCGGCTCAGCATCGCTTCGGCTTCGGCGCCGCGCTCGGAGCGCACGATGAAGCCGCCGCCGAAGACACGGGCCTCGTTGCCGTCGTCGGAATAGAGCACGCAGGCCTGTCCAGGCGCGATGCCGGATTCACCGTCGGCCAGTTCGACCGAGGCCACACCTGCCTCGTGACGCAGCACGGCCGGCCGTGGCGGCCTGGTCGAGCGCACCTTGGCGAACAGCTCGATGCCGCCGGCGGGCACATCGGCGAGGCCTCCGTCTCCCAGCCAGTTCATGTTGCGCAGATAGATCTTGTGCGTCTCCAACGCCTCGCGCGGGCCGACCACGACACGGGCGCGCTCGGCGTCGAGATGGACGACATAGAGCGGCTCGCCGGACGCGATGCCGATGCCACGGCGCTGGCCGATCGTGTAGCGCAGAATGCCCTCGTGGCGACCGAGCACGCGGCCGTCGATATGAACGATGTCGCCTGGGTTGGCGGCAGTCGGCTTCAGCTTGGCGATGATGTCGGAATATTTGCCTTGCGGCACGAAGCAGATGTCCTGGCTGTCCTGCTTGGCGGCCACCGTCAGCCCCATCTCCTCGGCGATGGCGCGAACCTGGGGCTTCGATAGGCCGCCGAGCGGAAAGCGCAGGTAGTCGATCTGCGCCTGCGTGGTGGCGAACAGGAAGTAGCTCTGGTCGCGGTCGGCATCGACCGGCCGGTAAAGCGCCCGGTGGGCGCCATTGGCGCCGGAGCGGATGTAGTGGCCGGTGGCCAGCGCGTCGGCGCCGAGATCCTTGGCCGTGGCCAGGAGATCGGCGAACTTGACCGTCTGGTTGCAGGAAACGCAAGGAATGGGGGTTTCGCCGGCGACGTAGCTCTCGGCGAACGGATCGATGACCGCCTTGCGGAACCGCTCCTCGTAATCGAGCACATAATGGGGAATACCCAGCGTCTCGGAAACGCGACGGGCATCGTCGATGTCCTGGCCGGCGCAGCATGAGCCGGCCCGATGCGTTGCCGCACCATGATCATAGAGCTGCAAGGTGACGCCGACGACATCGTAGCCCTCGCGCTTCAACAAGCCGGCGACCACTGATGAATCGACGCCGCCCGACATGGCGACGACGACGCGGGTCTCTTCGGGACGTGTGGGAAGGTCGAGACTGTTCATGGTGCTTTCATTTCGCGGCAGCTCAATGCCAATGTCGAGAATATAGGTCAAGCTTTCATGCGGCGCCAGCTTGCAGGAAGACCCCCGGCGTGGCGGACGCTGCGAACGGGCACATTTCTCCCGGCTCAAACGGGGCTTCCGGCCGTATATTTCAAATGCCCGCTAAAAGACTAACGCGGCGTTCACGATCCTTACCTAGTCATTAGGGTCTGCTTAGGCAATTTTTAAAGCTGTGGCGGTAACGTGGCGGGGATTGGGTCTTTGAGTTTTTTGTAGAGAGTACGATGACCGATCTGGTTAGACCTAGAGTCAAATATGTTATCGGGCCTGACGGCAGCCCTCTCACGATTGCCGATCTGCCGCCGACGAACACGCGTCGCTGGGTTATCCGGCGCAAGGCGGAGGTGGTTGCAGCAGTGCGCGGCGGGCTTTTGAGCCTTGAAGAGGCATGCCAGCGCTACAAGCTGACCACGGAGGAATTCCTGTCCTGGCAAGCGTCGATCGACGAATATGGCCTTGCCGGGTTGCGCACCACGCGTATCCAGCAATACCGGCACTAGGCCGGTCTCACCACAAGCAAGGGCGCGGCATGCCGCGCCCTTTGCTTTCAGTGTCGCCGCTCAGACCGTCAGCGCTACCTTGCCGATCGGCTTGGTTGCGAGAAAGGCGTCGGCGGCTCCCGCCTGGTCGAGTGGAAAAGTCCTGGCGACATGGACGGCAGGCCTTTGCGCGTCGATCAACCCGGCGAGCGCGAGCAGGCCCTCGCGGTCGGGCACCACCGACATGCGCTCGACCCTGATATTGCGCGAACTGGCGTAGGCGCGCTGCGCAAAGGCTGGCTGCGCAATGGCGCGCTTGCCACGCGTCGAACATGAACTGACCGAACTCGGCCATAACCTGGCCGGACTGCTTGCCCAGATCAGATCACGGGCGGAGCAGCTGCGCCTGATATTGGGGATGCCCGGGCGAGGGCCAGTGCCAGAAAGGAGGATTGGGCGGCGTAGGTCTTGCGTGCCAGCAGCGCTTCCGCGGCGGCTTGCTGTTGCCGGTTCGAGCTGTCGCCTGACAGGGCGCGCGCTTGTGCGCCAAATAGCGCCGATGTCGGCCGACTCAGCCGATCATGGCGCTGCGGCCGCCAGTTTCGGTCTCGCGAACCTTGGTATCGCGCGATTCCAGCATCTCAGCCTTGGAAAGCTCCGCTTCAGCTTCGCCGAGTAATGATTCGGCGGCGCTTCGCTGCTGGGCGAGGTCGCCTTGTGAGTTCCTGAGATTGTCGCGGCGCAGGCGCGCCGCCTTGGCGAAGGTCGGATAGGCGAAATGATTGATATCTGTGATGCCGGCTTTCTTTTCCTCGGCGGTGATCTGAAGCTCCAATTCGACGGCCATGCGCTCGAACTCGGCGATCATCATGTCGAGCTGCAGCAGCTGGCGCCGCTTCTCATTCACCTGAAATTGCTTCAGCCGAACGAGGTTTTCACGTGACTTCATGATTCGGTACTCCCGGAAACGCACACCCGCACATATCGTCCAAACCACCTGGAAAGGTCCAAGCGCTGCCCGTATCCACCGGCTTTCCCCGCACTATGGGAAACAAAACCCTAAAGTTTTTTGCCGACGGTAACCATTCGTTTACGGGCATTGTTAATCATACGGGTCAGGGCTTAAGGCCGGGTAAAAATTCCGGCCGCCGAAGCGAAGCCGCGTCGATGAGTCCCTGGAGTCACTTAGTCCGGGTTATTAATGTGCTGCATTAGGAATTTTGGTCTGTGATTCGTTATTAGATTCAAGAGGGTGTAGAAAGAGGTTAAAAAATCTGATACCGTATTGGACGGGAAATTAGGTTTTGTTAACCATTCGATGGCAGCCTCTGCACAAGGCAACCACTGCTCCGGGACAGGACGGTCGTGAAATGGTCCGGCGGCAGAAAAGGGGAATGAAATGCGTGTTCTGCTGATAGAAGATGACAGTGCAACCGCACAAAGCATCGAGCTGATGCTGAAATCGGAAAGTTTCAACGTCTATACGACAGACCTCGGCGAAGAGGGTGTCGATCTGGGCAAGCTCTACGACTACGACATCATCCTTCTCGATCTCAACCTGCCGGACATGTCCGGCTACGAGGTCTTGAGAACGCTTCGCCTCTCCAAGGTAAAGACGCCCATCCTCATCCTCTCCGGCATGGCCGGCATCGAGGACAAGGTACGCGGCCTCGGCTTCGGCGCCGACGACTACATGACCAAGCCGTTCCACAAGGACGAGCTGGTGGCGCGCATCCACGCCATCGTGCGCCGCTCGAAGGGACACGCCCAGTCGGTCATCACCACCGGTGACCTGGTGGTCAACCTCGACGCCAAGACCGTCGAAGTCGGCGGCCAGCGCGTGCACCTCACCGGCAAGGAATACCAGATGCTGGAGCTGCTCTCGCTGCGCAAGGGCACCACGCTCACCAAGGAAATGTTCCTCAACCACCTCTATGGCGGCATGGACGAGCCGGAATTGAAGATCATCGACGTCTTCATCTGCAAGCTGCGCAAGAAGCTCGACGCCGCGTCCGGGGGCCAGAACTACATCGAGACTGTCTGGGGCCGCGGCTATGTGCTGCGCGAACCGGAAGATATCCGCGTCAGCGCCTGAGCGCAGTCGGCAGCGCACTTCTAAAAAACCCGGCTTGGCCGGGTTTTTTGCATTGTGGAGCAATTATTTGTTTTTGTGCGACACGACAGACCACCGCGCGGTTTGCCTGGAACGGCTTCCGTTCAGGCAGCGATTTTCAAGGCGCGAAAACGTTCGAGCAGTTGCGGGCGATTGAAGGGCTTCAACAGATAGCCCTGGGCGCCGGCGCGCTTGGCTCGCATGATCGACGCGATATCGAGTTCGACCAGCGAGATCAGGATCTGCGGCCGGATCGGGCTTTCCATGGCGCGCACGCGCCGGATGAGGTCGACCGCCTGCATATCCGGCAAGGCGCCGTCGATGACGATGATGTCGGGCATGTCGGCGGCGCACATCTCCAGTGCGTCAAGCCCGCTGGCCGCCTCGATGACCATCATGTCGGAACCGCCCAGGATGCGTTTTGCAACCTTCCTGATGACGCTTGAATCGTCGACGAACATGCAGCGTTTCATTTCCGCGTCCTCTTTGCCCTTGGGCGATCCAGTCGTGCGGGGCATCTACGGTGCAGCCTAGACCGATCTGGTAAAGAAGCCGAAAAGCCGTTAGGTAAAATTTTTGCAAAGAAACCGTTCGGCGGGTTTTTCCTTGCGGATGCTTCGGTGTCGACGAGCGGGCAAAGATCATCGCGCCGCGATTGTGGCGTCAATGAAATATTTCAGACTGAAATACTTCGTTTGGTCGCGCTGCCGGCGCCGACTTTCAGGCCACTGAGAGGACGATTTCTTCAGGCGTCGCGTGAATCGAAATCGTCATGTTGGCCTCGCGGGCCAACAGCAGCGTGTAATAAGGTTGCACCGAATGCGCGTCGATCGGCTCTTCCGGCTTGTGGCCGGAGTGCAGTTCGAGGAATTTCGGCGGGACACGCAGCATCGGCCCGCTTGCCGAAAGCGAAAAACGCGGCTCGGTTTCGAGATTCTCGAGCGTCACGACCAGCTTGCCGCCGCGCGGAATGGCGGCGTTGGCGACCAGCAGCAGGTTGAGCAGCAGCTTGACCTTGTTCTTGGGCAGCAGCGCACGGGTTCCATTCCAGACCAATTCCGGCTTTTCGTTCTTGAGGAAGGCGATGGCGACGGCCTCGGCATCTCCGGTGTCGATCATCATGCCCGCCGAGCCGGCCGCGCCAAAGGCGATGCGGGCGAACTGCAAACGCGCCGAAGCGTTTTTTGCACTCTGACGGATGAGCCGCATGGCGTCTTCGTCGGCGCCGCCCTCGTCGAGCAGTTCAAGCCCGTTGTTGATCGCGCCGACCGGCGAGATGATGTCGTGGCAGACGCGGCTGCATAAAAGTGCCGCCAGGTCGGGAGCGGTAAGGGTGAACAGATCGGCCATCGGCGAAATCCCTGCAAAATCTTCCATTTGACGGCCGAGCGATCGATCTTCGCGCCTGCCCACACGAATCACGCTTCAACCCAAGGCTTTCTGAATACACAGCGCCCGTGCGTGCAGCAACAAATCCAAAATTGCCGTCATGGCATATGGCGCGTTCACGCAGGCTGCGTGTCCCCTCGAGCGGCCAAGAGCCTTCGAACCGCCATCTTCATGTGGGAGTTTAATGGTTGAAAAAGGATTACGGCATAGTTTGCCCCTAACAGTCATCCTTAACGGCCGCCTAAAGAGCCGTACGGATGCGAGGCGTCGGCGAAAGTGCTTCATGACGGAGATTGGAAGCATGTTTTCCCGAATCTATGACCGGAGTTTTCTCCGTGTCCTCTCAATGGCGATCGCGCTTATGGGCGTTCTCGTCTTCTCGACATCGCCCCTGCGGGCGCAGGAGTACACAGCTCAGGAGATTGTCGATTCCGGCCACAAGTTCTTCGGCGCGACGTCGGGCGGGTTGGCCACCGTCGTGGAGAAGATTTTCGCCTCCTACGGTCTGCCCAATGGCTACCTGCTTGGGGAGGAGGGATCCGGTGCGCTGATCGGCGGCCTGACCTATGGCGAAGGCACGCTCTACACCAAGAATGCCGGCGATCACAAAGTGTTCTGGCAAGGCCCGTCGCTGGGCTGGGATTTCGGCGGCGAGGGGTCACGCGTGATGATGCTGGTCTACAATCTCGACGATGTCGGCAACCTCTACAATCGCTATGGCGGCGTCGCCGGTTCGGCCTATGTGGTGGCGGGTGTCGGCTTCAACGTGCTGAAGAACAACAATGTGCTGCTGGTGCCGATCCGTACCGGCGTCGGCGCCCGGCTCGGCGTCAATCTGGGCTACCTGAAACTGACCGAGCGGGCGACCTGGAATCCGTTCTGATCCGGCCGATATGAGCGAATCACGGACGGTTCGACCGGATTCCTCAACCGACGACCCGAATGGGCCGCGGCAAGCCCTTGCCGCGGTGCCGGATTTCCGCCATGCCAAGATGGCACGGTCCAGCCTTCCAAGTTGTCGTCGATAACGGGTAGTCCTTTGGTTCAGTCGGTCCTGTTCTTTGCCCTCGGCTTTCTCTGTGCCGGCTTTCTGGCGCTGATGGTGGCTCCCGCCGTCTGGCGGCGTGCCGTCGCACTGACCCGCAGGCGCATCGAGGCCTCCATTCCGCTGACGCAAGCCGAGATCCAGGCCGACAAGGACCGAATCCGGGCCGAATACGCCATGACGACGCGGCGCCTCGAAATCAACGTCAAGACGCTGCGCGAGAAGGCGGCCGAACAACTCGTCGAGATCAATCGCGGCCGCGAGGCGCTGAAGGCGCTGGCGGTCGAGCGCACGGACAAGGACCACGCGCTCGCCGAACTCGGCGCCAAGAACGAAGCGCTTCGACAGCGCGAAGAGGAACTGCATCAGCTTTCGGAGCGGCTCAAGGAAACCGAACGAAAGCTGGAAAGGCGGGCGCTCGATCTCGAGAAGCTGGAGCACATGTATGACGACGCCAGTTTTGCCTCCAGCAGCCGCCAGATCGAACTCGTGGCCCGCGAATCCGAATTGCAGAAGCTTGCCAGCGATATCTTGCTGCTGCGCGGCCAGCGCAAGGAAGCGGATCGGCGCAGCCAGGAGATCGTGGCCGAAAGCAAGGCCGCGCGCGATACCCTGAAGGCCGAGAAGAAAAGGGCCGCTGAACTCGACAAGAAGGTCCAGCGGCTGCTCGCAACGCTCGCCGACCGTGAGGACAAGCTTGATCGGCGGGAAAAGGAATTGGCGCGGTTGCGGGAAAAATCGAAAACCGAGGACGGCGCACCGGCCCTGCGGCTGGTCGGCAAGCCAGATGAGCCGGCCCGGCACGAGGAGGCCGGCAAGCGCGACGATTTGGACCGGGCGATTGCCAAGCTTGACGGCGACCGCGAACGGCTGGAGGCCAGGCTGACGGCGCTGGCGCGCGAGAACAAGCGCCTCAAGGCGGATCTCGGCGCCGCGGCATCGTCGGGTTTGACGAACGGCAATGGTGCCGCGCTGCGCGAGCAGATGAATGAGCTGGCGGCGGAGGTGGTCCACCTGACGGCCAAGCTCGAAGGCCCCGATTCACCAATCGCCAAGGCGCTCGCCGCGCCGCAGGACAATCGCTCTGCCGGCAACGACCGCAGCCTCGCCGATCGCGTGCGCGCCTTGCAGAAAGCAGAAGCCAACTGACGCCGTGCAGGCTGACGCTTTCGCCGTGTCCTGGCTCACATGATCGTCAGCGCGAGAAATGATGCAGGGCAATGGCCGAGGCGGCAGCGACGTTCAAGCTGTCGAAGCCCTTCGACATGGTGATCCGCACGGTTTGCAGGCGGGCAAGCAGGCTTTCGGGCAGGCCTTCGCCCTCGGTGCCGAGATAGAGTGCCAGCCGCTCGCCGCGCCGTGCATCGCGTATGTCGATCCGGCCGCGCGGTGACAATGCGAACTGGTCATAGCCCCGGCGGTCGAGCTCCGCGGTGAAGCCCGCGGTGTCGGTGAAGGACGCAAAAGGGATCTTGAGCGCGGCGCCGACCGAAACCCGGATCGCCTTGCGGTACAGCGGATCACAGCATGTCCCGTCCATCAGCACCGCATTGGCGCCGAAAGCGGCGGCGTTGCGGAAGATCGAACCCATATTGTCGTGGTTGGCGATGCCGACAGGCACGACGATCAGGGCTTGAGCGGGCAAGGCATCCAGCAATGACCCGGCCGGATGCGGCGTCTCCTTGCGGCCGATGGCCAGGATGCCGCGGTGCATGTGGAATCCGGCAATCGCGTCCATCACCCCGCTGGCGACGACGTAGACCGGCAGGTCCGCTTGCGCCTTGCGCAGCACCTCCTCCAGGCCGCCAAGCCGGTTTTCCAGGATCAGGATGGATTCGGCGGTGAAGCGGCTCGACGACAAAAGCAGGTCGAGCACCACTTTGCCCTCGGCGACGAAGCGGCCTTGCCGGCCCGCCAGATCGCGCTCGCGAATATCGAGATAGGCTGCGACGCGCGGATCGCGTGGATCGTCGATGCGAATTGGGTCCATGTCCCGCTCAACAATCGAAAGCGCGGTCCGTGCGCCGGGAAAGACACACCAACCACGCTCCGGAAATCGTCAGCGAGGTAAACGACCGCGGCAGCGTCCGGTCAAGTCCCGGCGCGGCGCAACCTCTGCGCCATTTGGGACAGATCCTCCTTGCCGCCGCCGAAAATGCCTTCCAGCATGGCGAGCAGTTCGCGCACGGCATCGGATTTGCAGGAATAGTAGATCATCTGGCGATCGCGGCGGGTGTCCACGAGGTCCAGCGCCCGCAACTTGGCCAAATGCTGCGAGAGGGCGGATTGGCTAAGCATCACCTTTTCGGCGATGGCGCCGACCGACATTTCGCCGTCGATCAGATAGCTCATGATCAACAGCCGTTTTTCGTTGCCCATCAGCATCAGAAATTCGGCAGCTGATTCGGCGTTGGCGATTAGCTTTGTCGAGACCATTGATGCCCCATGCTGTTTGCTCATCGAGGCGCCATGGGGGCAATGGCGCCTGAATCCATAAATTCACGTGTGAAGGTGCCGACGAGTCAGCACCACACCTAAAGCCTAGAACATTTCTTTCAAATCTCAAGCGTTGCTTTTGATCAAATGCAATTTAATCTCGCTTTGCGCCTAGGATGCCGCCCTGGCGGCCCTCGCCATTTCAACCAGAACGGGACGCAATTCCTGCACAGTCGCCAGTGGTTGCGGGAAGAATACCCGGCAAACATCGTCCCCGGACACCAGATCCATGCCATCGGCGTCCAGCCCGGCGATGCTCCAGCCAGCACCTGGCGCCTTGGCAAAATGATGGGCGTAGTTGGCGATCGCGTCGAGATGGTCCGCATTCATGTGCTCGACGGCTGACTGTTCGCTCGCCGCGAGCTCTTCGACAATCGGCCCGGCGGTGACCAGATCGGCCCGGTCGAGCAGATAGGCCTTGCCGAAGCCGCCGTTGAGACTGGCGCGCTGCGGCTCAAGGCGAAAGATTGAGAAGTCGCCGAGCCCGGCATAGAGGCTCGCCTTGGGATTGCGGTTGAGATAGCGGCGCGCGGCGCGAGCTTGGGCCTGCGAGCCGCGCTCCAGCCGCGAGGCCTGGCAGGCCAGCGTCAGCCGCGGATGCGCCAGCGGATCGCCTTTGCCAGGCTCCCCGAGCAGAAGGGAACAGCGGGGATCGGCAAGCAGGGCCGACGTGTGCGCCGCGAGCATCGACACCAGGATGAGCGGTGCGCCGTCAATGTCGGTGGCGACGCCGACCCGGCTCGCCAGCGGCGCCCCGGTCCCCGGTTCCAGCACCGCCAGGGCGCCGAAACGGGCACTGCGCAGAAGCGTTTTCGCCAGGCGGATCGCCTCGGCGTCGGTCTCGCGGATGACATCCTTCTTTCGATCGTCCAAGGTTTCTCGCCCTGCCAAGTTGATTTCCTATTCCACTTGTCAGCCGATGATGCCGGACTTGGCAAGGGGAGGTGCCCGCGCAAACCGCTTCGCAGCTTGGGGCGACACGCCTTACTTCGGCGCCATGCGGATGGCGCCGTCGAGGCGGATGGTCTCGCCGTTCAGCATCTGGTTTTCGACGATGTGCAGGGCAAGCGCGGCATATTCGGCTGGTTCGCCGAGGCGCGACGGGAAAGGCACGGCGGCGCCCAGCGAATCCTGCACCTCCTGCGGCATGCCGGCCATCATCGGCGTCTTGAAGATGCCGGGCGCGATGGTGCAGACCCGAATGCCGGATCGGGCGAGATCGCGCGCCACCGGCAGCGTCATGCCGACGACACCGCCCTTCGAAGCCGAATAGGCCGCCTGGCCGATCTGGCCGTCATAGGCGGCGACCGAAGCGGTGTTGACGATGACGCCGCGCTCGCCGCCCCGCAGCGGCTCGAGTTTCGCGGCGCGGTCGGCGACCAGGCGGATCATGTTGAACGTGCCGATCAGATTGACCTCGATCACCCTGCGGTACTGGTCGAGCGGATGCGGTCCATCCTTGCCGATCGTCTTCACGCCGATGGCGATGCCGGCGCAATTGACCAGGATGCGCGGCTCGCCCAGCTTGGCGGCAGCCTCGGCCAGGGCGGCGACGCCACTGTCGGCACTCGCGACGTCGCACTGGACGGCGATGCCGCCGATCTCGGCCGCGACCTTGGCCGCGCGCTCGATGCCGACATCGAAGATGGCAACGTTGGCTCCCTTGGCGGCAAGCGCACGAGCGGTTGCCTCGCCAAGGCCGGAGCCGCCGCCGGTCACGATTGCTATCTGGCCGCTGGGATTCATGGCGTCATCCTTCCCGTGAGAATGGGCTTGCTATCAAACAGGGACGGATCAGGCCCGGATTGAAGGGCCGGGTCAAGCCATCGCCTAGACGTGCTCGGCGGCCCTGGCCTGGCTGGCGTGACCGACCTCGCCGGAAAGCCTGGCAACCGCGCCGGGCGTGATCTCGTGCGACAAAAGGCGGTCGAGGTCGACAGGCCTAGGCATCGAAATCTGACCACGGGGGATGCGCTTGAAGCCGAGCGGCCCGTAATAAGGTTCGTCGCCAACCAGGATGACGGCCGGCGCGCCAGCCTTGGCGGCCGCCTCCAGCGCGATCGCTACCAGCCGGCGGCCGATGCCGAGATTCTTGAAGGCCGGCCGTACCGCGAGTGGCCCAAGCATCAGCGCCCGGCCGGCCCCCGCCGCTATGCGGGTCATGCGCACCGAGGCGACGACGAGGTCGCCGTCGACCGCGACAAAGGACAGGGCGCGCTCGTGGCCGCCGGCCTCGCGGATCTTGTAGGCGGCCAGCACGAAACGGCCGGGGCCGAAGGCCTCGTCGTTAATGGCTTCGATTTGAGGATCATGCGCCGGAGTTTCCGGCAGGTATTTCACGTCGGCAAGGCTCATGGTCTTTGCGTTCCGGTAGAGGAGGAAAGGTTGCTGCAAACGGCAGCATTCGCCAGTCAGCGCTTCATCAAGCGCGGGCGCCCTTTCGTCGTCGGTCAAACCGGATCAAAGCAAGGTCGAACATGCGGAGTGTCCGCTAGCATCAATTTTGCGCCGCCGCAATCGACCCGTTCGCTCGCACTACCGATTGACGATCTGTTCAGCCCAGGATGATTTCCGCTTTACCGCATCGCGCCCTACATGACGGAAAACGCGAAAGGACAATTCATGGGATTGCTCGTCGACGGCAAATGGCAGGACCGCTGGTACGACACGAAGAACAGTGGCGGCAAGTTCGTGCGGGCGCAGTCGCAATGGCGCGACTGGATCACGCACGACGGCAAACCCGCCGAAGGCCGCAGCCGCGGCTTCAAGGCGGAGCCCGGCCGCTATCACCTTTACATCTCACTCGCCTGTCCCTGGGCGCACCGGACGCTGATTTTTCGCACGCTGAAGAGGCTGGAAGGCATCATCTCCGTCTCGGTGGTTCACCATTTCATGGGCGCGGACGGTTGGACGTTTCTCGCCGAGGACGGCGCCACCGGCGACACGCTCTATGGTCTCGACTTCCTGCACCAGATCTACACCAAGGCCGATCCTGCCTATTCAGGCCGGGTGACGGTGCCGGTGCTGTGGGACAAGAAGGAACAGACGATCGTCTCCAACGAATCCTCCGAGATCATCCGGATGCTCAATTCGGCCTTCGACGAATGGGGCGACGCCAGCTTCGACTTCTACCCCGAGGCCTTGCGCGGCGAGATCGACGCGATCAACGGGCTGGTCTATCCCGCCGTCAACAATGGCGTCTATCGAGCCGGTTTCGCCACCACGCAAGCGGCCTATGAGGAGGCGTTCGGCGCGCTGTTTTCGGCGCTCGATACTCTGGAACATCGCCTTTCCAGGCAGCGCTACCTAGTGGGTGATCGCATCACCGAGGCCGACTGGCGGCTGTTCACCACCCTGGTGCGCTTTGACCCGGTCTATGTCGGACACTTCAAGTGCAACCTGCGCCGCATCGCCGACTATTCGAACCTGTCGAACTATCTGCGCGACCTCTATAGCGTGCCTGGCGTCGCCGGGACCGTGAACCTGCGCCACATCAAGGCGCATTATTACGGCAGCCACGAGACCATCAACCCGACCCGGATCGTGCCGGTCGGGCCGGCGCTCGACTATGGCGCGCCGCATGATCGGGCGCGGTTCGGAAGGGCTGCTGCCTGACTACCAATAGGGCGATGCTGGCACGTTGGCGAAAATTTCGGCGATCCGCCGCAGCGTTGCCGGCGTCGTGCCCTCCGGCAGGCGATCGAGCGGGAAAAAGCCGGCCTCGGCGATTTCATGGTCTGGCAGTTTCGGTGCGGTGCGGCTGAAATGCTCGACGAGGTAGAAGCCGACATGGTCGCGCCGGCTGGCACGGCGGTTGAAATGCATCGATTTGAGAATCGGCGCGTCCGTGATCTGGATGTTGCCTTCCTCGTAAAGTTCGCGCGCCAGCGCTTCGGCCATCGTCTCGCCGACCTCGACGCCGCCGCCGGGAAGCTGCCAACCGGGCACATAGGTATGGCGGATGAGGAAGACGGAATTGGTGGCGGCATCGTGGATCAGGCCGCGCACACCGAGCGTCATTGGCCGCCGCAGCACGAAATAGAGATGGAACAGCCGGGCCCTCAAACCCGCCCAGCCTGTCTGGCGGAACGGAGCCTCCTCCTCGCTCGCCATCAGTAGCGAAACCGTGGGTGGAAAGGGGCGCGTACGTCGCCTATGAAGGAGGGATGTTCAGGCTCGCGCATATTTCCGATGTCCATCTGGGGCCGCTGCCCGATGTATCCTATCGCGATCTCGCCTCCAAGCGCGTGCTCGGTTACGTCAACTGGCAGCGCAACCGCCGCCGCCACATGCACGACGCCGTCATCGACGCCATCGTCGCCGATATCAAGGCGCAAAACCCGGACCATCTCGCCGTCACCGGCGACCTCGTGAACCTGGCGCTCGACGGTGAGATCGAGATGGCCAAACACTGGCTCGAGACGCTGGGGCCACCGCATGACGTGTCGGTGGTGCCGGGAAACCATGATGCCTATGTGCCCGGCGCATTCGACAAGGTCTGCCGGTCGTGGGCGGCGTGGATGAGCGGCGACGGTGTCAACACGCCGGTCGACCGCAATGCCTTCCCCTATCTGCGCGTGCGCGGCAATATCGCGCTGATCGGGGTTTCGACGGCGCGCGCCACGGCGCCCTTCATGGCCAATGGTTTTTTCATGGAGGGGCAGGCGGCTCGGCTCGGCAAGATACTCGAGAGCACGGCGAAGCAAGGTCTGTTCCGCGCGATCATGATCCATCATCCGCCCCTGCGGGGCGCTGTCTCCCAGCACAAGCGGCTGTTCGGCATCGCCCGCTTCCACAAAATCGTCCGCCGCCATGGCGCGGAGCTTGTGCTGCACGGCCATTCGCATCTGCCGTCGCTGTTCCAGATTGGGCTTCGCGGTGCAAAGATCCCGGTCGTCGGGGTCGCCGCCGCCGGCCAGGCGCCGGGCGGCAATCACCCGGCAGCACAGTACAATCTGTTCGACATCGACGGCGAAAAGGGTAACTGGCGTATCCACCTGACGCGGCGCGGTCTGACCGGACCGTCAATACCGCCTTCCGATCTGCAGAGCCTGGAACTCGGGGTCGAGCCCGGCGAGGCTATGGCCGCCAGTTGAGAACCATGGCCGAGATGCGGTCCCACAGCAGCGCGGCCGACACCGCCAGACCAACCAGCGCGCCGGCGGCGACCAGCCCAAGCCCCGACAGGAAGGCCGACCAGCCCTTGCCTTGCGTCGATGCTCGCAGCGGTGGCTCGGCTTCCGCGACCTCGGCGCGTTTCATGCCGGCGACCGCCGGCTCGACGCCACCTTCCATCATCCTCTGGCGCTCGACGATGCGCTCGGCCACATAACGCGTCACGGAATCGGCGACCAGCTTCATCTCGGTCGACTCGGCAAGCACGACCCGGCCAATGCGTGTATCCTTGAGGAAGCGGTAGGTGCGACGGTCGCGTCCCATCGCGACATGGCTGACGGCGTCGATCCACAGGCGCGGCTGCAGCCCCGAGGAGACGACAAAGTCGAAATTGTCCATGTCGGCTGGAACGTCGGCGAAGATGGGCGCGAGGTCCGCGGCCAACAGGTCCAGGCGCATGCGGTGCGCCTCACGCATGTCGACGACGACATCGTCGCGGTCAGCGAAGGCATTCTTCACATCACGGATGGCATCGGACAGTTTCTTTGACGGATCGATCTTCTCGCCTGCGTCCTTCATCGGCGTGGCCTCGCGGGTTTGGTTAACAGGCAGTTAACACAGCCGAAGGCAAAATGCACTCGCGAGATCAAGACGGCAAGGCGCCCGCTCGGTGCCGCGCGGGACGTCTCAGCCGGTCGCAGCGAGTTTCGGGCGCAAGGGCCTGGCGCGGCGGTTCATGTTGCGCTGGATGATCGTGGCGACCAGATCGGGCGCCTCCTCGATCAGCATATGGCCAGCCTCCAGCACGTGGTGCACGTGAAATCGCGCGGGCAGACCATCCATTTGGGTAACGGGTAGCATCGGGTCATTGCTCCCCCATACCACCATCACCGGCATGGTCAGTGTGTCCAACCGGTCGTGCGGGATGACGCCCTGCCGGTCGTCGCTGGTCATGGCGGCAGCAATCTCGATGAGTTGCTCCACCTGGCCGGGTCGCCCGCGCATGTCGCGAATGGTATCCACGGTGCGGTCGACGGGGCGCGTCAGCGGTCCCGACATCGCGCTTAGGCACGCCCGGATGTCGGAGGGGTCCCTTGCGGCGGCAAAGCGGCGCAACAGCGGGCCATTGATCTCGGGGCCGAAGCCGCCCGGCGCCAGAAGTGTCAGCGAGGCCACCCTCTCGGGTTCGGCCAGTGCCATCAGCGTCGCCACCGCGCCGCCCATCGAGTGGCCCACCAGATGAACGCGCTTCACCGATCGCGCGGCGAGATCGGTCAGGACGGCCCTTGCCGCCACCTTGGCCGGGCCGGCGCCGGGGAAATCGAGCGACAGCCCGTGCCCCGGCAAGTCATAAGCGAGTGTGCGCACCGCAGGCGACAGCGACGGGATCACTTCGTGCCAGACACCGTGGCAGCCGCCAAAACCATGCAGCAGGGCGATGGCCTTCGAGCCAGCACCCTGTTCGGTGGCGTGAAGCGATGCGATCATTGAAATGTGAAAGCTTATTACGGGACGGGAAGATTACGGGACGGGAAGATGGGAATGCGGCTGGATTGCTCCTTGTCCAGCACGATGGCCAGTAAAATTTTCGCGACGACTGGCGTTTGCGCTCTCTCGACCTTGCGAAGTCGCCTGACAAAGCCGACAAATCCGTCGTATCGGGGGTTTGCCACCTGCTTTCGGCGGCAACAATTCGGTTGGTCCAAACAACCCGTTGGTGGGACGTCAGCTCGCGTTGCCGAGGCCCGCCGCGCGCAGAGCCCCAACCAGCCGCTCGGTCAGATCGGGCGGATATTTCCGGTCGATGAAGGTCGCGCGCGGATCGGCGGTGAATTTCGGAAATTTGGCGGTTAGCTCGTCGAGCAGCTTGCGCGCCAGATTGTCCTGGCCGGCGATCTTGGCACCGATCAGCCGGGCTGCAAGATAGTGCGATTTGGTTGCGGTTGTTCTCAAAGAGGAACTGGCGATGGCGGCCTTGTTCGTGTCGCCAAGCATGAGTTCGCCGGCGAAAAGTCCGAAATCCCACCATGTCGGATGACCGCTGGAGGCGTCCACCGCCTGGGCCAGGATCGGCGTCCCCTCGGCATACCTGCCAGCGAAAATCAACCCATAGCCGTAAGCTGCGGCCATGGCGAGATCGTAGGGATTGAGGTCATAGGCCTTGCGCATCCAGCGCAGCGCCTCGTCAGCGTTGCCAAGACGCGAATTGATGTAGCCGTAGGAGCGATGCGCATAAGGACTGGTCGGTCCCATCTGCACGGCGCGATGGGCAAATGTCATCGCCTTCTCGATCGTGGCATCCGGCGGATAGGCGTAGTGGTCGTTCACGGCCTCCAGGTGCAGCGAAGCGAGTTCCGAGTAGACCAGCGGTGACTTGGCGCCGCGTTCGGCGAGGGTTTCGAGGCAGCGATAGGCGGCCTCGTGGGTCCGGGCGTTCTGGTCGAGATAATATTTGTCGTTGAGCGTCAGGCATTGCGTGAGGACGGTCTGAATGCCGCTCTGTTCGATATAGCTGTAGATCGTGCCGGAAGCGGGAAGAGCGGACGTCAAAATGCCGGCTATACGGTTCTCGACGGCGGTCGGTGCGCTGTCGGCGGCGGTCAGGTTGCGCGACAAAAGCACCCGTCCGGTCGCCACGCTCTGCAGTTCAATCGTGATTTCGCCCGTATCCGGCCCAGGCAGAATATCGAAGATGAAGCTTGTGGCATTGGTGGCCGGATCGGTCGTGGCGACCGCGTCGCGACCGATGAAGTCGATCGTATCGAAACCGCTCAGGCCGGCGCGCAGCGATGCGGCGACACGGCTGGCATCCGTGCCACTGGCCTTGACGGCGATGTAGACGAGCGGCAAGGCCTCGCTGGCGGGAGACGGCTCGATGCTGCCGGTGAGGCCTGCGGTCTCGAGCGTGGCCGCAAGGTCGCCGCCTGCCAGCAGCGCACCGCTGCCCTGACGCAGGATCAGAACACCAAGCATGGCGATGACGACGGCGATCGCCATCCAGAAGAATCTGAGGTGACGTGCCACCGACGGCGCCGGCGCAACCATCGGTGCCAGTAAGGCAGGGGCCGCAATGGCACTCTCGGCAGTGCCGCGTTGCGCCGATGGAGCCGCCGCCGCTCCCGTCTGGATGGCGAGTTCGGCCGTCTCAGGCAAGCGGATCGCATTGAGCTCGTAGGCCGGGACATAGCCGCCGCGCGGAATGGCTATGCGGACAGGCTCGGCAACACCTTCATTGGCGAAATATTGCTGCAGCAAGTCGCGCAGCCGGCCGGCCTGAACCCGCACCACCGCATCGGTCGAAGGATCGAAATCGCCGTCCTTGCCGAAGACATCCATGGCGATGGAAAAGCCCTTGAGCCTGTCGGCTTCGCCTGCCTGTTCGCGCTCGACAAGATAACGCAACAGCTTGCGTGCCCGTTCGGATCTTCCGAACGTTTCGCTGGCAAGCAGTCGCTCCAATGTTTCGCGCACTGCGGGGGCGGCAGGCGTGGCATGCTGCAAGTGTCGATCCTCTCGAAGTCGGCACAGGTTAAGGCACGGATCATATAATGCCCGCACCGCCATACAAGTATACACCCATTATGCGATCGCGTACCCCACCGGATATTTTCCCGGTGGTTAATGAGCCGCGCGCGACAGGATAGCCAGGATGCCGGAGCAATCCTTATTGAATCCCATGGATGCCAAGACCTTGTTCAGGCCCGAAGGATGGCGGCGCGAGAGCCAATCCCGGCTCTCGCGCCGACGGTAAACTATCGCGCGTTGCGGCCGACGATACGATTGGCCGCTGACGTTACCGCTTCCAGTGAGGCAGCGACGATGTTGGTGTTGATGCCGGCGCCGAACAGCTTGCCGCCGGGATATTCCATCTCGACATAGGAGATAGCCGACGCATTCGAGCCGCGCTGCATCGAATGCTCGGAATAATCGAGCACCGACATCTCGACGCCGACATGGCGTGACAGCGCATCGACGAAGCCGTCGATCGGGCCGGTGCCGGTGCCTGATATCGTCACTTCCTTGCCGTTGTCGAGGATAACCGCCTCGACCACGCGCCGGCCCTTCACCTCGGTGGCCGGGTAAGTGTGATGATCGAGGAATTTCAGGCGGGCGCCAGGCTGGTCGACATAGGTTTCGAGGAAGCGGTCATGAATACGCTTGGCCGGCACTTCCTTGCCTTCGGCGTCGGTGATCGCCTGGATAGCCTGACTGAATTCGATCTGCAGGTTGCGCGGCAAATTGAGGCCGTAATCGGCCTGCAGCACATAGGCAATGCCGCCCTTGCCCGACTGCGAGTTGATGCGGATGATGGCCTCATAGCTGCGGCCGACATCGGCCGGATCGATTGGCAGGTATGGCACTTCCCAGTGCGGTGTGTTGGCCTTCTTCAAGGCCTTCATGCCCTTGTTGATGGCGTCCTGGTGCGAGCCGGAAAAAGCAGTGTAGACGAGTTCGCCGACATAGGGGTGGCGCTCGGGAATCTTCAGCTGGTTCGAATATTCGTAGACATCCTTCATCCGGTTGATGTCGGAGCAGTCGATGCCCGGATCGACGCCTTGCGTGTACATGTTGAGCGCCAAGGTGACGATGTCGACATTGCCGGTGCGCTCGCCATTGCCGAACAGCGTGCCCTCGACGCGGTCGGCGCCAGCCATCAAGCCGAGTTCGGTGGTGGCGATGCCGGTGCCACGATCATTGTGCGGATGCAGCGAGATGATCAGGTTTTCGCGGTTGTCGAGATTGCGGCACATCCACTCGATGCGGTCGGCATAGATGTTGGGCGTCGACATCTCGACCGTCGACGGCAGGTTGATGATCAGCTTGTTGTCGGGTGTTGGCCTGACGATCTCGGTGACGGCGTTGCAGATCTCCAGAGCGACCTCGAGTTCGGTGCCGGTGAAGCTCTCCGGCGAATATTCGAAGCGATAGCCGCCGCCGGCCTTGGCAGCCATGTCGGTGATCATCTTGGCCGCGTCGGTCGCGATACGCTTGATGCCGCCGACATCTTTCTCGAAGACGACGCGACGCTGCAACTCGCTGGTCGAGTTGTAGAAATGCACGATCGGGTTGGTGGCGCCCTTCAGCGCCTCGAAGGTGCGGCTGATCAGTTCAGGCCGGCACTGCACCAGCACCTGCAACGACACATCGGCCGGCACGTTGCCTTGCTCGATGCACCAGCGCGCGAAGTCGAAATCGGTCTGCGAAGCCGAGGGGAAGCCGATCTCGATTTCCTTGAAGCCCATGTCGAGCAGCAGGCCGAACATGCGCGCCTTGCGCTCGTGGCCCATCGGATCGATCAGCGCCTGGTTGCCGTCGCGCAGGTCGACCGAGCACCAGATCGGCGCCTTGTCGATCACCTTCGAGGGCCAGGTCCGGTCGGTGAGGCCGACGGTCGGGTAGGGTTGATATTTGCGGGCTGCGTCCGGCATGCCCCGGCCAACTTGCTTGCCGGTCGCGGCCTCGCTGGCGCGGATGTCTTCTCGTGCGTTCATCGTTGTTTCTCCCGGCGGCTGGCGGGTCCACCTTTCAGGCGGATGTGGAGCCAAGCGGCGCCTTTACCAGAATTTCGTTCGCTTGATATGATTTGCCAAGGAGCATGCGCTTGCGCGGCGGTTCGACCGCCGGGCGCTCCTTCAGCGAACCCGGCGATCGCCGATAAGAAGCAGGGTCGAGGCAAGCGCGCGCACGGTCTCGCCGGCAAAGCCGGTCTGACGGGAAGCGGTGGTGGGGCGCGTGTTCATGGCCGCTCTCATACAGGAGCGGCCTGTTGGAGGCAAGCGGGCCGGCCTCCGTCGAATTTTATCTTAACGCGGATGCTCTTCCCCGCGCGCCGCAAATGCGCCAGACTTGGCTTCCGGCGGGGTGCCGTCGGCAGGGGGCGTTCATGAATTTCGTGTTCTTCTCGCCGCATTTTCCCGCCAATGGCGCCGATTTCTGCGACCGGCTGAAGAAGGCCGGCGCGACCGTGCTCGGTATTGGCGATGCGCCCTATGATGCGCTCGACGGCAAGCTGAAGCAGGCGCTTTCGGAATACTATCGCGTCGCCGACATGGAGGATTACGAGCCGGTGTTCCGGGCGATAGGCCATTTCATCCACAAATGGGGCCGCATCGACCGGTTCGAATCGCTCAACGAGCACTGGCTGGAGCTGGAAGCCAACATCCGCACCGACTTCAACATCTACGGCACCAAGCTCGATTTCGTGAAGAATCTGAAGCGCAAGAGCCGCATGCGCGCCTTCTTCCGCAAGAGCGGTGTCGAGACGATCGCGCAGCGCAAATGCTCCGACCGGGCCGGCGCCATGACCTTCATCCGCCGCGTCGGCTACCCCGTGGTGGTGAAGCCGGATTCGGGCTCCGGCGCTTCGAACACGTTCAAGATCTCCAATGCGAAAGAGCTCGACCAGTTCTTCCGGGACAAGCCGGAGGACGTGACCTTCGTCATGGAGCAGTTCATCGAAGGGCTGGTGGTGACCTATGACGGATTGATCAACCGCGACGGCGAGGTGGTGCTGGCGGCCAGCCATCGCTACGACCAGAGCGTCATGGACGTGGTCAACAAGGACCGCCACATGAGCTACACCTGCTTTCCTCGGATCAGGCCTGCCGTCGAGGAGGCCGGCCGCAAGATCCTGAAAGCATTCGACGTGCGCGAACGCTTTTTCCATATCGAATTGTTCGAGACCAGGGACGACCGCATCATCGCGCTGGAGGTCAACATGCGGCCGCCCGGCGCCTGGATGACCGACGCGATCAACTACACGTTCGACATCGATGTCTACGCGGCATGGGCGGACATGGTGGTCAAGGATGCCGTCGGCGGCCCCTATGAGGGCAAGTATTTCACCGCCTATGCCAGCCGCAAGCGCCACCTCGACTATTTGCATAGCCACGCGGACGTGCTAGCCGCCCACCGCGACAAGATCGTCCATCATCAGCCGATAGAAGAGGTTTTCAGCCGGGCCATGGGAAATTACGCCTACCAGATGCGCTCGAAGGATCAGGCTGATCTGCGCGAGGCGGTGGCCTATATCCACGCCGAAAAGGCTTGAGGCATGGACATTTCCTATCACAAGGTCTTCGCCCGCAATCTCGGCCGCGACATGGAGTACAAGCGCTACGGGCATGCCGGCCGGCCGGTCGTGGTGTTCCCGACCTCGCAGGGCCGGTTCTACCAGTTCGAAGATTCCGGCGGAGCGGGGGCGCTCGCCGAGTTCATCGATACCGGCCGCATCCAGCTGTTCACCGTCGACGGCATCGATACAGAATCCTTCTTCGCCAGGGATGTCGATGCCGTGCATCGCATCGACCGGCACGAGGCCTATTTCCGCTATCTGCGCGAGGAGGCGCTGCCGGAATTCCTGGAAACCGCCGCGCAAGCCAATGGCGGACGGCGGTTGAAGCCGCTGTTCTCGGGCTGTTCGATGGGCGGCTACCATTCCTCGAACTTCGTCTTCCGGTTTCCCGAGCTCGCCAGCGGCGTCATCTCGCTGTCGGGTGTCTATTCGGCCCGCGATTTCTTCGGCAAGGCGCTCGACGGCGACATCTTCTACAATTCGCCGCTCGATTATCTGCCAGGGATCGTCGACCCGAAACTGCTGGCGCGGCTGAAGGCGCTCAGGCTGATCTTCTGCTGCGGGCAGGGCGCATGGGAAGAGCGCATGCTGGTCGAGACCCGCCAGCTGGAACAGATACTGCGCGACAAATCCATTCCGGCCTGGGTCGACTATTGGGGCGGCGACGTCAGCCATGACTGGCCGTGGTGGCACAAGCAGCTGGCTTATTTCTTCGGCCGCTGGCTGGATGACGATCTGATGCACAGGCTGGACTAAGGTGCATTGATATTCAGCTGGCCTGCGAATGGCTGACGCCTACCCCTCCTGGCAGGCCGGCAGGGGTGCGGTCTGGTGCTCCGCCGCGGATCCGCGGCGCAGACCGAGAAAGACGACGAGGGCGGTGACGATGGTGATTGCCGCCAGCACGATCAGCAGCCTGTCGAACGCCGTTTCGTAGGCCTCGACCAGCACGGCGGCGCCAGCCGCCGGCAAATGGTGCGCGGTTCCACCGACATTGCCGGTCACCAGCAATTGCGCCGCGGCGGCCGCGTCGCTGGAAGGCGCAGCGCCCCGAGCGGCGAGTTGCGCGGCGGTAAAGCCTGACAGGGTCGCCATGACGATGGCCAGCGCCACACCTTCGCAAGCGACACGGGTGGTGTTGAAGATGCCGACCGCCATCCCGGCCCGCTCCGTCGGCACGACGCTGACGGCGAGCCCGTCCATCAACCCCCAAGGCAAGGCGATGCCGACGCCGATCAGGATCAGTGGCGCGACCAGCGCAACCTCAACCGGGGGCGTCAGGCTCAGCCAGACCAGGCCGGCCGCCGCGACGAGCAGGCCGACGCCGCAGATCGTGGCCGGAGCGATCCAGCGCGCCAGCTGGCCGGCGAGCAAGGGCAGGAACAACAACGGTCCGGAGAGGCAGATCATCAATTGCCCGGCCTTGATCTCGCTCATCCCCTCGATGCCGATGAAGCGGATCGGTAAAAGTACGAGCAGGACGACGAAGCCATAGGCGGGCGCCGCCGCAAGAAACTGGACGCCGACGAAGCGAGGAAAGCGAAACAGGGTGAGATCGAGCATCGGCCGGCGCACGCGCCGCTCGGCGACGACAAACAGCACAAAGCAAAGGACGGCGACGCCGAGAAGCGTTGCCACCAGCGGGTCGGTCCAGCCGCTCTGGGGTGCCTGGAGCACGCCATAGGTCAGCGAGGCCAGCGCGAAGGTGAACGTGGTGGCGCCCGCCCAGTCGAGGCCGGTCGCATCCGGATCACGCGATTCCCTGATGGTGCGCAGGCCGAGGGTTGCCGAGGCAGCCGCGAGCGCCATCACCAGAACAAAGATCGACCGCCAGCCGAAGGCGGCGATGAGCAGGCCGGAGGCGATCGGGCCGAAGGCCAGCCCGATGCCGAAACTGGTGCCGAGAAAGGAGAAGGCGCGCAGCCGCGATGGTCCCTCGAATTCCTGGGCAAGTGCGGAGGCGCCGCCAGCGAAGGCCAAGGCACTGCCGAGCCCTTGCGCGGCCCTGAAGACGTCAAACCTGGTGATGTCGGACGCCAGCATCGCGCCGAGCGAGGCGATAATGTAGAGGGCGAGACCGACGAGGAAGATCCGCTTGCGGCCATGATTATCGGCCAGCGCTCCGGCCGCCATCAGGCTGGCGGCGAAGGTCAGCATAAAGGCGTTGGTCACCCAGTTGAGCGCGATCGGGCTGCCGCCGAGATCGGCCGCGATGCGGGAGAGCGCGACGGCCGGGCCGGTGAAGGTCAGAGGCATCGTCATAGCGGCGAGGCATACCGACAGGAGCACGAGCCATCGCTCGGCCGGGCCGGTGGTGGTCTTCAAGGTCATGGGTTTTTCCTATCTGAGCGGTCTGCGCAGGCATGCGCGCAACCGCGGCGCCGATCATGCGGACCAAGATAGGTCAGAGACAGATCAGGAATAATAGTATTAAATATCCTGATATAACGGACGGAAACGCTCGAATGGAGCAGCATGATGGATCGCCTCAGCGGCCTTCTGGCTTTCGCCCGCACCGCCGAGTTCGGCAGCTTCGTCGCCGCCGGCCGGGCGCTCGGCATCTCCGCTTCAGCGGTCGGCAAAAGCGTCGCGCGGCTCGAACAGGAACTCGGCGTGCGGCTGCTGCAGCGCTCCACGCGGCGGATCGGCCTGACGGAGGAGGGCAAGCTGTTCAACGAGCGCGTGCGGCGCATCCTCGACGACATCGACGATGCCGAGGCGATGCTGTCGCGGACAAGGGAGACGCCGCGTGGGCGGTTGCGCGTCTCCACCCCGATCGTCACCTACCATCTTTTGCTGCCGGTGCTGTCGGAGTTCATGGCCCGCTATCCCGAGATCGAGCTCGATATCGATTTCAACGACCGGATCGTCGACGTCATCGAGGAAGGCATCGACGTCGCCATCCGCAGCGGCGAGCTGCCTGATTCACGATTGGTGTCCAGACCCATTGCGCCCTTCCGCATGCTGCTGTGCGCGGCTCCCTCCTACCTCGATCGCCATGGCACTCCCGGTGTGCCGGCGGATCTCATCAGGCATTTCGGCATAAACTTCCGCTATCTCAACAGCGGCAGGCTGCTGGACTGGCCGTTCATTACCGGGAGCGCCCAACCGCTGATCCGTTCAATGTTGACCTGCAACAACATGGAAGCTTTGAAAGGCGCCACGATCGCCGGACTCGGCATCGCCTGCATGCCCGATTTCCTGGTGCGGGACGCGTTGCGCGAGGACCGGCTGCGCACCGTGCTCGACGATCATGTCGACGGCCGTGGCCAGTTCCGGATGCTATGGCCCTCCAATCGCCATCTGTCGCCAAAGGTGCGGGTTTTCGTCGATTTCCTGCCCGAACGCCTGGCAGCCGCGCGATAGCGGTGCCCTGGTGGCAGCCCTCATCATTCCCGGATGCTTCTGGCTACCAGCCGGGCAATGCTGGGGCCGACAAGCAGCACGATCAGGAAGCGCGCCGACTGCAGGGCCATGACAAAGGAGATGTCGACGTTCTGCGCGGCGGCGGCGATGATGGCGACGCTGTCCATGCCGCCAGGGCTGGTCGCCAGATAGGCGGTCAGCGGGTCGACGCCGGCGAGCCGGCTGATGAGGAAGGCAAGGCCGCCGCAAAACGCGATCAGCGCGATGATCGAAGCGATGATCTGCGGCAAAGCGCGTGCCGCGTGGCGCAGGATCGGCCTGGTGAAGTTCAGGCCGATCGCCCAGCCGACCGTCGCGTAACTGACCGCCAGCAGCCATTGCGGCAATTGCATCGGCACCCCGAGGCCGAGATGGATGACTGTGCCGAAGATGAAGCTGCCGAGGAAGAAGGGCGAAGGCAGCCGGCAAAGCCTGCCCGCGAGGCCGCCGATGAGCGCCATGCCGATGGTGGCGGCGAAGGGTTGCGGATCGATCTCGGGGAACCAGATAACGGGCGGGACCTCGATGCCCGAGGTGTCGACCCACATCTTGGCGACGAGGGCTGCCGTCATCGAGACGAAGATGACGCGCAGATACTGCATGAAGGCGACAAGGCGCTGGTCGGCGCCGAAGGCGCCGGCCATCAGCACCATGGCGGTGGCGGCCCCCGGCGAAGAACCCCAGACGGCGGTGGTGCCCGGCAGGATGCGCCAGCGGCTGATCAGCCAGCCAAGCAGGCTCGAGGCCGCGACGGTGGCGATCACCACGCCGAGGAACAGCGGCCATTCCTTGTAGAAGACCGGGAAGATATCGGCCGAGATCGAAGCCGCGACGAGGCAGCCGACGACAGCCTGGGCGGCGCCGAACAGAAGCCGCGGCACACGCACCGCGGCACCGTTGGTGCCGGCGACGATGGCCGCCAGCATCGGTCCGATCAGCAGCGCCGCCGGCAAAGCGGCGAGTTCCAGCGCGCCGGCGAAGAGCGCGGAGATGACCAGCAGGATGAGCCACTGCCAAGGCTTGCTCAGCCGCGTCATGCGCTCGATGGCGGGTTGGTCGGAAGATGGCTGCTCGGCCTCGGAATCCATGTTCTGGTCTTAACCCCAGACGCGAAAAATGCGAACGCAAGTGCGCCTGAAAAAGCACGTTTCCGCCTCGGGCGCCCGCCTTAGCCCGTTTTGGCTTCAGCCAAGCCGAAGCCGCCCACCGGATGCGTTTCCACCTGGAATTCGAAGCCGCCGATGAAGGGGCGCGCCTTGGCGATCGCCGCCTGGACTTCGGGAAGCTGCAGCGAGGCCTTGTGGCTCGCCTGATCGGTCCACACCTCGGTCACCCAGATCGCGTCGGCATCGGCCGGATCGGTGGCGATGATATAGCTCAGGCAGCCGGGCAGGGCGCCAGTGCTCTCACGCAGCACGGTCATGACTGCGTCGCGTTGGCCACGCGCCGCCCGCATCTTGCCGATCAGTCCATACATGTCCTCGTCTCCCCCTGGGTTGGCGCGAAAGGAGTGTGTCCAGTATGCCGGTCGCCGGTCAAGGCATCAACTGGCCGCCATTGACTTCGATCACCTGGCCGGTGACGTAGCCGCTCAACAGGTCCGATGAGAGGAACAGATAGGCGCCGACGCAATCTTGCGCCGTGCCGGCACGGCCCTGCGGGATGGTGGCGACCATGCCCTTCATCTGCTCGTCGGTCGAATAGCGTTCGTGGAAGGGGGTGAGGATGGTGCCCGGCGCCACGGCGTTGACGCGGATGCCGAAGCCGATCAGTTCCTTGGCCATGCCGCGCGTCACGTTGGAGACGAAGGCCTTGGCCGAGCCGTAAAGGCCGGCGCCGCCGCCCGCCCCGTTGCGCGCGGCGATCGACGAGGTGTTGACGATGAAGCCGCCCTGTTTTTTCAGCCACGGGATCGCCTTACGCGAGGCGGTCAGCACCGAGCGTGCGTTGAGGTCCATCACCGCGTCGTAATGCGCCTCGGTCTGCTCGGCGTAGGGCACGCGGCCAAGCATGCCGCCGGCATTGTTAACCAGCCCGTCGAGCCGGCCGAAATGCCGCGCGCTGTCCTCGACGACGCGTTCGACATCGGCAGGGAGAGAAAAGTCGCCTTGGACGAGGAACACCTCACCGCCGCCGTCGCGGATGGCCTGGCCGAGTTTCTCGGCGGCGTCGCGGCTGGAATTGTAGTGCAGCGCCACCTTGCATTCCTGCCCGGCATAAGCGAGCGCGAGCGCCGCGCCGATGCCGGTCGAGGCGCCGGTGACCAGCACCGCCTTGCCGACGAGATCGGGGATGACAAGACCAAGGGCTGTCTCTGGCACTGCTGTTCCTCCGGGGGATTTCCGAGATTCTTGGCGGGTCTTGCCACCCTTGCATTCAAGTCAGTGCCGCTTCAAGGCCTGAGATAGACATAGCCCTGGCTTTGCAGTTCGGCGAGCTTGACGACGCCACCCCTGTCGGCGGCATGGAAGCCGTCGAGCAAATCGGCGAGCGTAATATCCATGCCGTGCATGGTGTTGCCGCAGGCATGCGGGTCGAGCCCTTGCTGGACAAGACCGGTAAAGCGCCCCGAAACCGCCGCCGATATGCCCTTCGACTTGAAGCCGGCAAGCGCCGGACCATGCACGACCAGCGCGATATCGACGTTGCCGCCCGTGCCCTCATAGTGGTTCTTGATGTTGCCGAGCACGAAATTGACCTTGTCGAGGTCGCTGAGGTGATAGGCGACCTTCAGCCTGGCAGGCTCGGTGGTTGCCGCCTGCACCGCCCGCAGGCCTAGAAGCGTCCCGGCTCCGGCGAGAGCCGCGTGGAACATGTCACGTCGGCGCATGGCGTGCCTCCCTGGCTTGCCGGCTCAGCGCGATTTGCGTGGCCGCGGCCGCAATACTAGCATAAATTGACGTTACGTCCTGTCGATGCGGAGAGGGGCACATGGCGTTCAGGGAATGGAAGACGTTTGCCAGCGCCGGATTTGGCGCCGCACTGCTTGGCGGACTTGTGGGTTCTGCTTTTGCCGACAATGCGCTCAAACTCACCGAACTCAGCCCCAACGGGGCGGACGCCTGTTTCGGCCGGGTCTATGACGCGGCGCACCTCAAGGCGCGTCCGAAGCAGAAGGTGACGCGGATTTTCTTCTACTACGGCCGTGATCCGGTCAGCCGTCCGAATGAGGAACCGAACGCGAATTCCGATACTTCCTACAATGGGTTCCTCACCACCACGGTGCGTGGCGCCAAGGCGCCGGAATGGGCCGGAGGCTGGTGCAATCACGAGTCCGAGGATGGCAAATCGGGCCCGATCCGTTGCGGCATGGACTGCGACCGTACGCTGGCGTCGCTGAAGGTCGACGGCAAGGGTCGGCTGATCCTGTCGGACCTGTCGTCCGATATCTACCTCGACGCCGGTTCGGAAGAAGAACTCGGCGCGGCTGAATACGACAGGCAGGCGCTTGGCAAGGAAGACGACAATTTCCGCCTCGATCCGATGCCGGCGGCGACCTGCAAGGCTGAATTCGCCCGCATCGATCCGATCGACCCGGCGCTCGGGCCGCCGCTTCGCGAGCGGCTCAAACCCGACCAGGCCTTCTGCTACGGGCGCGACTATGACGCTGCGCATATGAGTTCGCATCCCGAGCAACTGACGCAGTCGATCCGGGTGTTTCGAGGACCGGTCGAACTGGCGTCCTTCGCCTCGGGAGGCGACGCCGCGAGCTGGCCCGACGGCGCCGACATCGTGGTCTCGGTCACGACGCGGCAGAAGGGAGCCAAGGTCACGCAGACTTATTCATGCCAGGGCGAGGCCGATCAATGGCGTTGTGCCGCGAGTTCGAAGACGAGCAATTTCTCCTGCGACATCGCGCAAAAGGAAATCTTCCTCAAGCGTGGTGCCAACGGCGCCATCACGCTTGCCAACCCCAACAGCAGCCTGGCGGTCGTCGACCTGTGCTCGAAGGCGGCCGACGGCAAGACGATGTCCGACGACAAGGTCTATCGGCTGGAGCCAATGCCACAATCCGCCTGCGCGCCGTAACCAGCGTTTCGTCATCCTTGGGTCGCCGCTACGGAGCTGCGCTCCTGCTTCGCCCAAGGATGACGAAGTCGAGAAACTCCGGTTAGCTCTTTGTTTTTACGCAATTCCGGACGGAAAGCCGCTCACGCTTTCTTGGAATTGCTCTTCCAAGCTCAGCGACAGTGACCCGCCTCAGGCGAACGGCACCGCGGTCGTGCCCTTGGGCAGCTTGGCTTCGTCGTCGGGCTCGACATGGATGGTCACCCGCACCGAGGGGAGTTCGGCCTTCAGCGCGTCTTCGATGCGATCGCAGATGACATGGCTGGCGCCGACCGACATGTCGGCGTCGACGACCAGATGGAACTCGATGAAGGTGGCGCGGCCGGCGATGCGGGTCTTGAGGTCGTGCACCTCCATGGCGCCCTTGCAATTGGCCGAGATGATGTCGCGAATGCGCATGTGCTCCGCCGTGTCGACGGCCCGGTCCATCAGGCCGTTCATCGACGAGCCGATGACATGCCAGCCCTGCCACAGGATGTTGAGCGCGACGATAACGGCCAATGCCGGGTCGAGGATCTGCCAGCCGGTCAGGATCGCTCCGACGAGGCCGCCGAAGACGCCGACCGACGTCACCACATCGGTCATGATGTGATTGCCGTCAGCGACCAGCGCCGGCGATTTCTCCGCCCGGCCCGTGCGGATCAGCATCCAGGCCCAGAAGGCGTTGATGACGGTGGCGACGCCGTTGACGGCAAGGCCTTTCCAAGGCTGTTCGAGCGGCGCCGGGGCCTGCCAGGAGCGCCAGACTTCGTTCAGAATCAAAAGCGCGGCGAGCACGATCAGCACGCCTTCCAGCACGGCGGAGAAATACTCGGCCTTGTGATGGCCGAAGGGGTGGTCCTGGTCGGCCGGCTTGTGGCTGACCTGGATCGCCCAGAAAGCGGCAATCGACGCGATGACATTGACGATCGATTCCAGCGCGTCCGAATAGAGCGCGACGGAGCCGGTCACGTACCAGGCGGCGGCTTTCAGCGCGAGCACGACAAAAGCGACCACGATCGACCAGAAGGCAAGGTTGGCGACCTTGCGCTTCGCGGCCGCCCTGGCTGCGATCGCCATCGTGTTCTCGGCTTCGGCCATTGGCGTCAGGCTGCCTTTTCCTTGGCCTTTCGCGGCAAATGCGCGACGATGTTCTCGATGATGCGCATGCCGGCATTGTGGCCGAGCGTCATGATCGATTCCGGGTGGAACTGGACCGCGGCGATCGGCTCCTTGCGGTGCTCGAAGGCCATGATGACGCCGTCTTCCGTCTCGGCCGTAACCATGAAATCGTCGGGCAGGCGTACCGGATCGGCGAAGATCGAGTGGTAGCGGCCGACGGTGACTTCCTTGGGCAGGCCGGAGAAGATGATGCCCGGCTTCGAGACGCGGATACGCGACGGCTTGCCGTGCATGGGAATGTGCAACTGCCTGAGTTCTCCGCCATAGGCTTCCGCCAGTGCCTGCAGGCCGAGGCACACCCCGAAGATGGGCAGGTCGCGCGCGCGCGCCTTTTTGATGGTCGCGGCGCAGTCGAAGTCCTTCGGCGTGCCGGGTCCGGGTGACAGCACGACGAGGTCGGGCTTCAGCCGGTCGAAGATTTCCTCCGGCACCGGCGAGCGCACGGTCGAGACATTGGCGCCGGTCTGGCGGAAGTAGTTGGCCAGCGTATGGACGAAGGAATCCTCGTGGTCGACCAAAAGGATGTTGACGCCGTCGCCGACGCGCGCCGTGGTGCGCTCGGTGCTGGTCGAATTGCCCGTCTTGGCGTCGCGGATCGCGGAGAGCATGGCGGATGCCTTCAGTTCGGTTTCAGCTTCTTCTTCCTCTGGAATGCTGTCGAAGAGCAATGTAGCGCCGGCACGAACCTCGGCGATGCCGTCCTTGATGCGGATGGTGCGCAAGGTAAGGCCGGTATTCATGTCGCCGTTGAAGTTGACCATGCCGATCGCGCCGCCATACCAGGCGCGCGGGCTTTTCTCGTTCTGCTCGATGAAGCGCATGGCCCACAGTTTCGGTGCGCCGGTGACGGTGACCGCCCAGGCGTGCGAGAGAAACGCGTCGAAAGCGTCCATGCCTTCACGCAAGCGGCCCTCGATGTGGTCGACCGTGTGGATCAGGCGCGAATACATCTCGATCTGGCGGCGGCCGATGACGCGTACAGAACCCGGCTCGCAGACCCTGGACTTGTCGTTGCGATCGACGTCCGAGCACATTGTGAGCTCGGATTCGTCCTTCTTCGAATTGAGCAGCTTCAGGATCTGCTCGCTATCGGAAATGGCGTCGTCGCCGCGTTTGATGGTGCCGGAGATCGGACAGGTCTCGACGCGGCGGCCGTTGACGCGCACGAACATCTCCGGCGACGCACCGATCAGATATTCGTTCTCGCCCAGGTTGATGAAGAAGGAATAGGGCGACGGGTTGATGGACTTCAGCTTGCGCGAAATCTCGGAGGGCTGGGTCTCGCAGCGCTCGTAGAACATCTGACCGGGGACGACCTCGAACAGGTCGCCACGCTTGAACGAGTCCATCGCGCGGCGCACCAGATTGGCGTATTCGCCGGGCTCATGGTCGCCGCGTGGCGGGATGCGGTCGGCGGTCCTGAACGGCTCGGCGATTTGGTCGCGTGGCAGGCCTTCGGTCGAAAAACCTTCGCCCGCATAGTCGTAACGGTCGGTCCAGGCCTTGGCCGAGTAGTGGTCGACGACCAGGATCTCGTCGGGCAGGAACAACACCAGGTCGCGCTGGCTTTGCTTGCGCACGAGCGTGTGGTCGACCGGGTCGAACTGGAAGGCAAGGTCGTAGCCGAAGGCGCCGTAGAGACCAAGATTGGCGTCTTCCGCCGTCTTGAACAGCGCGGTGATGGCGCGCAGCACAGTGAAGACCGAGGGAACGCGGCTGCGTTCCTCCTCGGTGAAGACACGGCCGGGTTTGGCGACATCGAGGCGGATCAGCTTTTTCGAGGTCTCGGCGATCGTGACCTCGGCGAGGCCGCCCAGTGTCCTGCCGATGACCGGCAACAGCGCCTCGCCACGGCCGTTCAGCGCCTCGATACGCATGGCGCGGCCGCGTGCCGAGATGACCAGCGGCGGATCGATGATGGCCGTATCCCAGCGCGTGTAGCGGCCGGGATATTCGTAGTTCGAGGAAAATACCGCGCCCCGGCGCGAGTTCAGCCCCTCGACATAAGTGTCGATCGCGCCTTCATAGGGGCGGTCGTGGCGCTCGCGGGTGATGGTGATGCCACCCGCCGTCGCGAAGCTTTCAGCGCCGTTTTCCAGAACCTTCAACGTCATTGCCGTCTCCATCAGCTACTTGGGCAACGGACCCGGGAATGGCTTTAAAAAACAAATGGCCGCCCGGACATTCCGTTGCGGCCACCCTCTATTTTCACGCGCACGCGTTCGAACAGGCCGCTGTCAGCAGGCCCACCACCAAATGGTCTTGATCGAACGCATGTTCATGGCGATTCCCTTAGCGGCGATTGGGCGGCCGCGCAACTGGATTCGACGCAGGCTCAATCCTCCAGCGTGCCCGACCTTGCATCGGCGCTCTTCCTGTCGCCAACCAGTTTCAACAGGTCTTCGCCGGAGCGGATGATGCGGCGCGAGCGGCGGGTCAGGATGATGCCGTCCTGCGGCGCGAACACTTCCGTGCGGCCATCGGCTTCGCCTGGCGCGTGAACGATGGTAGCGAGCCGCGCGCCCCTGGTGACGCGGTCGCCGGGCTTGACGTCGTAGAGGACCGCACCGCCACGGGGCGCCGGCATCATGTCGATATTTTCCAGAGGTGCCGCGACGCCCTTGAAGGGGCCGGGCGCGGGCAGGGCGGTGTCGGATATCACGCCGCGCGCCACCAGCAGCCGGTAGAGGCCTTCGGCGTCGGACTTGGCCAGCGCGCCGTCGACATCGAGAATGCCGCGATATTCGACAGTGGTGGCGACGCGCCTGTCGAACTTCGCCACATCGGCCGATGCGTTCTGGTAGGGCATGATCGAAGCGCCCTCGAAGGTGCCGTCGGTGTCCTCGCTCCACAGCACCACGGCATCGACGCCCATGGCGGCGGCGCAATCGGCCATCCCGGGCCACAGGCTGGTGTGGACGTAGAGATAGGCAAGACCCTCATCGTCGCAGTGCAGGTCGAGAACGATGTCATGGCCGAGCGAAAGCTGCACCAGGCGCGACTTCAGCCGCTGGTCGGCGCCGCCAAAGGTGGCGTCCGGCAAGAGCCTGGCGTCGGGCGCGGCCAGCAGCGGAAAGCCGCGGTTGAAGTTGGTGCGGGTGCCCAGATGAAAGCGACCCTGGTGCTCGCCGAAATGGTATTGCGCGCGGCCGATCGGGTTGGCCCAGGGCACGATGGTGACGTTGCCCTTGATGCGACCCTCGGCCTCGGCCTTGTTCAGCATCGGCATCAATGCATCGACGGCGACGACGCCAGGCAATTCGCCGGCATGGAGCGCTGCCTGCAGGTAGGCCGAAGGTGCTGTCTTGTCGGCGCCGGCCAAGCGGAGCACCGGGAATTCGTAGGAAACGCCGTCGCTGTCGCCGGCGATGCGTTCGATCGATTTCTGCATGACGTTCTCCATGAAAGCGAGAAGACATGCCCATTGGAAGGTACCGATGTCGATTGGTCCAGCCCGCCGCGCTATGGGCGCAAGGGCCTATTCCGCGGCAGCGTGAAGCGTGACAGGCGCGCGCCTGTCCAGCGCCGCCGACAGCACCGCAGCGGCGACCGCCAGCAGGGCTAGCACCGCGCCGACCAGTGGCAAACCGGCATAGGAAACGCCTGATGACAGCGCCACGCCGCCGATCCATGCGCCGCCGGCATTGCCGACATTGAAGGCGCCTTGATTGAGCGTGGCTGCAAGGTTCGGTCCTTCGGAAGCCGCCTCGACGACCCGGATCTGCAGAGGTGGCACGACGACGAAGATGAGCAGGCCCCAGAGGAAGACGATGCCGATGGCAACGCTGGCGATCGCGCCGAACTGCATGAAGCCGACGAACAGCAGGGCCATCAGCAGCAAGGTGGCGATCACTGTCGGCATCAGTTTCCAGTCGGCAAGCCTGCCGCCGATGATGTTGCCGATGGTCATGCCGGCGCCGAACAGCAACAGCACCCAGGTGACAGCCGCGGTCGACAGGCCCGACACGTCGGTGAGGTATGGCTTTATGTATGTGAAGACGGCGAACAGGCTGGCCGAGGTCAGCGCCGCGATCAGCATCGCCAGCCACACTTGCAGCTTGCCGAGCACACGGACTTCGGCGCGCAGACCGCCGCCGCTCGGTTCCGTGACGTCGGACGGCACCAGCCAGGCGATGGCCGCGACCGAGATCAGGCCGATGCCGACCACGGCCAGAAAGGTGGCCCGCCAGCCGAAGGCTTCGCCGAGTGCGGTGCCTGCGGGAACCCCGAGGATGTTGGCGAGCGTCAGGCCCGCGAACATCAGCGCGATGGCGCTGGCGCGCTTGTTGCGCGGCACAAGGCTTGCCGCGACGACCGAGCCGATGCCGAAGAAGGCGCCATGGCCGAAAGCGGTGAAGACGCGCGCAGCCATCAGCAGCCAGTAATTGGGCGCGATGGCGCAGAAGAGGTTGCCGACGACGAACAGGGCTGCAAGTCCCACCAGCACGGGCTTGCGCGGCAAATGCGCGGTAGCCATGGCCACGACAGGCGCGCCGAAGACGACCCCCAGCGCGTAGCCGGTAACCAGCAGGCCGGCGGCGGGGATCGTCACGCCGAGATCGGCAGCGACCTCGGGCAGCAGGCCCATGATGACGAATTCGGTGGTGCCGATGCAGAAGGACGCAATGGCAAGCGCAAGGATCGGCAAAGGCATGGGAGGTCCAGACTGAATCGGTTCAATTTCAGACTGCGCGAGGATCCCTGCCGGGCGCAACAGACATTGCCGCAATGCAGCAATGCAGAAAGCGTGGAGCGGACGTCTCCTCTTCTACCGGCCCGACGCAGGCCGATCCTTCAAGGGCTGAAACGATGTCGCTTCGTCCCAGTTCTGCAGCCGGACACGTTATCTTGAAGCCTGCCGGTGCCCCAACAATAATTGCGTGATGACGACCGTGAAATCGCGGAGCCTTCGGCAAGACACAGGCGACGACAGAAGGGGCAGCGGCTGACAGTCTCACGCCAGCGGCTTCAGCTCCTGGGCGATGGTGGGCAGCAGCTCCGAGACGGTGGGATGGATGTGCACGGCTCGCGCCAGTGTGTCGACCGGCGCCTTGGCGTACATCAGGTCCAGCACGCAATGCACCGCCTCGTCACCGCCCGGACCGAGCACGGAGCAGCCGAGGATCTCCCTGGTGTCGGCGTCCACGAGGATCTTCATGAAACCCTGCGTCTCGCCCTTTTCGACGGCGCGGCCGACACGGGTCATCGGCCGCCGGCCGACCAGGGCGCGACGTCCGGATTTCCTCACCGCCGTCTCGGTCATGCCGCAACGGCCGAGCGGCGGATCGATGTAGAGCGCGTACGCCTCGATGCGGTCGCTGATCCTGCGCGGATCCTTGTCGAGCAGATTGGCGGCGACGATCTCATAGTCGTTGTAGGAGGTGTGGGTGAAGGCGCCCTTGCCGTTGCAGTCGCCCATCGCCCAGATGCCTGGCACGCTGGTGCGCAGCTGGTCGTCGACGACAACCGCGCCGCGTCCGTCGACCTCGACGCCCGCCTTGTCGAGGCCGAGATCGTCGGTATTGAGCGTTCGGCCCAGCGCCAGCAGCACATGCGAGCCGACCGCGGGCGGCTGGCCCGTGGAGAAACTCACGGCAATGTCCCCGCCCTGCTTGGCGAAGCCGATGTCGTCGGCGCCGACATGGACCGCGATCCCTTCATTTTCGAGGATCGACAGGATGGCGGCCGAGACGTCCTCGTCCTCGCGGCCGGTGAGGCGCGGGCTCTTTTCGATGACGGTGACTTCCGAACCGAAGCGGCGGAACATCTGCGCGAATTCGAGCGAGATGTAGCTGCCGCCGACGACGATCAGGTGGCGCGGCAAAACGTCGAGATCCATCATCGACGAGTTGGTCAGATAGTCGATGTCGTGGATGCCGGGCAGGTCCGGCACCGAGGCGCGGCCGCCGGTGTTGAGAAAGATCTTGTCGGCGGTCAACAGGTCGTCACCGACGCGCACCGTGTTGGCGGATTCGAAGCGTGCATGGCCGCGATAGAGCGTGCAGCGCTCCATTCCGGCGATCCAGGTCTCCAGATTGCCACGGGCGTCGTTGGTTACCTTGTCCTTGCGCGCCTTGATCCTACTATAATCGACCCCGACGGAGCCGGGGAACGTCACGCCATAGTCGGCAGCGCGCCGCGCCAGATGGGCGGCATAGGCGCTGGCGACCATGGTCTTGGTCGGCATGCAGCCGGTGTTGACACAGGTGCCGCCGACCAGCTTGCGCTCGATCAGCGCCACGCTCATACCGGCTGCCGTCAGGCGGCCCGCCAGGGGCGACCCCGCCTGGCCAGCGCCGATGATGATGGCGTCGAAGGTCCTTGCGTTCAAGGTCTGGGCCGTCATGCCACCGCCGCCACGATCAGCAGGCCGCCGATGATCGCCACCGCATCCTCGATGAAGGCCGCGGGCGGATCCTTGCCGAAAACGGCCGCCAGCCGGCCGCGCGCTTCGGCACCACCCAGCGTGCCGATGACCGCGCCGATCGCTCCGGCGATCAGGCACACGATAGTGGCGCCGCTGGTCGCGCCGATCACCGCCCCGCTGAACGCGCCGAGCAGGATGCGGGCGCCGAACTGCTGCGGGACCTTGCGGCTTGGCGTCGACGGCAGCTGGTCGGTGACCAGTTCGACTATGGCCAGGACGGTGAAGATGCCGACAGCCGCCCAATGGCCCATGAAGCTCGCCCAGGTGCCGGCAACCGGCAGCCAGCCGAGATAGGCGCCACAGGCAACGGCGGCAGGTGCCGTCATGGCGCGCAGGCCGGCAATGACGCCGATCAGGAGTGCAAGAATGTAGAGCATGGTCGATCCCCCTCGATCCCGGGCCGGTACAGCCTTGAAACGGCAAGCTACCATAGGCCGGATATTTGGCTAGGCCGCAGACTCACAAGCGCACAGCCACGGCGGACCGAGGCGAGTCAGTTGGCTGATCGAGCGTTGATCGCAAATTGCGCGGCGAAAGCCCTGATATAAGCGGGCCGAGCTTCCCCGCGCGCCACATAGGCGGCCAGGTTTTGGTATTCATCCAGAATGCCTGACATCCTCAGTCGCAGCAGCACTGACACCATCAGTAGATCGCCGGCGCTGAACGCATCATCGAGCCAGTCCGCGACGCCCAAATGAGCCGAGAGACAGTCCAGCCGGGCGCGAACACGGTCCTTTACCAGCGGCAAGCGCGCCTCGCTCCAGGGCTTGTCGGCTTCGAAAATTCTTGCCGTGGTCAGTTCGAGGATCGACGGCTCTATGGTGTTCAGCGCGGCAAACATCCACGTGATCGCTCGCGCGCGGGCGTTGCGCTCCTTCGGCAGCAGGCCCGCATGCTGCTCGGCAAGATGAAAGACGATCGAGCCGGTCTCGAACAGCGAGAGAGAACCGTCCTCATAGGTGGGGATCTGGCCGAAAGGATGGATGGCCAGATGGTCAGGCGCCTTCATGCCCGCGAAGGAAACAAAACGAACCGCGTAAGGCTGCCCCACTTCTTCCAGCGCCCAGCGAACACGCGTATCGCGGGCCAGTCCCTTGCCGCCATCGGGCGATCGTTCAAACGCCGTGATGGTGATTGTCATCGCATTTGTTCCTTGCCTGGGCGAATTTCTTCGGCTTCCTACCGAGGACGAATGAGCTTCCCGGAAATCGACATCGGTCTTGAACTATTTTCATTGCTGGAGCAGATCGCGAACGGCCGCCAATCAACAAGGCCGCGCATCCTGGTTATGGATTTCACGTCAGTCATCGCCTTGGCGTGTCCGCAGTGATGTAAAAAAAACGGAGGCACTGCCATGGTTCAGAGCGAACGCGCGAAAATGGCTGATGGTGAATGGTATACGTGCCTGGATGACGATCTTGGCGCGTTGCGCGGCGTGGCCGCGGATGCGGTGTTCGAGCACAATACGCTGCCGCCTCGCCGACGCGGGAACCTCGGGCCGGCCCTGCGGACACTGCTGGGCGGCGTGGGCGAGGGTGCCCGCATCGAGGCGCCGTTCCATTGCGCCTACGGCTTCAACATCTTTCTCGGCGCCGGCACCTTCCTCAATGCCGGCTGCACCATTCTTGACACCGCGCCGGTGCGCCTCGGCAAGGGAACGCTGCTTGGCCCCAGCGTGCAGATCTATTGCGCCGAGCACCACAAGGAGGCGGCAGGGCGGCAGGCGGGGCTGGAGATCGCCAAGCCGGTCACGATCGGTGACAATGCCTGGATCGGCGGCAGCGCGGTCATCCTTGGCGGCGTCAGCATCGGCGAGGGCGCCGGGGCGGTGGTGACGCGCGACGTGGCGGCGCACACGACCGTGGTCGGCAACCCGGCGCGGGTGGTCAGGCGGGGCTAACACTACGCGGCGGGAACCTGATCGTCGCTTCAAAACCGTCCCGTCGGCCGGATGCCGGTGAGGTCAGGACAAGCGTCGCATCGATCTGCTGCAGGATTTTGGTGACGATCGCCAGTCCCAGGCCTGATCCTTCGGCACGCGTCCCACCGCGTTCGAACCGTTTGACCAGACCGCCGGGAGCTGACGCCACCGGACCTTGGTTGATCACGCTGAGCCGGGCATCGTCAGTGATGCGAACGACAACCTCGCCGCCCTCGGCCCCATGCCGCAAGGCGTTCTCGATGAGGTTGCGCAGGATAATGGCCAATGCATCCGTATCGATCGCGGCCAACGCCTTGCCTTGGTCGGACGCTTCAAGACGAAGCCGACCCCTGTTCTGGCCGTGCTGCTCGAAGTCGGCGACCACCAATGCGGCGACCGCAGCGAGATCGGCTGGCTTGCCGGCGATCGCTACTCCGGCGTCGGCGCGCGCCAGCTGCATCAGCTTTTCGGACAGGCCGGCGAGGTCGGACAGAGCCGCCTTGATCTGGCGCGGGCGTTTTCTTGCCGCCTCGTCGGATGTTTCCGCGATCAGGCGCTCCGTTTGTGCCAACGCCCCAGCGATTGGTGTGCGCAATTCATGCGCGGCGTTCGCCGTGAACTCCTTTTCAGCATCGAGCGCCATATGCAGGCGCCGCATCAGGCTGTTGACCGACTTGGCGATGGCGGCAAGTTCGGAGGGCAGGTCCTCGGTGCGGATCGGAGCAAGGTTGTCGCCGTGGCGGGCGCTGATTTCGCCGCGCAGTGTCGCGATCGGCCTCAGGAAACGCGTCAGGGTCAGCCACGCGACAAGTGCGCTCAACGGGATGAGAATGACCATCGGTATGAGGAAGCCGGTGGCGGCTTCGAGCGTTTCCTCATTGCGCCGTGAATCGAGCTCGGCGACCTGGATGAGTATTGTGCCGCTGACCGCGGGCTCGGTGTAGATGCGCCATCCGGCTGCCTCCGAGAAGCCCTGTGCGAGCTCAGCCGTGAGCGGCTCCGCGGGAGCGTCATGGGAATGCATGAGAACGCGGCCGCCGGCGTCCCGCACCTGGAAGATGAGGCGGCCGCCTTCGTCGTCCGAAACAGCCTCCCCCAGCCTGCGCGGCGATTGCGATGCCTCACGCCCGAACATATCGTCGATGACCAGCGGCAGCAGTCTGCGGGCTGCCTCCTGCATCGAATTGTCCATGGCTTCATTGATTTCGCGGTGCAGCGTGATGCTTCCGGTGCCAGCGGCGACCAGGCCAACAGCGACCGTGACGAGGATCAGCGACGACACGAGGCGACCGGCAAGGCTGCTGAAGACCTTCATGGGAGTGCAAGGCGGTAGCCCAACCCCCTCACGGTTGTAAGGACCTGGCGCCCGATCTTCTTGCGCAAGCGGCTGACATAGACTTCGACAGTGTTGCTTTCGATCTCCGCGCCGAAGGCATAGAGCGCCTCCTCGATCTGGTTCTTGCCGACTGTCATGCCGGGCCGGCGCAGGAACTGCTCCAGCACCGCCCATTCGCGCGATGTCAGCATGGCCTCCGTGCCGTCGATGGTAACGCGGCGCGCGGCCTGGTCGATTTCGACGGCTCCGAGCCGGATCAAAGGGTTGGGGTTTCCGGCATAGCGGCGCGCGACCGCGGCAAGGCGTGCAGACAACTCGCTGAGATCGAAGGGCTTGACCAGATAGTCGTCCGCCCCGGAATTCAGCCCCGCTATGCGGTCTGAGAGCTGGTCGCGCGCGGTCAGGATGATGACCGGCGTATCGGTGCCTTCACGACGCAGCGTTTTAAGGAATTCGAGACCCTTGCCGTCGGGCAGATGCAGGTCAAGCAGGAGGAGCACATAGGAAACTACACGGAGGTGATCGCAGGCACCGCCAAGCGTCGTGCTCCAGTCCACGGCGTGGCCGTCGGCAGCGATATGATCGCGCACCGCTTCGCCCAGCACCGGATCATCTTCGATCAACAGAACGCGCACTTCGCCTCCGTGTCGCTGCAACACGCGCCTTCATGCGGCACGAGGCTGACAGGAAGCTGAATGAAAGCCAACTGAGGCTTTTGCACGATGCGATGCGTGTTCAGGCTGCTGTCAGGTTTCGCGGCCAAGGTCCTCGACATCGGAATCGGCCGATGGAGAAAATAAGATGAAGACCTTGATCCTGACCGCGCTGGTTATGGCTTTTGCCAGACCGGCCTTCGCCGCCGACAAATGCGATGTGCCGACCGGCCAGTGGCAGCCGCGCGAAGCCTTGCAGAAGAAGCTCGAAAGCGAAGGCTGGAAGGTTCGCAGCATCAAGACGGAACACGGCTGCTATGAAGCCAAGGCGCTTGACGCCAATGGCAAGAAGCTGGAAGCCGTCTTCAATCCCAAGACGCTGGAGTCGGTCGGTGCCGATTCCGATGACGGTTGACGGCCATGAACGCCACTGTTTCGACACGAGAAACCTCGGCCGAGTCGACACGAGAGGCCTCGGTCGAGGTCTGGAGCCCCTACGTCCGCCTCTTTCACTGGTCGCTGGTCCTTTGCGTCGCGGTGGCGTGGCTTTCTTCAGGCGAAATCATGAAGGTGCATGAACTGGCCGGCTACAGTGCCGGGGTTCTGATTGCCTCGCGTTTGATCGCCGGTCTGGCGGGGTCGGGATACACGCGCTTCCGTCAGTTTGTGCGTGGACCGCGCGTGGTGAGTTCTTATCTCGCCGACGTGGCGCATGGCGATGAAAAACGCTATCTCGGCCACAACCCCGCCGGCGGTGCCATGGTGCTGGCGCTTCTGGCTTGCGTGGCAGGAATTGCGCTCACCGGCTGGATGCAGACCACCGATGCCTGGTGGGGCGTGGCCTGGGTCGAGGATACGCACAAGATCCTGGGCAATGGTGTACTGGTGCTGATTGGACTTCATGTCGGCGGCGTGCTGCTCGCCAGTCTGCGTCATCATGAAAATCTGGTTCGCGCCATGATCACCGGCCGTAAACGCGCGGCCTCGCCGCAAGACGTTGGCTGACCGCGGAGAGCGGAAATGCAAGGGCACCGCAGCGACCCGACGCCCTTGCCGTTCGATCACGATGACAGGGCCAGCGCCACCCGTCCGTCCTGATCGACCCGTCTGGAAAACTCGCGCCGATATTGCGCGGGTGATGTCCTTAGCCGCGCGGCGAAATGTTGGCGCAAGGAAGTTGCGCTGCCGAAGCCGGCCTCGAAGGCGACCATGTCCATTGGCTTGTCCGTCGTCTCCAGCAGCCTCTGCGCCAGCGCGATGCGCTGGTCGGCCAGCCAGTCGCCGAAGCTGGTACCTGTCGTCTTGTGGAAACGGCGGGTAAAGGTGCGGCGGGTGAGACCGGCGGCGTCGGCGACGCTGTCGAGACTGTGCGGTTCGCCTGATGTCGCGCGCACCATGTCGAGAGCCTGGGTAAAGCGGTCGGCGGCTGGGCTCGGCGCTATCGGGCGTTCGATGAACTGCGCCTGTCCGCCCTGTCGGTGCGGCGAAAGCACGATGTGCCGGGCGAGCCGCAGTGCCGCCTCGGCGCCATAGCGTGCGCGTACGATGTGCAGGCAGCAGTCAAGCCCGGCGGCGACGCCGGCGGAGGTGACGATGTCGCCGTCATCGACGTAAAGCACGTCCGCATCGACCGAAATGTCGGGATGGAGAGCCTGCAACTGATCCGTATAGGCCCAATGCGTGGTCGCCTTCCGTCCCGAAAGCAGGCCGGCGGCGGCGAGGGCAAAGGTGCCGAGGCAGAGGCCCACGATCAGCGCGCCGCGCCGGTGGGCGCGGCCGAGCGCTTCCTCGAGCGGTTTTGCCACAGGCGCTCCGAGATCCTTCCAGCTCGGGATGATGACGATATCGGCGTCTTCGAGCGCGGCAAGCCCGTGCGGGACCAGGATGCTCAATCCGGCGTCGGTCTGGATCAGCCCTTCCTCCACGCCGCAGACGCGGAAGTCGAAGCGCGGCAGGCCGAGCCTGGTGCGGTCGGCGCCGAACACCAGGCACGGCACGGAGAGATGGAACGGACTGATGCCGTCGAAGGCGAGGACGGCGATGATGGGAGCGGTCATGGGGCGTTTCCAGTGTGAAGGAGGATTGTCCCAATTCTTTCGTATGATGTCAATCGGGCCACTGTTGGCGCCTCGGTCAGCAGGCTATCTTCGATCCATCGCATTCAAGCCTGAAAGGAAATATCATGTCTGCCCCAGCCAACACCGCGCCGCGCCGCGCGCTGATCGTCGTCGACGTCCAGAATGACTATGACGGCGGCAACCTGGCGATCCAGTATCCGCCGTTCCGCGACAGCGTCGTCAACGTGACGCGTGCCATGGATGCCGCATCGGCAGCAGGCATCAAGGTCGTGGTCGTCAAGCAGATGGCGCCCGAGACGTCGCCGATCTTCGCCCGGGGCAGCCATGGCGGCGAACTGCATCCCGAGATCGCCAGGCGCGGCCGCGACCATTATGTCGAGAAGAACTTGCCAAGCGCCTTCACCGGTACCGACCTCGAGGACTGGTTGCGCGCCAACGCCATCGATACGATCGCGGTCGTCGGCTACATGACGCATAATTGCGACCTGTCGACCATCATCCATGCCGTGCATATGGGCTTCGCGGTCGAGTTCCTGTCCGACGCGACCGGTTCGGTGCCTTACGCCAACAGCGCCGGCTACGCCTCGGCCGAGGAGATCCATCGCGTGGTGAGCATCATCCTTCAGTCGCGCTTCGCCGCGGTGCTCAAGACTGCCGAATGGATCGACTGCCTGGAGACCGGCGCGCTGCCGGAACGCGACACGATCCATGCGTCCAACCAGCGGGCGCTGTCGCGCAGCGCCGCGTAGGACGATCCGCAAACGAGAAGGGCGCCGCGGCGATGCGGCGCCCTTCTTGTTCTTGTCGAGATGAAAGATCAGAACAGGCCTTCGATCTGGCCGGCCTCGTTGAGGAAGATCTTTTCCGACGACGGCTTGCTCGGCAGGCCAGGCATGGTCATGACCTCGCCGCAGATGATGACGACGAAGCCGGCGCCGGCGGACAGCCTGACCTCGCGCACCGGCACGGTGTGGCCGGTCGGCGCGCCGCGCAGGTTCGGGTCGGTCGAGAACGAGTACTGTGTCTTGGCCATGCAGACCGGAAGGTTGCCGTAACCAGCATCCTCCCAGGCCTTCAACTGGTCGCGCACCGATTTGTCGGCGATGGCTTCCGAGCCGCGATAGATGCGCTGAACGATGGTGTTTATTTTCTCGAACAGCGGCATGGAGTCGGGATAGAGTGGCGCGAACTGCGACGCGCCGGATTCGGCGAGCGCCACCACCTTGTTGGCAAGCTCCTCGATGCCGGCGGAGCCGTTGGCCCAGTGCTTGCACAGGATCGCTTCCTCGCCCATCGAGGCGACGTAGTCCTTGAGCGCCTGGATCTCGGCGTCGGTGTCGGAATAGAAGTGGTTGATGGCAACGACCGCCGGGACGCCGAACTGCCTGATGTTCTCGATGTGGCGTCCAAGGTTCGGGCAGCCCTTCCTGACGGCTTCGACATTCTCCTTGCCAAGGTCTTCCTTCTTGACGCCGCCATTCATCTTCATGGCGCGCACGGTGGCGACGATGACGGTGGCTGCCGGCTTCAGTCCGGCCTTGCGGCACTTGATGTCGAAGAACTTTTCGGCACCTAGATCAGCACCAAAACCGGCTTCGGTGACGACGTAGTCGGCAAGCTTGAGCGCCGTCGTGGTGGCGACGACCGAGTTGCAGCCATGCGCGATGTTGGCGAACGGGCCGCCATGCACGAAGGCCGGGTTGTTCTCCAGCGTCTGCACCAGATTGGGCTGCATGGCATCCTTGAGCAGGACGGCCATGGCGCCATCGGCCTTGAGGTCGCGGGCATAGACCGCCGACTTGTCGCGGCGATAGGCGACGATGATGTCGCCGAGGCGCTTTTCCAGGTCCTTCAGGTCGGTGGCGAGGCAGAGGATCGCCATCACTTCCGAGGCGACGGTGATGTCGAAGCCGGCTTCGCGCGGAAAGCCGTTGGCGACGCCGCCGAGCGAGCAGATGATCTCGCGCAGCGCCCGGTCGTTCATGTCCATGACGCGGCGCCACACCACGCGGCGGGTGTCGATGCCGAGTTCATTGCCCCAGTAGATGTGATTGTCGATCAGGGCCGACAAAAGGTTGTGCGCCGTGGTGATGGCGTGGAAGTCGCCGGTGAAGTGGAGGTTCATGTCCTCCATCGGCACGACCTGCGCGTAACCGCCGCCGGCGGCACCGCCCTTGACGCCGAAATTCGGGCCGAGCGAGGCTTCGCGGATGCAGACGATCGCCTTCTTGCCGACGCGGTTGAGGCCATCACCGAGGCCGACGGTGGTGGTGGTCTTGCCCTCGCCGGCCGGGGTCGGGTTGATGGCGGTGACCAGGATCAGCTTGCCGTCCTTGTTGCCCTTCACCGACTTGATGAACTCGGCCGAAATCTTGGCCTTGTCGTGGCCGTAGGGCAGCAGATGTTCGGTCGGGATGCCGATCTTCTGGCCGATCTCCTGGATCTGCTTTTTCCTGGCGCCACGCGCGATCTCGATGTCGGACTTCACTTCGGCCATGACGGCGTTCCTCTGGATTGGACGGTGGAGGGGACGGGGTTGATCTTACTCGCAAGAAGGCTGGAGCCGGACGCGCGGGGCATCTAACCCTGTCGCTGCGGCGGCGTCAACTTTCATGCAACTATGTTTCCTATAGAGAAAATTCCTCTGCGGCGGGCCGACCTATTCCCGGTTCTTTATGGCTCCGCTTGCCGCGCCGTATAGAAGCCAGAGCAGGGGCGCTTCCGCCGTCTCAAAACAGCCGCACAATGCACGGAATGCGACAGACGCGACGACGCAAATCCGCCATCGCGAGTGTTGCCGTGGGACAGCGCTACTGCGTCAGCACGTTGCTGATTTCAACCATGTTCGAGCGCACCCGAAGCACGTAGAAGCCCATCGTCGTCAGATGGGTGGGCAGCAGCCAGCCGTCCTCGCGGCCATTGGCGATGATGAAGGGCTGGATGCGCAGGGCCGACACGAACTGCGCGTCCATCGTATCCCACAGGCTCTGCAGGTGCTTTTCCTTGATGACGTCCTCGAAGTCGGCCTGGGCGCCCTTCATCAGGCCGTAATAGGCATAGAGCTGGCCATAGGCGAACCAGTAGCGGTCGTCGGCGCGGGTGTCGAACCAGCCATTGTTGTGGTTCTCGGCACGCTCCTTGAGGATGGCGGAGGTCGAGCCGATGTCACTGGCGATGCGATCGATATACTGCTTCAGATTGTCGGCGCGGGCATCGAAAGTGGCCTGGCAGGTGGCGAGCCGGGCATTGAACGAACGCAGCTTGCGCACGGCGTCGCGATAGTAGCTCGGCGTCGGTGTCTTCGGTCCAAACGGGCTCACGCCGAAATACCAGGTATACTCGTCGAACTGCAGATTGCCACGCGCGTCCTGCAGGTCGGCATCGATCTGCGAGGTGGTGCGCACGCGGCCGAGATTGTCGGCAAGCTCGGTCGCCGTGCGTCGCACCGCCTGGTTGATGCCGCGCTGGAAAGAGGCCTTGTTGTCCATCCACGGGGTGTTGTCCCAGTCGATGCCGAACAGGCCGAGCTTGTAGAGGATCATCGACGAGATCCAGGCATTCTGGTTGACGTTGAAGTCAGTCAGGTCCGCCGCCACCTGGGCGATGCCGGAGTTGCCGCAAGTCTTGGCCGTGTCGGTGCCGGCGCCGGCGGCCACCTGTTCACCGGCGGAAACGTTGCGCTTCTCGAACGTATAGGTGTCCGGGTAGTTCGGGTTGAACCTGTTCCACCACTGGGTGGCGTAGAAGAAGTTGGCGTAAAGGCCGATCAGCACCAGCAAGGCTAGGCCGACGACGGCCTTCAGGATCCAGCCGCGCTGCGTGTACCAGCGGCCGGCCCACAAGAAGGGCCACAGGATCACGCCGATCAGAAGGCCGATGCCGCGGCCGATCCACTGGAACAGCTTGACGAAGAAGTTCACGATCGGGTCGAGCATGGCTGTATCACCCCCTCAGCACGATGCCAAAAAGTTGCAGGCTTTTTGGATAACATCATGCACCAAAACAACAAGTTAGAACGGAATGCCGGTTCATATCGTTCTAGTCGGTCAGGCCGTAGAGGCGTGTGCGAAACGCCACCTTTTCCTTCAAATATGTGGTTTTCAGAACGTCCACAACATGCGATCGCCAAGCGTCGCTGAAGCCGTCATAGTCCTTGTAGAAGCCGTCCTTGTTGAAGATGTAGCGCGAGACGAAGTCAGACGGCACGAAATCCGAGATCAGCCGGTTGGTCAGCCAGGCGTCGGGATGATCAGGCTTGGCGCGGACCACCAGGAAGCGCTGTTGCGGGAAGACGTCCTCGATCTTGAGGTGGCCGAGCTGGGCGATCTCGCGCTTGGCGGCGTTGAGGAAGGGAAAATTGCCGTCCCTGGTGATCAGGTCGGCATGGCTCTGGATCCAGGTCTGCAGCCAGACCTTGTCGACATCGGTCAAATTGCGGTTCGGCTCGGCGTCGCGGATCAGCGCGCGCACCACCATTTCGGCGCGGTGCTCGAGATAGCCCGAGGTTTCGATCCAGGAGGCGCGCGGCAGTTCGATGCGGCCGGTGGCGGCCAGGAATTTGAACACCTTGTCGGCGTCCTTGATGGAGAGATAGCTCACCTGCCAGGGCCGCGAGCGGCGGAAACCTGGAGCCGCCGGATCGCTGATCACCGTCGTCATGTCGGGATCGACGAAGACGTAGAGGCCGCCGAAATGGCTGGTCCAGTAGGCGTTGTGGCGGAAGATCACCTGGTCGGGCACCAGCGCGTTCTCCCTGACGTCGCCGCAGACCTTGGCGAGTTCCACCATGCGGGTCAGCATGGCATTGTCGCGCCAGGCGTCGGGCTCCTGCTTCAGCCGGTCGACGAGCTTGCCGAGCTCGGCCGCCTTGCCCAGCACGTCCTCGGCCGACAGCACCTTGAACTCGACCTGGCTGATCGACAGCAGGTCCTCGATGTCGTTGACCTTGGGAACGGAATCCTCCATCTCGCCGTAGATCACGTCCTTGATGGTCAGCGCGTCTATGGCGCGCTGGTTCCTGGACATGAATTCGAACATCAGCTGCGAGGTGTTCGAGAAGGCCGTGTGCACCACCGGCAGGTCGATCTGCGACGGCGTCAGGATGATGAAGCGGCGGTTGACCTCGTTGGGATCCAGATAATCGTAGTCGCCACACTCCTCGGCCACTTCGGGCGAAAAGCCGGTGCGGTCGATCTGGAAACTCTTCAGCTTTGTCGGCTTGAGACCGAAAGCCGCCAGCGCCTTGTTGTAGCGCTGGATGAGATGCGGCTCGTCGACCGTGAGCAGCCGGCCGTAGATGAGTTCGTTGTCGCGCAGGAGATCGGGTTTTTTGCTCATCTTGCCTTCTCCCCGTTCACGGGGAGAAGGTGCCCGAAGGGCGGATGAGGGGCGGCGCAAACGCTCATCATCTCGTCTCCAAGATTGAAGGCAGAAACTTCGCGTCGATGCCAATCATCTTCTTGTTCAGCCGACCATCCACGGCCGCAACGATGGTCTCCAATACGCTCTTTCGGCCGCTCAAAACATCAGCGTGCCAAATCCTCAATACCGACCAACCATTAGCGTTCATCGTTTCGTCCCTGTAGCGATCCCGGGATCCACCTGCATGCTGGCTGCCATCGACCTCCACGACCAGATTAGCCTCACGACAGGCAAAGTCGGCGAAATAGGGCCCGATGGGCAGTTGGCGAATGAATTTGTGGCCATTCAATCGTCGCCCACGCAGTTCATGCCAGAGCTTTTCCTCGGCATCGTTCTCGATTTTCCGAAGCTCGCGGGCTCTTGCCACCTTGGGCTCGTTTCCACCACGCATGGCGCTGCCCCTCATCCGCCCTTCGGGCACCTTCTCCCCGTGAACGGGGAGAAGGAAGAAGAGCTCGCCTCACGCATTCCACAGACCCTTCTTCTTCATCTCCTCCATCTCACGCGCCGCGCGTTCGCGCAGCCTTGCGTCGCGCAGCAGCTTCTCCACCGCGGCATCGTCGGACTTGTCGGAATAGCGGAACTCGGAATCGGCGTAGCGGTTGATCTCCTGCATGACCATGTCCATCGAGAACGGCCCGCGCAATTCCTCGATCATCGCTTTCTTGGCGTCGTAGCTCTTGTGCATGAAGGCTTCCGGCTTTTCGAACCAGTCGTCGGGAAGCTCGATGTCCATGGCACGCATCTTGATGGCGTCGGTGACGTTCTTGATGGCGCGACCGGTGAAGCGCGGCTCGGCGTCCTTGATCAGGTGCAGGTAGGTGCCGATGTCGGCCATGGTCCTGGGCGCGCCATTTTCCTTCATGTAGCGCTCGTAGACCCGCACCAGTCCGTCCTCCCGCGGCTTTTCATGCTCTTCATAGGCTTCGGTCACGGCGCGCTGGATCTCCTGCGCGGCGTAGAGTTCGTGCTTGCCCAGGGGGATTTCGTGGTTCTTGCCGGCGAGCAGCACGAAAATGTCGATATAGTCGTCTCGGGTCTGCGGCCCGTCGACCAGCCAGCGGGCGCCGGCGCGCTGGCGCAGCGCATCGTCGACATTTTCGGGATAGTTGGAAAACATGCCGAACGAGCAATTGCCACGCACCACGGTGGCAGCACCGGCGAAGGCGTCCATCAGCACGCCGGTGATCTCCTGCTGGCCGGCCGATGCGCGGTCGTCGGAACGGCGGGCGGCCACCTGGTCGATGTCGTCGATGGTGCCGAAGCCGATGACGCGCGGGTTCAACACATTGTTGATGAACTGGCGGCAGTTCTGGCCAGACTTGCCTTGGTAGGACGAAATCTGGTCGACGCCGAAATTTTCATAGGCAAAGGGATAGCCGGCGACCTGGCAATAGCCGTTGACAAGGCCGGCGATCATCTGGATCAGCGTCGTCTTGCCGGTGCCGGGCGCGCCGTCGCCGATGAAGGTGAACAGGAAGCCGCCGAGCTCGACGAACGGGTTCAGTTCACGCTCGAAATCATAGGCCATCAGCATCTTGGCGAGCTTGACGGACTGGTATTTGGCGATGTGGTTGCCGACGACCTCTTCCGGTTTCTTGAAGGTCATCACCAGCGGCTTGGAGCGCTTGCCCGGCGCCACGTCGAAGCCGTCGAGGGTGAAGTCGTCGGCGTCGATGCGGATATGGGCGTTCTCGAACGGGCCGATGCCGTCGAAGCGGCTTTTGCGCGCCAAAAGCCCGTCGATGGCGACGCGGGCGAAGGCGCGCGCCCTGGTCGTCAGGTCGCCCTCGTCCGTCGAGCCCGCTATCGCCTTGTCGAGGCCGGCCAGGATCGATTTAACCGCATCCTGGGGCGTGTCGAACAGGAAGTCCGGCTCGGGGATATCGTTCGGCGCCTCGCCGTCGCCGTCGATGAGCTGGAACAGATACGAGGCGAGGCTGAAGGCCGAAATATAGGCCGAAGCCGACAGCAGTTTCTTGAAGGTGGACGCCTCGTCGCCTTCGAGCGGCGCGCGGGTGTTCCTGGCCTGCAGGCTTTCGAGATCGGAGCCTTCGGCGAAGACGTCCGATACCGCCAGCGCGATCGCCGTGCCGCGCCGGGCGCGAAAGAGCAGCGTGTGCTGCGGGATGGTCAGCAACTGGTCGTCGGGATGAACGGCGCCGACCGTCTTCGACAGCTCGACCTCGCGGGTGCGGCGCACCGAACCGACCGAGACGGTGGAGACGAAGCGGCGGTTGGTGCCGGCCAATGCCGTACCGGATTCGCGCGATGGATCCTCCAGCACGACGATGCGGGTGATGAAGCTCTGCGCGGTGGCGCGGTGTTTTTCGATAGCCGCTTCCGGGATGGTGGTCAGGCCGGTGTCCATGAAGGGTGCTCCGTGGTGTGACGGTCAGACGTCTGAGATGACCTGCCCATTCGACAGGATGTGAACCTTGTAGCCGCCAAAGATCTTCTGTGCTTCGCCGGCGGCGTAAAGCGCCTGGTAGGCTTCGTGCGGGATCAGCGCGTGGTTTTCGTAGCTCGACACGCCCTGGCGGGCGGCTTCCAGGTCGTCGGTGTTGATGAAGAATTCCTGCGTCGTCTTCTCGCTGGAGAACAGGCCCTTGCGGCCGGGCTTCTCGCCCTTGGAATAGACTTCCTGGATGGTCCAGGTCAAAAGCCAGGCATTTTCGGGCTTGCGCACCTTGGTCAGCACTTCCGTCACCGTCGAATTGTTGTCGGTGATGCCTGCCGAGTAGAAGGGGCCAAGCACCACCCGCCTCAGCTGCTTGGGGTGCAATGGCTCGAAATCCTTGTCGAGATTGACCGCGATGGTCGCCGGCGACAGCGTATAGGCTGAATTCTTCTCGGTGAAATCGTCGAAGCGGTGGGCAAGCTCGGGGTTGAGCAGGCCCTCGACGGGCAGCGGAATGTCGACCTTGTCGTTGAGCTTGCCGCTCCGGTCGACAAGCTGGCGGACCATGCTTTCCGACGAATCCTCCACCGTCACCATATAGACCAGAGGCAGGTTGGCGCTGCCGTCGAAGCTTGCCCAGTGGACGAGGTAATAAGGCCGCGCCGTCTTCGGATTGACCGACACCTTGGCCGTCTGCGCCAGCGTGAACGGACCGAAGGTCTGCTCGCTCTTGACGTCTTCGAGATAGAGCCGCTCGGCCATCGATTTCTGCAGCGCCTCGGGAAACTCCTTGTGGCGCAGGATGAAGTCGGCCATCTCCTCGCGCAGCTCGCCGGCCTGGGGGATGTTGGCGAGCCGGGCTTCGGCCTGCAGGCGGTCGTTTTCCAGTTCAAGCAGGTTCTGGAACACCGGGTAGCCGCTCTCGGCGCGCGAAATGCGGAACGTGTCCATGAAGCCCAGCCGGTTGCGCCAGCAGGAAAAGGACTTGTCGAGCCGAGCGATGTACTCGGCAACGATCTTGGCGACGATGCCGTGTCGGTAAAGCGGCGAGCGGTCGTCGCGCATGAACACTTCAAGGCCGCTGAGCGCGGCCGTGATTGCCGAGAAATACCGCGCCGCGGCGTCGTTTTCGGGGGTCATGCTGTCAGTCCTGGGATTGTCGCACCGGTGTGCGCGGCAATTATGACTGCACGTAGTTGGCCGAATTGTGCTTCTTCAGCACCTCGTCGAAGCGGCGGGCAAAGGCATCGTCGGCCAGCTTCTTGCGGCGCTGGATGTCGGCGCTGGCGACCATGTTCTTCTCGTGCATCTCCAAGAGATCGCCGATGTGCTTCTGCGAGGCGGCGCCGATGCCGGCCATGGTTTCCTCGGCCGTGTTGTCGACCTGGCTGCCCAGCGTGTTGATCTTGTGGGCGACGTCCTGCTGGGCGGCGGTCTTCAGCGAGTCCTCGAGCGCCTTGTAGAGCACGATGCGCTGTTCGGTATCGATGGTCAGCTTGTTGATCAGCGTCGACTGCGCGGCGATCTGGTTGTTGAGCGAATCGACGAAGGTCTGGAACATCGAAGTATAGCGCTCCAGCGTCTGGCTTTCGGCCAGCAGCTCCTGCTCCTTCGCCTGCTTTTCATTGTATTCGGTGGCGAGCTTGGAACGCTCGCCCTCGAGCTGCGTGCGGTCTTTCTGGCTGGTCGAGGCGGCGATCCTGTTTTCGATGTCGAGCAGCATCGGATTGAGCTCCTCGATGCGCTTCTGCACGGTTTCGAGGTTGGTCATGGTGATCTTGCGGCGCTCGATCACCTGCGACAGGCTGGCCTCGGAGGTCTTGTAGCGCTGGTCGAGAATTTCCTTCTGCGCCTTCAATATGCCGACGATGGTATCGGACTTGGCCAGCAGCTCCTGCAGGTTGCCGGCGAGCGACATGTTGCGGACGCGATCGGTGCGCATGCGCTGCTTGCGCTGCGCCGAAAAAACGCCGACGAAGTTTTCCCAGCCGGTATAGTTCTTCATGCTCTCGAACTCGGCGCCGAAGACGTTGGTGGCGTCCTCCAGCCCGATGATCAGGTCGGCGATGTTGCCTTCCATCACCTTCTGCTGCTTCAGTACATCCTCAATGCGGGCGTTCTCGATGTCGAAATTGGCGTCGCCGATCTTCTTGTCGGCGGTTGCGAGCGTGTCGAGCACGGTGCCGGATTGCTCGATCTTGGTGCGCATGTCCTGGACGACCTGCTTGGTCTTGGCAATTTCGGCATCGAAATTCTGCAATGTCGCCATAGGGGCCTCCCGCTTCGGCTTCCGCTCGCTGGTTGCGAACAGCGGCGAATATATGTGGGGTATCAGGGGATTGAAAGACGTGAAGACAGTGGGTGGCGCGAAAACAAATATCCGGCCGAACCCTTGAAAGCCAGTGGAGCCGTGGTCATGACGTGATCAACTGGCAGGCCAAGCCTTGTTCAGCTGATTTTGAACTTTGATGCCGGCAAAGCAATCAATCCACGCGGAAGCGAATGGCTCCTAAACTCGACAACAACTGGCCATTTGCAGCCCCACCGGCGGCACAAGTCGGCCCGTCCGACGACGAACGGCGTCTGCTCAGGGTTTGGGGTCGGCCTTCAGATAGGCGACGACGTTGGCGATGTCGTCGTCATTGCTGAGGCCGCCAAAGGCCATCCTGTTGCCGGGCACCTTCAGCTTGGGCGATCTGAGGTATTCGGCAAGATTTGCCTCGTCCCAGACGAGACCGGCAGCACCCGCGCTCTTCATGGCGTCCGAATAACGGTCGAGGAAGCTTTCGGCGGTTCCCGCCTTGCGGCCGACGACGCCCATCAGATGCGGGCCGACCTTGTCGCGGTCGGACGCCGCCTCATGGCAGGCCATGCATCGGTTGAAAACATGTTTGCCCAGCACAGGATCGCCCCCGGCCCGGGCGGTAACGGAGGTGGCAAGCAAAAGAAGGCTGGCGGACAAGACGGCTCGAAGCATGGCTGACCCCGGGAGGCTGTGGCTGAGGGTGGGAAAATAGGGCGCTGACCTTGACAAAGGCACCATAGAACGGCGCGGCCGACAAGAGGTGGCAGCCAGCTACCCACGCCGACGCCCCAGCGAGCCCCATTCAGCGGCTGATAAAGCCGATGAAGTCGTCAGGTGCCGCGCGGCCCATTTCCTCTTCCCAATGCCGGCGGCAGAGCGAGACATAGACGTCCTTGCCGATCGCCACCTGTTCGCCCTGCCTGGCCACCTTGCCGTCGGGACCGAGGCGCACGACCATTGTCGCCTTGCGGCCGCAGCGGCAGATGGTGCGCACTTCGCGCAGATCGTCGGCGATCGCCAGCAGCGCCCGCGAGCCGGGAAACAGCTTTCCCTGGAAATCGGTGCGCAGGCCATAGCACATGACCGGGATGTTGAGCCGGTCGGCGATGCGGGCAAGCTGCCAGACCTGCTCCTCCTCCAGGAACTGCGCCTCGTCGACAAAGACGCAATGCACCGCCGTGTGCTGGTGATGCTCGGCGACGCGGGCGAACAGGTCGTCGCCGTCGCGGAACATTTCGGCTTCCGTTTCCAGCCCGATGCGCGACGAGATCAGGCCGGTGTCACCCTTGCGGTAGTGGCCGGCGACGAACAGCATCGTCGTCATGCCGCGCTCGCGGTAATTGTACGACGCCTGCAACAGCATGGTCGTCTTGCCGGCATTCATCGTCGCGTAGTGGAAGTAAAGCTTGGCCATGCCGCTCTTTTAAGCCGACTTGCCACGCCTCGGGAGGGGCCGGCGCCGCATTCCCCCGAAAAAGCCGCCGTTGGCGAGGCAGATTGCGCGTGGGCTCGGCGCGGAAAGCGTCAGCTGTGTCGCTGATGGGCCAGCCAGCGCCGTTGATCGTGATTGTCTTAGCGCTTGAAACCACTCCAGAATGGTGTTTGGCTGACGAAACAAGGCGGGCACAAAAACCGTAACTTCGCTTCGCCAAAGAATCGAAATGGGAGAATACAGATGTCGCGCATGAATTCCTTCGTCGCCGGCCTGGGCCTGGCGGCTTTCCTGTCCACGAGCGCCGCCTTCGCCGGCGATCCGGCAAGCTGCAAGGCGGTTCGCCTCTCCGATGTCGGCTGGACCGACATCCAGGCCACCACTGGGCTGGCCTCGGTGCTGCTCACCGCGCTCGGCTACGAGCCGCAGGTGATCCAGCTCTCGGTTCCGGTGACCTATGCGTCGCTGAAGAACAAGGACCTCGACGTCTTCCTCGGCAACTGGATGCCGTCGATGACCAATGACATCAAGGATTATACGGCCGACGGTTCGGTCGAGACCGTCAGCCAGAACCTGGCCGGCGCCGGTTACGGCATCGTCGTGCCGACCTATGTCGCGGATGCCGGCGTCAAGTCGCTGACCGACCTCGGCAAGTTCAAGGACAAGTTCAACGGCAAGATCTACGGCATCGAGGCCGGCAATGACGGCAATCGCATCATCCTCGACATGATCAAGAACCCGAAGGACAATCTCGACGGGTTCGAGCTGGTCGAATCCTCGGAGGCCGGCATGCTGACGCAGGCCGAGCAGTCGATGAAGAGCAATGAGTGGATCGCCTTCCTCGGCTGGACGCCGCATCCGGTGATGGGCGCCATGAAGATCACCTATCTCGACGGCATGGGCGACAGCGGTTTCGGCGCGGCCACCGTCTCGACCAATGTGCGCAAGGGCTACATGACCGAGTGCCCGAATGTCGGCAAGTTCATCGCCAACCTGAAGTTCAATCTGGATATGGAAGGCCAGATGATGGACGCCATCCTGAAGGGCAGCGATGCCAACAAGGTGGCAACCGACTGGTTGAAGAAAAACCCGGATGCGGTCAAGCCGTGGATCGCCGGCGTGACCACCTTCGACGGCGGCGACGCTGCGGCGGCGGTCAAGACCGCGCTCGGAAGCTGAGCCGACTTTGATTTCGGCGTGACCGAAACAGAGGGCAGTCTTTGTGGAAAAGGCTGCCCTTTTTCGTATCCTGTGACAAGATGACGTCGCGACAGTACGGGGCCGAAGGCAGAGCTCTGGCAAAGGAGGGGTGAGATGGATCCGATTTCCAAGTTCATGGTCGATCACAAGATCCCGATCGGCGCCTGGGGAAAGGCGTTCTTCGGTTTCCTTACCGACAATTTCGACACCGTCTTCAGGGCGTTCTCGAATGGCCTCAATTTTCTGCTCGACGGGCTGGTCAACATCCTGCTGATGGTGCCGCCGGTGCTGCTCGCTTTGGTGATTGCCGTCATCGCCTGGCTGCTGCAGCGTTCGCGGCCGCTCGCCATCGGCGTTTTCATCGGGCTGATCTTCATCATCAACCAGAACCTTTGGAAACAGACGGTGCAGACGCTGGTGCTGGTTGTCGCGGCGGCGGCGGCGGCGATGGCGATCGGCGTGCCGCTCGGCATCTGGGCCGCGCACAAGCCGAAGGTCTATCGCATCATGCTGCCGGTGCTCGACCTGATGCAGACGCTGCCGACCTTCGTCTACCTGATCCCGGTGCTGACGCTGTTCGGTCTTGGCAATGCGCCCGGCCTGATCGTCACCATCATCTTCGTCATCCCGACCGCGGTCCGGCTCACCCATCTCGGCGTCGTCTCGGTACCGAAGTCGATCATCGAGGCCGGCGAGGCCTTCGGCGCCACCAAGAGCCAGCTGTTGTGGAAGGTCGAGCTGCCCTCGGCGCTGCCGACCATCATGGCGGGTCTGACGCAGTCGATCATGCTGTCGCTGTCGATGGTGGTGTTCGCGGCCCTGATCGGCGCCGGCGGGCTCGGCACGGAAATCAACCGGGCGCTCGGTTCGCGCCGCATCGATCTGGGCCTTGAGGCCGGTCTCGCTATCGTCGTGCTCGCCATCGTGCTCGACCGGATGACCCGCATTGGCGTTGGAGGCAAGAAATGACCGTCGCCGTCGATTTCAGGAATGTCGATATCGTCTTCGGCGCCGACCAGGCCGGCTCGCTGGCGATGATCGACAAGGGCGCCACCCGGGCCGAAATCCTCGAGAAGACCGGCAATGTGCTCGGCTGCGCCGGCGCCAGCCTGACCGTGCATGAAGGCGAAATCTCGGTGCTGATGGGCCTGTCCGGTTCGGGCAAGTCGACGCTGCTTCGCGCGGTCAACCGGCTGAACGTGGTGTCGCGCGGCCAAGTGTTGGTCAAGGACGGTGACCGCACGGTCGATGTCGTCACCTGTGACGAGCCGACCTTGCGGCGGCTGCGCCAGAAGCAGGTGGCGATGGTGTTCCAGCAGTTCGGCCTGCTGCCATGGCGCACGGTGGAAGAAAATGTCGGTCTCGGCCTCGAACTCGCCGGCGTGCCGGACGCCGAGCGCAAGGAGCGGGTGCATCGCCAGCTCAAGCTGGTCAATCTCGACCAATGGTCGAACAAATACGCCCATGAGCTGTCGGGCGGCATGCAGCAGCGCGTCGGCCTGGCGCGTGCCTTCGCCACCGAGGCGCCTATCCTGTTGATGGACGAGCCGTTCTCGGCCCTCGACCCGCTGATCCGCACCAAGCTGCAGGACGAACTTCTGCAGCTGCAGGCGGAATTGAAGAAGACCATCATCTTCGTCAGCCACGATCTCGAGGAGGCACTGAAGATCGGCAGCCACATCACTATCATGGAGGGCGGCCGTATCGTCCAGACCGGCGCGCCGGAAGACATCGTGCTGCGCCCCGCCAACGATTATGTCCGCGACTTCATCGCCAATGTGAACCCGCTCTCGGTGCTGACCGCCTGGAACGTGATGCGCGACCGCCGCGATCTCGAACAGGGCAAGGACGGCTGGGTGTGGCTCGACCGGCGCAAGACGACGCGCTTCAAGATCGACGAGCACGGGCTGGTGGCGGCGGCCGAGCGCGACGGCAAGCCGGCCGTATGGGTGTCCTGCGCCGATGTCGAGGGCCAGCCGGAGGAGTTGGCGCAAGTGTTCTGGGCCAATCCCGGCACCTCGCTGAAGACCGTGATGCTGGCCATGCACCGGTCGCAGACCGCACCCGTGGCGCTGTTCGACGACCAGTCGCGCTTCGTCGGCGCGATCGGCATCCGCGACGTGCTGAGCGCGGTGCTGCGGCGCTGATGCATGTCGCCCAAAAGTGACCTCGGTTTTGGGAAGACGACATGCACAAAAACGAAGACTGAAGCGCGGCGCCTGATCCGCTTCGGCGCGACGCGCTTCAGGCGGCTATGTCCTAAGCCGCCATCGGCAGGCGCAACTCGGTCAGCAGGCCGCCGTCTGGATGGTTGGACAGGCGCACTTCGCCGCCCGCCGCGCGCGCGATGTTGCGGGCAATGGTCAGCCCCAGCCCGAGACCGCCGGTCTGGCGGTTGCGGGACTGTTCGAGACGCACGAAGGAGCCGAAGACGGCGTCGATCTGGGCCTGGGGAATGCCCGGTCCCTCGTCACGGATGGCGAGCGTGATCGTGCCGTCCAAGCGGCTGAGGCTGAGATGCGCTTGCTTGCCGTAGGTGACGGCGTTCTGCACCAGATTGGTGACGCAGCGCTTGAGAGCCACCGGCCGCGCCATGCAGATCAGGCCTCGCGAACGGACGTCGTCATTGTCGAAGGACACGGTCTCGTAGCTGTCGGCGACCGATTCGACGAGCGACCAGAAATCGATCCGTTCGGCCTTCTCTTCCGTGACCTCGAATTTGGCGAAGTCTATCACGGAACTCGCGATGCTTTCGATGTCGGCGAGATCGTGGGCGAGCGCCTGGCGCGCCGGTGATCTGCGCAACAGCTCCAGGCGCAGCCGCATCCTGGTCATCGGCGTGCGCAGGTCGTGCGCGAGGGCCGCCGCCAGGTGCTCACGATCCTCGACATATTCGCGCAGCCTCGCCTGCATGGCATTGATCGCCTTGGCGGCGGCGCGTACCTCGCGGCTGCCGCTCTCGGCGATCGGCGGGCTCTTGAGGTCGTTGCCGATCCGGTTTACGGCGGTTTCCATCATCCGATAGGGCGCGGTCAGCCGGCGCAGCGACCAGATCGACATGATCACCACCAGCCCCGCGATCAGCGAATAGAGCGGCAGGCTATCGACGCTCAGGATCGGGCCGACGGGCGTGATCGGTTCGGTGAAATTCAGCCATTGGCCGTCGGCGAAGCGCAGCGAAGCCGTCAGCTTGTCGCTCTGGGCGAAATCGGCGGCCAGCACCAGAAGATCCCGCTCCACCTGGCCGATCTCGGGTCCCGGTGCCGCGCCGCCGGCATCGTCGGCTTCGCGCGTCGCCGGATCGCGCCGCACGCGCGCGTCGGTGATACCGAACTTGGACAATCGGCCGACGAGAATGTCTTCCAGTTCGGCCAGTTCGTCGTCGCCGGCGATCGAGGAGGTGACGGCGGGCGTGTCCGAGACGGTGAGCGCGTAGGTGGAGTTGAACAGCCCGGTCGCCGTCGCCTTGCGCTCCTCCGGCGTGGCGTCGTGCATCAGCTGCACGAGCGAGAAGGCGCGGTCGTTGAGGCGGTAGAGGTCGACCACGTCGTTGGCGGCGGCGCGGTCGCGCGATACGATATAAAGCGTCGCGACCTGACTGATCAGCAGGCCGGCAATGACGATCAGCAGCACCCAGACAGGCAAGGTCTGCGGCAGGAAACGTCTCATTCGGATGTCGTCTCGGGCAGGAACTGGTAGCCGCCGCTGCGCACGGTGAGGATCAGTTTGGGCGTCTTGGGATCATCTTCCATCTTGCGCCGCAGCCTGGAGACAAGGATGTCGATGCTGCGGTCGAAGGAATAGTCGCTGTCGCCGCCGGACAGTTCGATGAGCTGATCGCGGGTCAGCACGCGCTGGGCGCTCTTGACGAAGGTCTGCAAGAGGTTGAACTCAGCCATGGTCAGTTCGACCCTGACGTCGTCGGGCGCGGTCAGCCGCCGCCGCGAGCAGTCCATCGTCCAGCCGGCGAAGTGGTAAATCTGCTTGGTGGTGGCGCGCTTGGGCTCGGCGGCGCCATTGCGCCTCAGCACGGCGCGGATGCGGGCCAGCAATTCGCGCGGGTCGAAGGGTTTGGGCACATAGTCGTCGGCGCCCATCTCGAGCCCGACGACGCGGTCGGTCGTCTCGGTGACGGCGGTCAGCATGATGATCGGCGTCGTATACTGGGCGCGGATGTCGCGGCACAGTTCCAGCCCACTCCTGCCGGGCAGCATCACGTCAAGCACGATCAGATCCACCTGCGTGCGGCGCAGGATGGTTTCCATCTCGGTGCCGTCGGCGGCAACCGAGGTGTGCAGACCCCGCTTCTGGAAGAACTCCTGAAGCAGGTCGCGAATGCCCTTGTCGTCGTCGACGATCAGTATGTGTGTCTCGGATTTCACAGCTGCCCTGTCTGGTTTGCGAGCCACGCCATTTTTAGCTCGTGAGCCACACGATAGAATTCGGGCCGTATGTTGGCCAGTGCCTTGCTTTTCAAGGAAAAATGAATTCCGCCGTCTCCACGTGAAGCAACGGCCAGCTTGGCGTGGCCTGGCCAGACACAATTCAGAAACAAAATTCTACAATCGGGAAAAACTCCTGAAAAGGTAGGCCGGCATAACGGTGCCGTGGCGGTCAGGTCATCGGCTGCGACGCTAGTCTCCGGGTTCACGGATAAACCGATGCCAAGATTGTCGATCAGTTTGTTGGGAGTTTTGCTGGGCCTTGGCCTGCTCACTGCCGCTGTCGACCAATCCGACGCAAAGGCGCCGCTGACCCGGAGCGAACGGTGCGCCAATCTCAGCCACCAATTTGATGAAGCCCTCGAAACCCATGCCACGGCAACGCAGGTCACCGCGGCAAAGGCACTTCAGAGAAAGGGTAACCGGTACTGCGCCGCCAAGAAACAGGCGCAGGGCATCCGGATGCTCGCCAATGCTTTGAAGCTGCTTGGAGTGACACCGAACGACCCGGTCCAGTGACACTCAAAACGACCCGCACAAAAAAGGAAAACGAAGCCATGAAAAAATCCCTCCTGTCCGCCCTTGGTCTCGCCGTCGCTCTCGCCTTCTCGATGCCCGTTCTCGGCAACGCTGCCGCGACCACGACCGCTGCCCCGGCCGCTGCCACCACGACCACCGCTCCGGCTGCCGCCGCGACGACCACTGCTCCGGCCAAGGCTGCTCCGAAGAAGGTCGCCAAGAAGGCCGTTTGCAAGGTGACCAAGAAGCACAAGTGCCCGGTCAAGAAGGCCCCCGCAATGGCGGCTCCCGCGAAGGCGGCCCCTGCGAAGGCTGCTCCCAAGAAGCCCTGATCAGCTTCGAGGTTAGTTCTAGCAAGGCCGCCCCAGCCGCAAACCGGCTGGGGCGGCCTTCTGCCAAGGGCATGGTCGATGAGCTGAACGCCGGCGGCTTCCAGCCACGCATCTCGATCGTGCTTAACCCGTTTGCAATGCCGGCCCTGTAGGACAATCCGCATGAAGAAGCGGCTTTCGTCCATTTTTCGCTCCATGGTGATCGGCGGCCTGGTTGCCACCGGCGTCGCCAGGGTGCTGATTCTGCTCACCGCCAGCCCCGTGCCGGACCCTGCAAGCGGGCGCACCGAGCCTTCGCTGTTCGCACCGGCGATTTCCAGCAACTGGGATTACATCACGCCGGTGCAGGCATGGCTTTTGATCGTGCTCGCCGGCGTGACGCTGATCTGTGTTGCCGGATGGCCGATCGCGGCATGGCTGGAACGCCGGGCGGATGCCGACCCAACGCGCCGCGTCTTCGGCCGTCAGGGCCGTTGAACCGCGACCGACAATTCCCCACATGATCCCGGAGGACCGGGCCCGCCCGCCGACGGTCCGTAAATGGACGATCACTGCCGCCCGTGGCAAAATGCGGACTTAAGCTGATCGCGAAAACAGTCGGTTCGAATGCCTGAAATCACCACAAAACCGCGCACCAAGGTCAAGCCGCAGACAGAGCGGCCGAAGCTCTACAAGGTCATCCTCGTCAACGACGATTTCACGCCGCGCGAATTCGTGGTCACGGTGCTGAAGGGCGAGTTCAAGCTCTCGGAGGACCAGGCGCACCGGGTCATGATCACCGCGCACCAGCGTGGCGTCTGCGTGGTCGCGGTCTTCACCAGGGATGTCGCCGAGACCAAGGCGACGCGGGCGACCGACGCCGGCAAGGCCAAGGGCTACCCACTGCTGTTCACGACGGAACCGGAGGAGTGAGGAGGGGCTCGTCATAGCCTTGGTTTCGACGATTGGCGAAACCACTCGCGACAGCGTCGCTCTCCGCGTCACTACACGGGGAGAAAGTAGGAGCGCACCGCTCTATCGTCCCTCGCGGTACCACATCGAACCCATCGCCAGGAGCAACAGGCCCAGGCCAAGGAAGCCGCCGAACAGCGGCACGCGCGACACGGCCTTGAGCACACTGTCGTCGGTGGTGCGCAGGCCGATCCAGTCGCTGCCCGACGCCTCGCCGGCCGAGCGCACCGGCACGATGGAAGGCAGCGTCACGTCGCTGCCCGCGGCAGACGCCAACCGGCGCACGCTGCCGCCGGTGGCTTCCGCCGGCGCCTTCAGCCGCTCCTGCGTGGAGACGACGTCGGCGAATTCCGGAGCGTTGACCGGTCCGACATGGGCAAGCGCGGTGAGATCGCCATTGGCGACCTGGAAGAGGCCGATCTCGCTGGTCTGGACGCTGCCGAGGAAGACGCCGGGCTCGGACTTGTCGAGCTTGACGGCGAGCGTCTTGCCGGAGGGGGTGATGATCTGCGCCGGGCCGGGATCGTCGGCCATGGTCTGGCGGCGGATCTCCAGCACCATGCCGCGTCCCTCGGCGGTCAGCCGCTCTTCCTCGAGCTCGGGCTCCTTCATCAGCCAGTGGGCGATGCGCCGGTAGAGCTGGACATGCGGGCCGCCGCCCTCGAAGCCGCGCGCCCACAGCCAGCCCTGGTCGGACAGAAGCATGCCGACGCGGCCTTCGCCCTTGCGGTCGAGCAGCAGCAGCGGCCGGTTGTCGGCGCCCTTCATCACCACTTCACCCTGCGGGTTCTGCACGCCGATGGTGCGGAACCAGCGGCTCCAGTGCGGCGGCTCGGTGGCCGAACCGTCGAGGCCGCGCGTCACCGGGTGACGCTGACCGAGTTCGGTGAGGCGGGGATAAAAGGCCTTGTCGACGACCTCGCCGGTCGGCATGGCCGGCAGCGCCGACATCAGCGGCGTGCGTGCGATCGAAGCCTCGCCGGCATATTCGGGACCGGCGGCGATCAGCAGCGCGCCGCCCTTTTCGACATATTCGGAGATGTAATCGTAATAGAGGATCGGCAGCACGTCGCGGTGCTGGTAGCGGTCGAAGATGATGAGGTCGAAATCCTTGATCTTCTCGACGAACAGCTCGCGGGTCGGGAAGGCAATCAGCGACAATTCGTTGATCGGCGTGCCGTCCTGCTTTTCCGGCGGCCGCAGGATTGTGAAATGGACGAGATCGACCGAGGCGTCGGATTTCAACAGATTGCGCCAGGTGCGCTCGCCCGCATGCGGTTCGCCCGAAACGAGCAGAACGCGCAGGTTCTCGCGGATGCCGTCGACCAGCGCGATGGCGCGGTTGTTGGTGTCGGTCAGTTCGCCCGGCTCACGGTCGATGGCAAGTTCGATGATGTTGCGGCCAGCACCCGGGATGGTCACCTGCAGCGGCATGGCCTGGCCGACCGTGGCATGCTCGACCGAAACCTGCTCGCCATTGACCGAGACCCGCACATCGACCGGTCCGGTCTCGTTTTCGGTCGAGATGACGCGATAGCTCATGTCGAGCGGCTTGCCGACGAGGCCGAAACGCGGCGCGTTCTCGAAACGTATACGGCGGTCCTTCTCATGGTCGTTGCCGGTGATCAGGGCATGCAGCGGGGCGTTGAACTCGGGCGTGCCCGACGGCGTGTCATGCACCTCGCCGTCGGTGACCATGATGGCGCCGCCGATGCGCGAGGGCGGCACGTCGCGGAAGGCGCCTTCCAGCGCTCCGAACAGCCGCGTTTCCGTGCGCTCCTCGGCGGCGTCGGATTTGCCGGCCTCGACGACACGGACGTCGAACTGCTTGAAGCGGCCAAGACGCTGCTGCAACCCGGCCACGGCCTCGTCGGTCTGCCTGGTACGGTCGCCAATGTCCTGGCTCTGGCTGCGGTCGACGACCAGCGCGACGACGCTTTTCAGCGGCTCGCGCTCCTCGTTGAGGAATACGGGGTTGAAGAGGGCGGCGGCGAGCGCCAGCAGGGCGACCAGGCGCAGGACCGCGCCGCGCTGGCGAAACCACAGGCCGACGAGCGCCAGCAGCGCCAACGGTACCAGCACCAGGGCCAGAAGCGGCCAGGATAGAAGCGGTTCGAAGGAGATCGACCAGTTCATGCCTCATCCTCCCCGTTGTGGAGAGAGTTGACCCGCCGTGGGGAGTAAGAACGTCATCCTACTGCCCCAGCCGTTCGAGCAGGATGGGAACATGCACCTGGTCGGATTTGTAGTTGCCGGTCAGCATGTACATCATGATGTTGACGCCGGCGCGCAGCGCGTAGACCCGCTGCATCGGATCGTTCGGTACGGTCGGCAGCAGCGGATCGCCATTCTCGTCAACCGCCCAGGCGCCGGCGAAATCATTGGCGGTGATCATGATCGGCGATACGCCGTCGCCGGTGCGCACCGGCCGGTTGTCGGCATTGCTGGCATCGAGCGATGCCTCGACCCAGAGCGGGCTGCCGGCGAAGCGGCCGGGAAACTCGGGCAGGATGAAGAAGGATTTGGTCAGCACATGGTCCGACGGCACCGGCTCCAGTGGCGGCACGTTCAAGTTGCCGAGGATGTCGCGCAGCCGCTCGGTCGCCGGGCTGGTGGAATCGGCACCGATACCGTTGGCGAACTGGTCGCGCGTGTCGAACAGCACGGTGCCGCCCTGCTGCATATAGGCGTCGATGCGGGCGATCGCGGCCTGGCTCGGCATCGGTGCCGCCGGATCGATCGGCCAGTAGATCAGGGGATAGAACGACAGTTCGTCCTTCGAGATATCGACGCCGGCCGGCGCCCCCGGCTCCAAGGCGGTCTTCTCGATCAGGAAGCGGGTCAGACCCTCGAGCCCGGCGCGGCTGATCGAATCGACACCCGGGACGCCTGTCAGCACATAGGCGATGCGGGTTTTCGAAATCGCCTCGATAGCAACCTGGTCGCCCGGCTTGGCGTCGTCGGCGCGCGCGACATCGGCATGGCCGAACAGTACGCCAAGCGCGATCAGCACGGCGGCTGTGGTCGCGGCCGCCCCGGCCCGGCGCGGCCGGCGCGAAAACAGGCCGCCCATCCACAACACCGCCAGCGTGTCGAGCAGCATCAGCAACAGAGCCGCCGCGACCAGCGCGCCCTTCAGGTTGCGCGACTCATCGAAGGCGTACTGGACGGTGGTGACCGGGACCGTCACTTGCGGGCGCGCCAGCGGGGCGAAGGTGCTTGAGGCGTCGAGCAGATTGTGGGCGAAGACGCCGGTTTCCGAGCCGTAGAGGCCAGGCGGGTTCTCGAAGGTGACCGGCAGTGGTCCTGCGCCCGGCACCAGCGGCCGTGCATCCGGTGTCGGCGGCACCAGCGAGCCGTCGGCCGCGATCATCCGATAGGGCGCCAGCGACGTGGCGGCGGCTTCGGCATTGGCGATCGCCGCGCCCTGGTTGCGCGACAATTGCACGATGCGGCGCAGCATCTCCACGAAACTGCCCGAGATCGGCAGGTTCGACCACGTCGCCTCGGGGGTGACATGGAACAGCACCAGCGTGCCCTTGCCCTTCTTCAGCCCGGTCACCAGCGGCGTGCCGTCGGCGAGGGCCGCCCAGGTGCGCTCGACGATGTCGGGTGTCGGTTCGGCCAGCACCTGCCTGGTCACCGTGACCTCGGTCGGCGGCGCCAGGTCGGCGAACGGGCCGGCCTTGGGAAATTCGGTGACCGGCTGCGGCGAGGTCCATGACAGCGCGCCGCCGAGCGAACGCTCGCCGGTGCGCAGGCGGACCGGCAGCAAATCGTCGTCATTGCCGGCAGCGGCTAGCCGCGAGCCGGCGAAACGCACGAGCGTGCCGCCATTGTCGATCCAGTCGACCAGTCTTTGCCGGACCTGTGCGGGAATGGTGCCGATATCGGCCATGACGATCATCGCCGGCTTCTGGTCGAGGATCTGCGGGATGGCGTCAGCGAGATCGGCGCTGGAGGGCTCGACCAGATCGGCGAAGGGCTGCAGCGCGCGCCTGATGTAGTAGAGCGGCGACAGAAGCGGCTGCGCCTGGTCGGCCTCGGCCTGCGACAACAGCCCGACGCGGCGGCGTTTGGAGCTTTCGTCGAGCACGCGCACGGCACCCGCATGCCGTTCGCCATCGAGCGCGATCGAGGCGAAATCGTTGCGCAATTCGAACGGCACCGCCATGGTGCCGGTGGCCGTGGCTTCGCCCGGCGCGAAGGTCAGGGTCGCATCGGCGATGCGGCGGCCCTTGTCGTCGAATGCGCCGGCGGTGACCTGCGCCGGGGCGGGGTCGCCGGGCGCGCGGATGGCGGTCAAACCAAAGCCATCAACCTGGTTTTCGGCTGATGTCAGGCCAGTCAGCGACAGCCGGTCGGCCACCGCCCAGGCGATTCGGGCGGCATTTTTCGACAACAGCGTGTTGAAGGCGGCCTCGTCGCCCTTTGCCGCCAGGCCATCGGCCAGCACGGCGACGCTGGCGCCTGGCAAGGTTTCCAGCATGCCGGCGACGCGGGCATAGACGGCGGGCCGGTCGGTGGGGATCGGCCGCGGCTTGGCGGCGCGCAGCCGGTCGAGCGCGGCGGCGGCATCGAAGGGGCCCATCTCCGCATTGGGCTTTTCGGCGGTGAAGGCGATGATAACAGGCACGCCATTCGAGCCGGCGTCCTTGATCAGCCGCTCGGCGGTGGCGACACGCTTGTTCCAGTCGGCGGCACTCGCCCAATCATTGTCGATGACCAGGGCAAGCGCGGCACCCTCGGCCGGCAGCTTTTCGCGCGGGTTGAACACCGGTTCGGCCAATGCCGCGACGACGAGGGCAGCCATCAGAAGCCTGAGCAGCGTCAGCCACCAGGGGCTGCGCTGTGGGGTTTCCTCACGCTTGAGCACACGGGCCAGGATCTTCAGCGGCGGGAACACCTCGGTCTGTGGCTTGGGCGGGGTGAGCCTGAGCAGCCACCAGATCACCGGTAGCGCCAGCAGGCCCCACAGCACCATGGGGGCACCGAAGGAGAGCGGCAGCCAGCTCATGCGACCGCCTTTCCAGGCTGATCGCCCTTGGCGATCAGCCTGGGCTGATCGCCGGCAATGATACCGGCATGCCCGCCATCGGCGGTCATCGCCATGTGCAGGCGCACCAGCGCGTCGGACGCGAGCCGGTCGGTATGGTTGACGGTAAAGCTCCAGCCAAGCCGCTTGCACCAGCCGGCCAGCTCCTGGCGGCGAGCGGTGTAGAGCAGGCGGTATTCATCGGCCAGCATCTCGGCGCGGCCGGCGGTCAGCTTGTCGCCGGTCTCGGGATCGGTGAACTCGGTGCGGCCGGCATAGGGGAAGGTTTCCTCGGCCGGGTCGGCAACCTCGATCAGATGGGCGCGCACGCCATGGCGGGCGAGCACGTCGAGCCAGGCCATGGTTTCCTCGACGGGGTCGAGGAAATCGCTGGCGATGACGATGTCGCAGAAGCGCCTGATGTTGGAGAGATCGGGTTTTGCCGGCAGTTCGCCGGCATGCATGAGCTGGGCGGCGATGCGCTCGGCGCCGTTGCGAGCGGTGAATGGATCGGTCAGATCAGGCCAGGCGATGCGTTCGCCGCTGCGTGACAAAAGCTCGGCCATGGCCAAGGTCAGCACCAGGGCGCGCGATTGCTTGGAAACGCCGGCTCCCGTCGATTTGTAGAGCATGGACGGCGAGGGGTCGGCCCACAGCCAGACGGTGTGGGCGGCTTCCCATTCACGGTCGCGCACATAGGTGTGGTCGTCGCGGGCCGAGCGGCGCCAGTCGATGCGCGAGGCGTCGCCTTCGACGTAGGGCCGGAACTGCCAGAAATTCTCGCCGATGCCGCGCTTGCGGCGGCCATGCCAGCCGGCGATCACGGTGTTGACGATACGGCGCGCCTCGACCAGCAGGTCGGGAACCAGCGAAGCCCGCAACCGGCCTCGGGCGAGCGCATCGCGCGTCGCTGCCGGGGCCTGGACTTCGCCGATACGCGCCATCAAATGCCTTTCACAAGCTTCGCCACCACGTCGCGCACGCTGGTGCCCTCCGCGCGGGCGGCGAAAGTCAGCGCCATGCGATGCTGCAGCACCGGCTCGGCCAGCGCCCTGACATCGTCGACCGAGGGCGCCAGGCGTCCGTCGTAGAGCGCGCGGGCCCTGGTGCACAGCATCAGCGCCTGGCTGGCGCGCGGGCCCGGGCCCCAGGCGACATGCTTGTCTGTGTCGGCATTGCCCTGGCCCGGACGCGCCGAGCGCACCAGGGTAAGGATCGCCTCGACGACGCTTTCGGGTACCGGCATGCGGCGGATCAGTGTCTGGATCTCCTTCAGCCGCGCCGGCTGCAGCACGTTCTGGGCTTTCGCGTCCTCGACGCCGGTGGTTTCCAACAGGATGCGGCGCTCGGCCTCGATTTCGGGGTAGAGGATATCGACCTGCATCAGGAAGCGGTCGAGCTGGGCTTCGGGCAGCGGATAGGTGCCTTCCTGCTCCAGCGGGTTCTGCGTCGCCAGCACATGGAAGGGGGAAGGCAGGTCGTAGCGCGCGCCGGCAATGGTGACATGATATTCCTGCATCGCCTGCAGCAGCGCCGACTGCGTGCGCGGCGAGGCGCGGTTGATCTCGTCGGCCATCAGCAGCTGGGCGAAGATCGGCCCGGAAATGAAGCGGAACGAGCGCTTGCCGGTCTCGTCCTGCTCCATGACCTCGGAGCCGAGGATGTCGGACGGCATCAGGTCGGGCGTGAACTGGATGCGGCGCGAATCGAGCCCCAGCACGACGCCCAGCGTCTCCACCAGCTTGGTCTTGGCGAGGCCCGGCACACCGACCAGAAGCGCATGGCCGCCGGCAAGCAGCGCCACCAGCGTACGCTCGACGACGTTCTCCTGGCCGAAGATCACCCGGCCAACCCCGTCACGGATCCTGGAGATGTCGGCAAGTGCCTTCTCGGCCTCGGCGACCATGTCCGTTTCGCTGATCGGGCTTTCCTTGACCATCACGCTCATGCCGCATCGATCCCTTTGGTTGGAAATGCCATGGTTTGGAAATGCTGGCCCGCACCATACCATAGACTGCCGCGATTCGGCCTCGCGGAGCGCCTATGGTTGAACTTAAATCACAGACTTAGGCTGACAAGCGGAACAACAGTGACTATTTCGTGACGATGAGCGAACACCACGAACATCGCCAACAAAGCCTTACGCAGGCCACCGAGGCTCGGGGCCTCGAGGCGCTGATCTCGCGCGCGGCCCGCGCAGGCAAGGGCGCGGCGCCGGTCGAGCGCTGGAATCCCGACTTTTGTGGCGATCTCGACATGGAAATCAAGGCCGACGGCACCTGGTTCTACCTGGGCACGCCGATCGGCCGCATGCCGCTGGTGCAGCTTTTCTCCTCTGTGCTGCGCAAGGACGCCGACGGCAGGACCTATCTGGTGACGCCGGTGGAAAAAGTCGGCATCCGCGTCGCCGATGCGCCTTTCGTCGCCGTCGAGATGGATGTTTCGGGCGAAGGCGAGGATCAGGTCATCACCTTCCGCACCAATGTCGGCGACGTGATCGAGGCCGGACCGGAGCGGCCGCTGCGCTTCGTCGACGAGAACGGGACCGGCGGTTTGAAGCCGTATCTGCTGGTGCGCGGCAGGCTGGAGGCGCTTGTGGCGCGGCCGGTCATGTACGAACTGGTCGGGCATGGCGAGGAGATCGAAATCGACGGCAGGACGATGTTTTCAGTGCGCTCCAAGAACGCCGTGTTTCCGATCATGCCGGCCGATCAGTTGAAGCGGTTGAGCGCATGATGGACCAGGTATCGCCGGCGCCGTTTTCGTCGGCGGATTTTCGCGCGCGCTTTGCCGCGCAGCCGGAGGCGCATGCCGGCGGCGACTATGGCGATCACCGCTTCAATCCCGGCCATCCACGCCTCAACCCTGGCAAGCCGCTGCGCAACGCCGCGGTGCTGATCCCGGTGGTCGACCATGACGGCGAGGCGACGGTTCTGCTGACCAAACGGGCCGAAAAACTCCGCAATCATTCCGGGCAAGTGGCTTTCCCGGGCGGCACGATCGATGCGACCGACGCAAGCCCGGAAGCGGCGGCGCTGCGCGAGACCTTCGAGGAGATCGGCCTTGGCCAGGATCGCATCGAGATCATCGGCCGGATGCCCGATTACGTCGCCGGCAGCGGCTACCGCATCGCGCCGGTGCTAGGCATCGTGCGGCCACATTTCCAGCTGACCCTGAACGCGGATGAGGTCGACGCCGCCTTCGAAGTGCCGCTGCGCTTCCTGATGAACGCGGCCAACCACAAGCGCGACAGCCGCATCTGGAACGATCTCGAATGGTTCTTCTACGACATGCCCTATGGCGACCGGCGCATCTGGGGTGTCACCGCCGGGATCATCCGCACACTGTATGAAAGGCTCTATGCGTGAGTGTTTCGATCGCGGGCAGGGCGGACTGGCTCTTCGACAAGCATCTGCAGCGCCTGCTCGGCGCGCTCACCGAAGGCGGTGAAGAGGCGCGCATCGCCGGCGGCGCCGTTCGCAACGTGCTGATGGGCCAGCCTGTCACCGACATCGACATAGCAACCTCTTGCCTGCCGCGGGAAACCATTCGCCGCGCCGAGGCGGAAGGTTTCAAAGCGGTGCCGACCGGTATCGAGCATGGCACCATCACGGTGGTCGCCGATGGCAAACCTTATGAAATCACCACCTTGCGCGCCGATGTCGAGACCGATGGCCGTCGCGCCAAGGTGTCGTTCGGGCGCGACTGGAAGCTCGACGCCGAGCGGCGCGACTTCACCATCAACGCGCTCTATGCGGAGGCCGACGGCAGCGTTGTCGACCTTGTCGGCGGCATCGCCGACATCGAGGCGCGCCGGCTGCGCTTCATCGGCGACCCGGAGGCACGCATCCGTGAGGATTATCTGCGCATCCTGCGCTTCTTCCGCTTCTTCGCCTGGTATGGCGAAGGCCGGCCCGACGCCGAGGGGCTGAAGGCCTGCGCCCGGTTGAAGGAAGGCCTCGCCCAACTCTCGGCGGAGCGCATCTGGTCCGAACTGAAAAAGCTCTTGTCCGCACCCGATCCCTCGCGGGCGCTGCTCTGGATGCGGCAGGCCGGTGTCTTGACCGCCGCGCTGTCGGAAAGCGAGAAATGGGGCATCGATGCGATCCACGGATTGACCAGGGCCGAGAAGGACCTGGGCTGGGCGGTGGATCCGATGCTGCGGCTGGAGGCGATGGTGCCGCCGGATACGGCGCGCATGAAGACGCTTGCGGAGCGGCTGAAATTCTCGACCGCCGAAGCGGATCGCCTGCGCCATTGGTCGATGGCAACCGCGGTCGAACCGAAGACGACCGAGGGCGAATTGGCGAAACGGCTCTATCGCGGCGACCGCCAAGGATTTGTCGACCGCCTGCGGCTTTCGCTTGCCGCGGCGCGGGTGCGGGCCGTTGAAGACAACGAAGCGCTGCTCGAAGCCGGCGGCTTTTCGCGCCTGCTTTCCTTTGCGCTCAAATGGAAAAGGCCCGAATTTCCGCTGCGAGGCGCCGATCTGACCGCGCTCGGCGCAACACCAGGGCCGAAGCTCGGCGAAATCCTCAAGAACCTGGAAGCGGAGTGGATCGATGCGAGTTTCACGCCCGATCGCGACGCACTGATCAAGCGCGCCGCGGAGGCACTTGAAGGCTGATGAGGATCAGGCCGCGTCGCGGACCTTCTCAATTCGGGAGCGGATAGCCTCGATCATCGTCTCGCGGATGGTCGTTTCGCCATGTGTCTCACGCATATGCTCGACGGCACGGCGCATCACTTCGGCCTCCTCGCCGGCACGAGTATGCCACTCACAGCCGGGAACCAGCGACCCGCAGTGAAATTCCTTCATCGGATTTCTCCTTTTCCTCCGTGGAGCCTGCGAGGCTCCGGTACTTTTTTGGCCCATGATCCGACTTTTCCGATCATGGGCGGGGGTGAGAACCATAACACAGATGGTGTGATATTGGTTGCGGTCAACGGTGAAAGGGCGGAGCAGCGCTGCTCCGCCCTCTTACGCTAGCCCGGCGGGCAGGCCGTCACTTCACGATCTTGACTGCCTCGGCAACTTTGTCCTTGCCGCTCATGTCCCACGAAATTCTGACCTTCTCGCCGACCTTCAGGCCAGGATCCTTGAAGGTTTGGGGAAGCGTAAAAGACGATCCATTGTCGAGAACCAGGCTCTTGGCCGTCGCATCGAAGCTCTTGACCGTTCCGGTGGTGTGCTTGACGGCGGCGAACGCCACCGAACCGGAAGCAAGAAAGGCAGCCGCGGCAGCGGAAACAATGATCTTTCTCATGCTGATATACTCCTGGGAAAGCGGCCATCCTTTGACGAAGATGATCCGCATCGTCTTCGGGCCGTCCGGTCGCGTCGAGTCGCGGTTCGCCTGTTCCGATGCAATTCCGAAGGGAAAACCGCATTTTCCTGGAATTGCCCTCAGGCAAACCACCGGCGCTTCCCGACCCGAATGCGATAAATAACCCAGCTTTTTCAGATGGATATTAGACGAAAAAGATATTCATTGCGTCACATTCCGCGCCCAGATTCGAACAATGGGACATCAATGCGGCCTCACATCGCGCTCACAATTTTTTTATGGCCAGCGCACCTCCGGCGGCAGGCTGGACAGGATCGAGGCGACATTGCCGCCGGTCTTGAGCCCGAAGATGGTGCCGCGATCGTGAAGAAGGTTGAATTCGACATAGCGGCCGCGGCGAACGAGCTGTTCGTCGCGGTCGCCATCGGTCCAGTTCTCGTTGAAGTTGGCGCGCACGAGGTGGCCGTAGACCACGAGAAAAGAGCGCCCGACATCCTGGACGAAGTTGAAATTGGCATTCCAGCCGCCCTTCTCCTCTTCCGGATGCAGGTAGTCGAAGAAGATGCCGCCGGTGCCGCGCGGCTCGTTGCGGTGCGGCAGGAAGAAGTACTCGTCGCACCAGGCCTTGAATTTCGGATAGTCGGCGACGGCGGCATTCTTCTCGCAAGCGAATTGCATGGCACGCTGGAAGGCTATCGTGTCGGGATCGTCCTGCGTGCGGCGGCGGTCGAGCACCGGCGTCAGATCGGCGCCGCCGCCGAACCACTGGCGCGAGGTCACCACCATGCGGGTGTTCATATGCACGGCCGGAACGTTGGGGTTCCATGGGTGCGCGATCAGTGAAATGCCCGATGCCCAGAAGCGCGGGTCTTCCTCGGCGCCGGGCATCTGCTTCCTGAACTCGGGCGAGAACTCGCCATGAACAGTCGAAGTGTGGACGCCGACCTTCTCGAAGACGCGGCCGTGCATCATCGACATGGTGCCGCCACCGCCCTTGCCGTGATCGCGCTCCCAGGGCGTCTTTTCGAAACGGCCCGGTGACCACGAAGCCAGCGGCCCGCCGAGATCCTGCTCGATCTGCTCGAAAGCGCCGCAGATGCGCTCGCGCAGCGCCTCGAACCAAAGCCGGGCCTTCATCTTCTTTTCTTCGATGTCGGCAGGCAGCCCCGCCGGTATTTCAGGTCGTTCCAAGTGCCGTCTCCGGTTGCGGGGCGGTGAGTCGACAAAAGACTCGTCTTTTCCGGGCGCGATCCCTAATCTCTTAAGGGATAGGGTCAAGTCACTTTGGTTTCGCGCATGATCCTTTCCGAAACCCGATTCCGATTTCGGGGTCATGCGCTAGGTGCAAGGAGTTGTTTCGTGCGCACCCCGGCAAGACCGCCGCTGGATGGCCTGAAGAAAAGGCTCGATCAAAGCCGGGCCGAGCGCGCACGCATGCCGCGCGACGGTTTTTTGCGTGAAACCTTCGTGCTGCCGCGTTCGGACGCGCGCCTCAAGGCCAAGGAGTGGTTCGAGCGTTTCCCCAAGCAGGCCTACTGGACCGAGATCGAAAGCTGGTTCGAACGCCCGGGCGATCTGATCGAGTTCACGATAAGGCGGCTGCCAGCCGCGGATTAGCGCTCGGCCAGCAGGCGCCTCGCGCCCGTTCCCTCCCTTGCCAGCCGATCCCCCTTATTGCGAAGCGGGCATTTGTCGATCGACATGCACCCGCAGCCTATGCAGTCGGTCAAGCCGTCGCGCAGCTTCCTTAGCTGGCCGATTTTCTGGTCGAGGCTATCGCGCCAAGCCGTTGAAAGCAGATTCCAATCCTCGCGCGTCGGCGTGCGGCCTTCAGGTAATGATTCAAGCGCGGCACCGATTTCCGCGAGCGAGATGCCGACCTCCTGGGCAATCCGGATTATGGCCACCCGGCGCAGCACGTCACGGCCGTAGCGCCGCTGGTTGCCTGCCGTGCGATGGCTGCTGATCAGACCGCGGGCCTCGTAGAAATGCAGTGCCGACACAGCCACGCCGCTGCGCGCGGCCACCTGGCCGACCGTCAATTCCGTTACCGGCGCCATTTTCGCACTTTCCGCTTGACCTCAAGTTAAGTTGAGCTTGTAGCCAAGAAAGCCTGACTGTGCAAACCAAAGGAGAAGGCGGATGTGCGCCTGGGCAAAAATCACCGCTGACGGCGCTGCCGACGATCCCCTATCGGAGTTGCCGGACGGCTTCGCCCGCCACCATGGCCACGGAAAGGGCGACGTTGATGCTGCGCGCGCCGGGCTGCATCGGGATGGTCAGCCGCGCATCCGCCGCCTGATGGACTGGATCCGGCACCCCCGCGGATTCGCGACCGAACAGGAGGATGTCGCGGTCGGTGAAGCTGAAGTCGGTGTAGGGGGTCGTAGCCTTGGTCGACAGCAGCACCATGCGATCCGCGCGGGCCTTGCGCCACTCCTCGAAGGCGTCCCAGTCGACATGCCGGGTCAGGGCAGCCATTTCGAGGTAGTCCATGCCGGCGCGCTTGAGCGCTTTGTCGGAGAGCGGAAAGCCGGCCGGCTCGATGATGTCGACGCCGAGGCCGAGGCAAGCGGCGAAGCGCAGGATTGTCCCGGTATTGCCGGCAATGTCAGGCTGGTAGAGCGCGATGCGGAGACCAGGGTTCACTTCCGCGTCCTTCTAATAAGTGGCAGATCGGCCACAGCAGCTTCCCGGTTTTGGAAATTCCTGGACCTGCGGGTGGCCATTTTTTTCGAAGTCGGGTATACGACCAGCATTGTCAACCCGAACCGATGGAGGGGTAATTCATGATGGCCATGTACATCCAGCGCCCCACCTGTGGGCTTATTTGCGCCCTGGCGGTTTCGGTACGACGTTTCTCCTGATCTTTTAGACACTTCCGCACCGATTTTCCGCCGAAACCATACCCTGGTCTTCGAAGGAAACCCGCGATGTTTTTCAAGCTGCCGAAGGGGCCGATGGCCCCGTCCCAACGCGTTCCGACTGATCCGCCGCCGATCCCGCGGCACGATGTCGATCATCCTTTTTATCTCTATTTCAACACGGAGGACGGACCGATGTTCGATCCCTACAGAATACCGGGCTCGAGGAGCCTGCAACACCCGAAGGTGGTGGCTTGGGCGCTGTTGATCGGCGACACCTATTCGTCGGCGGTTCATGCCGAAGTACGCCGGCGTCCACATCGCGGCATGCTGCCGGATGTCGATTTCTCGCGCGCGGTACCCGATCCGAGCCGTCCGTCGCTGGTGCGCCGGATCATCCGGCTGATCCGGCCAGGCGCGAAAAACCGGACTGGTGGCGCCATGTCGTCAGGATCGACAAAGGTGGCTGTCGGCGAAAAGCCGGCGAACCCCTATATAGCGCGAAACAGGGCCGACGCTCCGGATGATTCCGGAGCGTCGGCCCTCGATGCCATGCGGTCCGAGGACTTCGTACGCCGCCAAGCCGCGTAAGCGGAAAACAGATCTCACAGGCGTGACCTATGTTGTTGTTTAGCTGGTTTGAAAGAAAGCTCGATCCCTTCCCGGCCGCGGAACCGGTCGAGCCGCCCAAGACGCTTGTTGCCTTCTGCCTGCATTATACGCGCGGGGCATGGCCCTATATTCTTGTCGATGCGGTGCTGGTCGCGGCCATCGCCATCGCGGAAGTGTGGATGTTCGGCTTCCTCGGCCGCATCGTCGACTGGCTGTCGGGGCAGAACCGCGAGACCTTCCTGCAGACGGAGGGCTGGAAGCTCGCCGGCATGGCCTTCATCGTATTGTTTGCGCTGCCCGGCACGGTCTGGCTGCATTCCCTGCTCAACCAGCAGACGCTGATGGGCAATTACCCCATGCGCATCCGCTGGCAGGTGCACCGCTACCTGCTCAAGCAATCGATGAGCTTCTACCAGGACGAGTTCGCCGGCCGCATCGCCACCAAGCTGATGCAGACCGCGCTTGCCGTGCGCGAATGCGTCATCAAGGTGATCGACGTCCTGAACTACGTCGTCGTCTATTTCCTCGGCATGCTGTTGATCGTGGGGTCGGCCGACTGGCGGCTGGCCGCGCCGCTCGGCGTCTGGATGGTCGGCTACATCCTGCTGCTGCGCTTTTTCATCCCGCGACTGGGCAAGGTCGGCGAAGAGCAGGCCAATGCGCGCTCGACCATGACCGGCCGCGTCGTCGACAGCTACACCAACATCCAGACGGTCAAGCTGTTTTCCCATTCACGCCGCGAGGCCGCCTTCGCCAGGGAAGGCATGATGGGCTTCCTCGACACGGTCTACCGGTCGATGCGGCTGGTGACACTGCTGTTCGGCTCGCTCTACATACTGAACGCGCTGCTGCTGTTCTCGGTCACCGCCATCTCGCTGTGGCTGTGGATGGGGCAAGTGGTGACGATCGGTGCGGTCGCCGTGGTCATCGGCCTGGTGCTCCGGATGTGGGGCATGTCGCAGTGGATCATGTGGGAAATGTCGAGCCTGTTCGAGAATATCGGCACGGTGCAGGACGGCATTGCCTCGATTTCGTTGCCGCGCCTGGTCGAGGACAGGCCCGATGCCAAGGAGATCATCGTTTCCAAAGGCGATATCCGCTTCGAGGATATCCGCTTCCATTATGGCAAGCAGAAGGGCGTCATCGAAAACCTGTCGCTGGCGGTGAAGCCGGGCGAGAAGGTCGGCATTGTCGGCCGCTCGGGCGCCGGCAAGTCGACGCTGGTCAATCTCCTCCTGCGCTTCTACGACCTGGAAAGCGGCCGGATCCTGATCGACGGCCAGGAGATCGCCGGCATGAAACAGGATTCGCTGCGCGCCCAGATCGGGATGGTCACGCAGGACACCTCGCTGCTGCATCGTTCGGTGCGGGAGAACATCCTCTACGGCCGGCCCGATGCCACCGACGAGATGCTGCTCGAGGCGGCGCGGCGGGCCGAGGCGATGGATTTCATATCAGGACTTTCGGACCATCATGGACGCAAGGGGTTCGACGCCTATGTAGGCGACCGCGGCGTCAAACTGTCCGGCGGTCAGCGGCAACGCATCGCCATTGCTCGCGTTATGTTGAAGGATGCGCCCATACTTATCCTTGACGAGGCGACGTCGGCGCTCGATTCCGAGGCGGAAGCCGCCATCCAGGAGAACCTCTACAAGCTCATGCAAGGCAAGACCGTCATCGCCATTGCGCACCGGCTGTCGACCATCGCGGCGATGGACAGGCTCGTCGTGATGGACCAGGGTCGCGTCATCGAGGAGGGCTCGCACGAGGAACTGGTCGCCAGAGGCGGGCTCTACGCGCAGCTCTGGCAGCGCCAGTCGGGTGGGTTCCTGCTCGATGACGTCCCAGTCGAAGCCGCCAATGACGCAATAGCAAAGGGGCAAGCCGCAGAATGATGGCCGCCGCATGATGACAGCCGTCTACCGCTGGTTCGAGACCTGGGTCTACCCGTTCAGGGAGCCGGCGAATCTTCGGCCACCGGCCAGCGTTACGGGCTTCCTCTGGCACTATGTCGGGCAAGCGAAGTTCGCCTTCTTCGCCATGCTGGTCATCGGCGGCATCGCGCCGCTCGTCGAGGCCGGGCTGTTCTATTTCGTCGGACGGCTGGTCGATATTCTCGACCAATTGCCCGGCGAACGGAGCTGGCACGCGCTGTGGACCGCCGCCGGACCCGAACTGGTGTTCATGGTCGCGGTGGTGCTGATCATCCGCACCGTGGTCGTCGCCTTGTCGGCGCTGGTCGACGAACAGACGATCACGCCCGGCTTCTACAATCTGGTGCGTTGGCAGGCGCACCGGCACGTCTCGCGCCAGTCCTACGCCTTCTTCCAGAACGATTTTGCCGGCCGCATCGCGACGAAAGTCTGGCAAGCCGGACAGGCGACGGGCGACCTGATGGAAAGTTTCATCGAGGTCGTCTGGTTCATGGTCGTCTATACGGTGACGACGCTGGCGCTGGTCGCCGGGCTTGACCTCAGGCTGGCGGCACTCGTGGTGGTCTGGATCACCGCCTTCGGCTTTCTGGCGAAGCGCTATTTGCCGGCAATCCGCAAGCACGCCGAAGCGACGGCGGAGGCGGGCTCCATGATCAATGGCCGCATTGTCGATTCCTACTCCAACGTGCAGACGCTGAAACTGTTCGCGGCCGATGGCGACGATCGCTACATCAGGAACGGCTTCGACATCTATCTCGACGCATTGCGGCCCTTCACCCGCCGCTTGACCGGCGTGCGCATGGCGCTGACGACGCTGTCGGGCATCATGATCACGGCGATCGGCTGCTTTGCCGTTTATCTCTGGGTCGAGGGCTCGATCACGGTCGGGGCGGTCGCCTTCACGCTCAGCCTGGTGCTGCGGCTCAACATGCTGCTCGGCCGGCTGATGATGCAGATGAACGGCATCTTGCGGAATCTCGGCGTGCTGGAGAACTCCAAGGCGCTGATCTCGCAGCCGCTCGGCCTGACCGATGCACCGGACGCCGGGGAACTGGTCGTGGCGGGTGGGCGCATCGACGTAAAAAATGTCGAGTTCCACTACGGCAAGGGGTTTGGGGTGCTGAACGGCATCGACCTTGTCGTCAAGCCGGGCGAGAAGGTCGGGCTGGTCGGGCCTTCGGGCGCCGGCAAGACGACGCTGGCGAACCTTATCCTGCGCCTCTACGATCTCGAAAGCGGCGAGATCACCATCGACGGCCAGGACGTCTCTGGTGTGACGCAGGATTCGCTGCGCGCCAATATCGGCGTCGTCAGCCAGGACACGGCCCTGTTCCACCGTTCGCTGCGTGACAACATCAAGCTCGGCATGCCCGACGCAACCGATGCGCAGGTCATCGCGGCGGCGAAAAAAGCCGAGGCCCATGAATTCATCCTGACCTTGCGCGACAACAGGGACCGCCAGGGCTACGAAGCCTTTGTCGGCGAGCGCGGCGTGAAACTGTCGGGCGGCCAGCGCCAGCGCGTGGCGATCGCCCGCGTCTTCCTCAAGGACGCGCCGATCCTGATCCTCGACGAGGCGACGTCGGCGCTCGATTCCGACATCGAGGCGGCGATCCAGGAGAATCTGACGCGGCTGATGGAGAACAAGACCGTGATCGCGATTGCCCACCGGCTGTCGACGATCGCGGCACTTGACCGCCTGGTGGTGCTCGACGGCGGCCGCATCGTCGAGCAAGGCACACATGACGAACTGGTGGCGCTCGACGGGCTTTATGCCCGGCTGTGGAAGCGCCAGTCCGGCGGGTTCCTCTATCACGAGGAAAGCGTGCTGGAAGAGACGCGGCCGGCGGAGTAGGCGCGTGGGTGGATCGGCAGAGCTCAGTCCGGAGATCGGCCCAGAGATCGGCTACACGCTCAAGCGTTTGCGGCCAACCGTGGCGGCCTTCGACATGCTGAAGGAAGAGAGCCGGCTGGAAGGCTACTGGATGCTGGTGCGTCTGGGCGATGGCTGGGCAAGCGGCCGCAACAAGTTCCTGAAGCGGGGCGAGGCGCTGTTCGGAGCCTGGCATGGCGCCGAACTCGCCGGTGTCTGCGGGCTGAACATCGATCCCTATTTCGAGGGCAGGGACCACGGCCGGGTCCGCCACCTGTTCGTCAGCGCGCGTCACCGTCGCGCCGGCCTTGGCCGAACGCTGGTCGAGATCGTGATCGACCGAGCCTGCCGGTATTTCACCGTGTTGAACACCCGCGCGCCGCCAGAAGCCTTCGCTTTCTATGAACGGCTTGGTTTTCAGCGCGTGGAGGGCGAAGAATTCGTTACCCATCGCATGGTGTTCAGGAAAGGGAACTGAAATGTCCTTGCGTCCGCCATCCCATCTTGCCGGCACGTCGGCCGCCGACGCGGCCTTCGACGCGCTTGGCCATGAAATCCTGGCAGAGAAGGCGGCGGCGCTCGGCCGCGCCGGACAGCGCGTGGAAGAAACCTTGGCCCGGTTGCGCGACAACGGGAACGATGAGTTGCGCCCCCGTCTGCTCAAGGACGCTGCCGTGGCCGTTCACGCCTATTTCATCCAGCGCGAACTGTGCGGCCTTCGCAAGCATGACGCCGTGATCCGCGAATACAATATCCCCAGGGCGGTTCTAGTGAGGCTGGGCGCCGCGTAAAATCAGTTTTTAGAAATCACTCCAGCCATTCGGTGATGAAGCTGCCGTTTTCGTGAATGTCGGTCGTTTCCAGCGGACCGGGACCGAGATTGGTGAACTTGTGCGGCGTGTTGGGCGGCACGATCAGGATCTGCCCCGCCGAAGCCTCGATTTCCTGGTCACCGACCGTGAAGAGGCCCGTTCCCTGGCGGACGATGAAGATCTCCGCATAGGGATGGGCGTGCAGCCGCGGGCCGCCGCCGACGTCGGGCAGGTGATTGAAGATCAGGCAGGAGTTTGAGCCGTAGGCACCGCACTGCAGTTCGCCCTTCCAGTGGTCGGAACGAACAGCCCATTGCTCGCGATCGATGACGTGCGCCATGCGAAGGAGGATAGATCACACCGGCGCCCTGTGTCGAGGCAAGCCGGAGCCTTGGATTTTGCTGATATTTCCCGGTTGTTTAGCCGCCCTTTGCAGCCATTCGCCGTCCCGCCGGACACGAGGGGATTTTGTCCCCGCGACAATCTGCCCTTGTGCCTTCACCCGTCTGGACAAAAACGGGCTTCACGCATAAACCGAAGTCCAAATGCCGGAGGAATTCGCTAGCCTGTTCGCCATGCGCTGTCGGGTTGGCGTGATTGAGCGGGGAACAAGGCTCGGCCACCGGCGCGGAAGAGGCGAAAGGATCAGGCACCCGTGAGCGCAACCGACATCCACGATCCCAATCGTCGAGATTTTCTCTACGTCGCCACCGGCATGGCCGCCGTGGTCGGCGCCGGTGCCGTGGCCTGGCCGTTCATCGACCAGATGCGCCCTGATGCCTCGACGCTGGCGCTCGCTTCGGTCGAGGTCGATGTCTCCTCGCTGGCGCCTGGCAGCTCGCTGATCGTCAAGTGGCGCGGCAAGCCGGTCGTGGTGCGCAACCGGACCGAGAAGGAAATGAAGGACGGAGAGGCCGTCAGCCTCTCCGATCTCAAGGATCCGATTGCCCGCAACGCCAATTTGCCGTCCGATGCGCCGGCGACCGACGCCAACCGCACCACGCCAGGCAAGGAAGCCTGGATGGTGATGGTTCAGGTCTGCACCCATCTGGGCTGCATCCCGCTCGGCCAGGAAGGCGATTTCGGCGGCTGGTTCTGCCCGTGCCACGGTTCGCAATACGACACGGCCGGCCGCATCCGCAAAGGCCCGGCGCCGGAGAACATGGCGATTCCGGTATTCAAATTCGTTTCCGACACCAAACTCCTTATCGGTTGAGGCAGGGGATATTTCGATGAGCGAGGGACACTCGACCTACACGCCGAAGACCGGTATCGAACGCTGGTTCGACGCCCGCATGCCGCTGCCCAGGATGGTCTATGACAGCTTCATCGCCTATCCGGTGCCGCGCAACCTGAACTATATGTGGACCTTCGGCGGCATCCTGGCGATCATGCTGGTGGCGCAGATCCTGACCGGCATCGTGCTGGCCATGCACTATACGGCCGACACCAATCTCGCCTTCGGTTCGGTCGAAAAGATCATGCGCGACGTGAATTCCGGATGGCTGCTGCGCTACATGCACGCCAACGGCGCCTCGTTCTTCTTTATCGCCGTCTATTTGCACATCTTCCGCGGCCTCTATTACGGCTCCTACAAGGCGCCGCGCGAGCTGCTGTGGATCCTCGGCTGCATCATCTACCTCCTGATGATGGCGACCGGTTTCATGGGCTATGTGCTGCCATGGGGGCAGATGAGCTTCTGGGGCGCCACTGTCATCACCGGCTTCTTCAGCGCCATTCCTCTGGTTGGCGACTGGATCCAGCAGCTCCTGCTCGGCGGCTTCGCCGTCGACAATCCGACGCTGAACCGCTTCTTCGCCCTGCATTACCTGCTGCCTTTCATGATTGCCGGCGTCGTCGTTCTGCATGTCTGGGCGCTGCATGTCGTCGGCCAGTCGAACCCGACCGGCATCGAGGTCAAGTCGAAGACAGATACCGTGGCCTTCACGCCCTACGCGACCATCAAGGACGCGTTCGGCATGATCGTGTTCCTGTTCGTCTTCGCCTACTTCGTCTTCTACCTGCCGAACTATCTCGGCCATCCGGACAACTACACGGTCGCCAACCCGCTTAAGACGCCGGCCCATATCGTCCCGGAATGGTACTTCCTGCCATTCTACGCGATCCTGCGCGCCATCACCTTCAACATCGGGCCGATCAATTCCAAGCTCGGCGGCGTGCTGTGCATGTTCGGTGCCATCGTCATGCTGTTCCTGGTGCCGTGGCTCGACACCTCCAAGGTGCGCTCGGCGGTCTACCGGCCCTGGTACAAGCTGTTTTTCTGGCTGTTCGTGGCCGATGCTATCCTGCTGGGCTGGCTGGGCTCGCAGCCGGCGGAAGGCAGCTATGTGTTCATGGCGCAGATGGCGACGCTGTTCTACTTCGCCTTCTTCCTGATCGCGCTGCCGGTGCTCGGCTTGATCGAGACACCCCGCAGGCTGCCGAACTCGATCACCGAGGCGGTGCTCGAAAAGAACAAGGGTGGCAGCGGGCATCCGGCGGGCGCCACGGCAGCGCCTGAGACCAAGGGCTGAGCGGTAGAGAATCTAAGGGGATTTGGCATGAAAAAGATTCTCACCTCGCTTGCGCTGGTCGGCCTCGTAGCCGCCGGCACCGGAGTTGCAGGCACTTGGGCGTTCGCGGCCGAAGAGGCGCACAACGCGGCGGCACCGACGCATTTCCCGATCAACGAGCCGAAGGAAATGAGCTGGAGCTTCACCGGCCCGTTCGGCACCTATGACAAGGCGCAGTTGCAGCGCGGGCTGAAGGTCTACAAGGAAGTCTGCTCGGCCTGCCATTCGATGAACCTGGTGGCGTTCCGCACGCTTTCGGACCTCGGTTACAGCGACGCGCAGATCAAGACGCTGTCAGCCGAATACACCATCCATGATGGCCCCAACGATGCCGGCGACATGTTCGACCGTCCCGGCAAGCCGTCCGACCATTTCCCGGCCCCATTCGCCAATGAGGAAGCCGCCGCTGCCTCCAATGGCGGTGCGGCGCCGCCGGATATGTCGTTGCTGGCCAAGGCGCGCGGCGTCGAACGCGGCTTCCCGCAGTTCGTCTTCGATATCTTCACCCAGTATGATGCCGGTGGTCCCGACTACATCCATTCGCTCTTGACCGGCTACGACCAGACCCCGCCCGCCGGCATGGTCATCCCCGAAGGCACACACTACAACCCGTACTTCATGTCCGGCGTGTCGCTGAAGATGCCCAAGCCGCTCTCCGACGGCCAGGTCACCTATGACGACGGTTCGCCGCAGACCATCGACCAGTATTCCCGCGACGTGGCTGCCTTCCTGACATGGGCTGCCGAGCCGCACATGGAAGACCGCAAGAAGATGGGCTTCCGCGTGCTGGTATTCCTGCTTCTGTTCGGCGCCCTGGTCTACCTGACCAAGCGCAAGGTGTGGGAAGCCGTGGCGCACTAGGCCTGTTGATCTTCAGGTGAGGCCGGTCTGCAAACGATGGCTTCCTGCGCTTCCGGTGCTCACGTACTTCAAGTACGCTCCGCTCCGGTTCTCGGAAACCATCGGTTTCGATTCAGCCTGATCTGAATCTCAAAAGGCCTTGGGCCGTTCAGTGCACAACATGGGGCGCCGCGAGGCGCCCTTTCTGCTTTTTGAGTGGATTGCGCCTCCACGTCTTGGCGGTGTCACATGGCCGTCACCACACATCGCGATCCTGCGGCGCTCTCATCAAAGGATCACGCCCATGAAAAGATACGCATCGCTTGCGGCAGGCCTGCTGCTGCTCGTCGTTGGTTCCGCGGCCCGCGCCGAAGACGCAAAACCATTTATCACCAAGTCGACCTGACGATGATCCTGCCGCCGCCGCCGGCCAATGATTCGGCTGAGACCAAGGCCGAGCTTGGCGAAGTGCTGACCATGCAGGTCACGCGCACACCCGAGATGGAAGCCCGCGCCATCGCCGACGCCGAGGAAAACGTCTGGCGTTTCGCCGATGTCATGGGACCGAATTTCAACAAGGACAAGCTGCCGAAATTCAGCGCCTTCTTCGATCGCGTGGTGGAGACCGAAGGCGCCGTCGTCGATCCGGCCAAGGATGTCTGGAAGCGCCCGCGTCCGCACCAGCTCAGCGATCTCGTCAAGCCGGTGGTCAAGCTGTCGAGCTCCGGTTCCTGGCCGTCCGGCCATGCGACCGTCGGCACGATGATGGGCATCATCCTGTCCGACATGGTTCCGGAAAGGCGTGCTGAGATCATGGCGCGCGCGGCCGAGTTCGCCCACAACCGCATCGTCGGCGGCATCCACTATCCGTCCGACGTCGAGATGGGCAAGATTTCCGGCAGCGTCATCGCCGCCGTCCTGCTCAACCGCGATGACTTCAAGGCCGAGTACGACGTGGCCAGGGCGGAGCTTCGTTCCGATCTCGGCATGTAGGATTTGGCCGATAGCCATCCGTTCGAGCGGGGCGCCTTCGGGCGCCCCTTTTTCGTGGCTGCGCCCAACAGGAGGAAAATCGCCTGGTGGTTGCTCCCAGCCCGTAGTCAATTCCTTTGCCGGATGCGCTTGTCTCGGTCGCCACATCGCGCTAGCCGTTGTCGGTCGCGCCGGGTTACGATCGGCCCCGCGCCGTTTCACTTTGTCAGCCGGATCATTCGGAGCCGCTTCATGAAACCTTCTCTCGAAGACACGCTGCTGGCCTCGATCCGTACCATCCCGGACTATCCCAAGCCCGGCATCCTGTTTCGCGACATCACCACGCTGCTCGGCAATGCGCGCGCCTTCCGCCGCGCCATCGACGAGCTGGTGCATCCCTATGCCGGGCAGAAGATCGACAAGATCGCCGGCATCGAAGCGCGCGGCTTTATCCTGGGCGGCGCCGTCGCCCACCAGCTCTCGGCCGGCTTCGTGCCGATCCGCAAGAAGGGCAAGCTGCCTTATGAGACCGTGCGCGTCGCCTACAGCCTGGAATACGGGCTGGATGAGATGGAGATGCACAAGGACGGCGTCGCGCCCGGCGAGAAGGTGATCCTAGTCGACGATCTGATCGCCACCGGCGGCACGGCGGAAGCGGCGGTCAAGCTGCTGCGCCAGATCGGCGCCGACATTCTCGCCGCCTGTTTCGTCATCGACCTGCCGGATTTGGGCGGGCGCGCCAAGCTCGAAGCGCTCGGCGTGCCGGTGCGAACGCTGATCGGGTTCGAGGGCCATTGAGCATTTTCCCTTCACCCCTTGTGGGAGAAGGAAGAAGGGCCTGTGCTACTCCACCTTCACCAGCACCGCGCTTTCGAACTCCAGCACCTTGCCGCCGGTCGAATCAGTGGCCTCGCAGAGCAGCGCCAGCAACCGCCAGCCGGGGCGGGACGCGATGGGGCGGTGGGACAGCGCCGTGCGCGTGAAGGTGATGGTTTGCCCGGCAAAGACGGGCTTCAGCCACTTCAGGTTCTTGAATCCGGGCGAGGGGCCGAATTCGGGCACCGGGCCGTCCCAGCCTTCGGCGTCCAGGCGGCTCTCCAGGTTCAGCTTCATCCAGGTGGCGGCGGTATGCCAGCCGGAGGCGCAGAGGCCGCCGAGCACGCTCTTCTTCGCGGCCTCTTCGTCGATGTGAAAGATCTGCGGGTCGTATTTGCGGGCGAACGCTTTGATCGCCTCGGGCTCGAATCTGTGCGAGCCCAGCGTCACCGTGGTGCCGATGCGGAAGAATTCGTCGAGCGTCATGCCGCATTCCCCGCGTCGCGCGTCAGGAACATGACGGAGTTCTCGAGCTCGAAGACGCTTTCGCCGCGCTGGTTGACCAGTTCGCTGCGCATGGTCACGAAGCCGAGTTGCGGCTTGGATTTCGACAGGCGCCTGGCCAGAACCACCAGGCTGCCCCGCAGCGTATCGCCGGCGAGCACCGGCTTCTTCCATTTGACCTGATCGACTCCTGGTGCGCCCTGGCAGGTGGAGTCCAGCAGGAAGGCATCGCACAGCATGCGCATGAACATGGCGCAGGTGTGCCAGCCTGAAGCCGAGAGGCCGCCCAGGATACTCGCCTTGCCGGCCTCCTCGTCGAGATGCATCGGCTGGGCATCGAACTCGCTGGCGAACTCGATGATTTCGGCCGCGCTCACCTGTTTGGTGCCGAGATCGAACGAGATCCCCTCGACGAAGTCCTCATACGCCCATGTCTTGCCGGTCATGGTCTGGCATCCCTTGCAGAACGCGCGATCCGCATGGATCGGCAAACCCGGATGCAGGCCGCGGGCGATTTGGTCAAGCCCTTTCTGGTGAGCCAGCCGGCGCGATCGGGCCCGCGGCGGCCGTAGGGGCCAGCCGCGGCGCCTCCGATCGCCTAGCGGGCGTTCGGCAGGATCTGGTGCAGGACGATCGCCCAGACGGCGCCGAAGGCGATGGATGAGCCCAGAATGTACTGCACGATATCGGGCAGCGTCTTGACGAAATCCGGCGGTACCAGCGTGGCGAACAGCGCCATCAGGATGGGCAGGCCGATGACCAGCATGTTGCGTTCGGTCAGCGGCGTCCCGCGCACCACCCGAAAACCGTTCATGGCGATGACGACGCAAAGCACTCCGAAGACGCCGCCGATGACCGGCCCCGGGATTGAGGCGATGACCGCCGAAAGCTTGCCGATCAGCCCGAACAGCACTAGGAAGATGCCGGCCGCCCCGAAGGCGGCACGGCTGGCGATGCCGGTGATGGCGATGATGCCGGCGTTGGACGAATAGCCGGTGACCGGCGTGCTGCACAGCAGCGCGCTGATCAGACAGCCAAGGCCTTCGCCCGTGGCGCCCCGGTCGAGCTGCTCGTCAGAGAGCGGCTTGTCGATGACGGCACCGACCGCGAACCAGGTGCCGGTGGTTTCGGCCAGGACGACGATGTAGACGATCAGCATGGTCAGCGTCGCCGACCAGGAGAAGGTGACATCGAGATTGAGGAAGGCGATGCGCGGCATGGAAAACCAGGTCGCGGCGGAAACGCCCGTCATGTCGAGCTGGCCCATGAAGGCGGCGGCCACGCTGCCAGCCACAAGCGCGATGATCACGGACAGCAGGCGCAGCCATGCGCCTTTCGCGCCAAGCGCCATGCCGATCAGCATGCAGCCGACAAGCACCGCCGCGGCGACGAAGGCGAGGACGATGTTGCCGCCGACGGTGGCGGTGCCGTGGACAGCGAAGACGCTCTCCTTCAGTGCCACCGGCATCAGCGCGACGCCGACGACGATGATGATGGCGCCGCCGACGATGGACGGCACGAAGCGGTTGACGAGGCGGTGGAAGAGCTTTGTCGGCGATCCCAGAAGCATGACCAGTATGGCGCCCGGAATGAGTGCGCCGATCACGGCCGACAGGCCCGGCAGGCCGCCGCCGGCGCCAAAGGCAATCGCCAGCACCGCGCCGATCGGGACGAAGGACGGTCCCTGGACGACGGGCAGCCGCATCAGCAACTGCGACTGGATCAGGGTTGCGATGCCTGCCGCCACGAAGGCCGACTGGATGAAGGCGCCGGCGTCGCCGACGCTGAAGGCAAGCACCGACGCGATGATGAACGGCACGATATAGACGTCCATCGCCAGCACGTGCTGGAGGCCGAGCAGGGCGGCCTTGCCCAGGGGCAACGGATCGTCCGGCTGGGCGATCAAACTGATTTCTGGCGCAACGCGTTCCATGATGTCCCCTCTGGAAATCCCCGGCCGATCATGGGATCAGTCGGCGGCAAAGGACAGCGGCGGAAATGTTTGCCAACTGTTTTCTTCTAGGCCACGCATTGGCAGCCCCGCCCGCCAGCAGCACCGGAGCGACGATATGACGGCAGATCCTTTCACGCTGCTCGGCACCGCCTTCCATACGCCTGAGCGCGGCAGGCTGGAGGTGCTGGAGGAGCACCTGTTCTGCGTCGACGCACAGGGGCGCATCGCCGAGATCCAGGCGCCCGGCCACCCGGAATACACGGCCACGATAAGCGATGCCCGCCGGGCGGGCAGGCTGGTGGAACTTGGCGAGGGGCAGTTCCTGCTGCCGGGGCTCGTCGACCTGCACATCCATGCGCCGCAATGGCCGCAGATGGGCAAGGCGCTGGACGTGCCGCTCGAAGTCTGGCTGCGGAAATACACTTTCCCGCTCGAGGCCCGCTATGCGGATTTGGACTATGCTCGTGCGGTCTATGCTGATCTGGTCGACAATCTGCTCGCCAACGGCACCACCACCGCGCTCTATTTCGCCACCGTCCATGTCGAGGCGAGCGTGGCGCTCGCCGAGACATGTCTTGAGAAAGGCCAGCGTGCCCTGGTCGGCAAGGTGGTGATGGACGACCCCGAACAGTGTCCGCCCTTCTATCGCGATGCCGATGCGGCAAGCGCTGTTTCGGATACCAGGCGCTTCATCGAGGCCGTCATGTCATTGGATCCGGGCGAGAGGCCGCTTGTCCAGCCGGTGATCACGCCGCGCTTCATTCCAAGCTGCACCGACGCGGCCTTGCAGGGGCTGGGCGAACTCGCGGAAGAGTTCGGTTGCCACGTGCAGACCCATTGCTCCGAAAGCGATTGGGCAAAGCAGTTCGTGGAAGCGCGCTTCGGCCAAACGGATGCGGCAAGCCTCGATGGTTTCGGCCTGCTCACCCGTCATACGATCCTGGCGCATTCGAACTTCATCGATGGGCAGGACATGGACCTGATCAAGGAGAAGGGCGCCGGCGTCGCTCATTGCCCGCTGTCCAACGTCTACTTCGCCAATGCAGTGTTTCCGCTGCGCGAGGCGCTCGACCGGCACATGCATGTCGGGCTCGGCACCGATATTTCAGGCGGCTACAGCCCATCGCTGTTCGACGGTTGCCGGCACGCGCTGTCGGCCTCCAGGACATTGCAGAGCGGTGTGCATGCCGGCCTGCCGGCAAAGGAGCGCGGCGCGCCCGGCGAGCCGATCACGCATCAGGAAGCGTTCTGGCTGGCGACCGCGGGAGGCGCGGAAGCGCTCGACCTGCCGACAGGCAGTTTTCGCGTCGGACACGAATTCGACGCGCTGCTGATCGACACCGAAGCGAGCGCCTCGAACATCCATGTCAACGGCGCCGACGATACGCTCGACGACGTCTTTCAGAAGATCGTGCTCAATGCGGCACGGGCCAATATTGCCACTGTTTGGGTCGGAGGCCGGGCGGTGGTCGGCTGTAGCTAAGCTACGCTCACTTGTAGTGGCCTCGCCTGCGCGAATAAACATGGCCCTGTGCCGACGTCGGCAGCGCCTGCGAGCATGGAACACGACAGCCCGTTTTCGTCTTTCGCAACGGGCGCTATACGAGATCGTCAACCGAGAGATTGAGGGCGGCGGCGATGCGCTTGATCGTGTCGAAGCTACCGTCGCGGGTGCCTGTCTCGATCTGCGAGAGATAGCCTGTGCTGATCTCAGTCTTTTCAGCGAGGTCGCGAGCCGAAATCCCGCGATGCTCGCGCCAGACGCGGATCTTATTCTCGCCGTCCAGGATGCGGTTGACGACGGCGACCGGAATAAGCTCCTCCTCGCCGGCAGCGATCTTTTGCTTGATCTGATCGTAGGTTTGAATGTCGGCCACGTCCTCCGCCGCTTCAACAAGGCTCTCGTAATCAGCGAGTGGCAGAATAGCCATACGGTCGCCATTCGGCGTGGTAATGATGGTGGGCTTGTTCATGTCCTCAGTCCTCGTAGATGCTACCGCGCGGTCCGATCTCCAGAATGTCCATTACCGTGCCTTCCTGATCGAAGATAATACGGTAGTCCCCGACCCTAAGCCTGAAGCCTGGCCGGCCTTTCAGCTGTTTGAGATTTTTCGCCAAGCTGGCCGGTTCGGCTGCATATTGGTCGATTTTAGCAGTGATCAGCCGAGCCGTGTTGGCGGGCATCCGCGCCAGGGATTTCAGAGCGGCCCTAGTATATCTGAGCGTCAGCGGCACAACTGCATGTTAACTAGGAGCTAAAATAGTGCAAGCTAGAAATTTGCGAATAGCAAATAGATGGGACATGGCTTTCATCGGTCTCCACCGGGTGCTGATCGGGGGTAAGCCGACTGATGGTCTTCAATACCCCCGCGAGAACTCTGCGGCAGGGATGGTGCTGTCCGACTGACGGTTGGGTCGCTCCGCCGCGACCTCCTCAGGTATTGAACTTGAACAGCATGATGTCGCCGTCCTGGACGACGTACTCCTTGCCTTCGTCGCGTGCCTTGCCGGCTTCCTTGGCCGCCACTTCGCCGCCCAGCGTGACGAAGTCGTTGTAGGCGATGGTCTGGGCGCGGATGAAGCCGCGCTCGAAATCGGTGTGGATGACGCCGGCCGCCTGCGGCGCCTTGGCGCCCTTGTGCACGGTCCAGGCGCGCGTCTCCTTCGGCCCAACGGTGAAATAGGTGATGAGCTGCAACAATTCGTAGCCGGCACGGATCACCTTGTTCAGGCCGGGCTCGTCGAGGCCGAGCGAGGACAGGAATTCCATCTCTTCCTCGTCGGAGAGCTGCGCAACCTCGGCTTCGATCGCGGCCGAAATGACGACAGTGCGGGCGCCCTGCGCTGCGGCCATCTGCTCCACGGCCCTGGTGTGCTCGTTGCCGGTGGCCGCGTCCGCCTCGGCGACGTTGCAGACGTAGAGCACGGGATGTGAGGTCAGAAGGTTCAAGCCCTGCAAGATGTGCAGATCTTCCGCCGAGATGCCGTCGAGCAGGATGCGGGTCGGCTTGCCTGCCTGCAGCAGCTCGAGCGCGTCCTCCATCATCGGCAGCACGGTCGTCGCTTCCTTGTCCTTGCTGCCGGCGCGCTTGCGGAACTGGACGATGCGGCGCTCGAGGCTGTCGAGGTCGGCGAGCATCAGCTCGGTCTCGACCGTCTCGGCGTCGGCGACGGGGTCGATGCGGCCCTCGACATGGGTGATGTCGTCATCCTCGAAGCAGCGCAGCACATGCACGATGGCGTCGACCTCGCGGATGTTGGCGAGGAACTGGTTGCCCAGGCCTTCGCCCTTGGAGGCGCCGCGCACCAGGCCGGCGATGTCGACAAAGGAGATGCGGGTCGGGATGATCTCCTTCGACTTGCCGATCGCCGCGATCTTCTGCAGGCGCGGATCGGGCACCGCCACCTCGCCGGTGTTCGGTTCGATGGTGCAGAACGGGTAGTTGGCGGCCTGCGCGGCGGCCGTCCTCGTCAGCGCGTTGAAGAGCGTCGACTTGCCGACGTTGGGCAAGCCAACGATGCCGCATTTGAAACCCATTTTGTCCGGTCCTATCGGGAAAAGCGAAATTTGATGAGGCTATGGGCGATAGGGGTTGGGAACGTCAAGTCCCGTGACGCCGCATGCCTCTACGCTTCAGTCCTTGTTGCCGAACAGTTTCTTCAGCATGGCGGCCATGGGGCCGCTTTCCGGCAGCTTGGCGACCGGCTGCTGAGGGCGGGCCTGGCGGACATGACTTTGCTGTTTCGGGCTTTGCTGTTTCGGGCTCGACTGCTTCCGCGCCGGGTTTTCCGGTTCGGCGCCGGTCTTGCCCTGGACGGCAAGGGCGGCCTTGTTCATGAAACCGGATTCGTCGCCCTTGACGATCATCGCCGCATTGTCGGCGATCGCGTCGAGCAGCGGGTCGAGCCAGTCGCGGTCGGCCTTGGCGAAATCACCGAGCACATGATGCTGGACCATTTCCTTGACGCCGGGATGGCCGACGCCGATGCGCACACGGCGGTACGCATTGCCGACATGGCCGTCGATCGAGCGGATGCCGTTGTGGCCGCCGGCGCCGCCGCCGGTCTTGATGCGCAGCTTGCCTTCGGCAAGGTCGATCTCGTCATAGAAGACGGTGAGGGCGGAAAGGTCGAGCTTGTAGAAGCGCAGCGCTTCGCCGACCGACTGGCCGGACAGGTTCATGAAGGTCTGCGGCTTGATCAGGATGATCTTTTCGCCGCCGAGCGTGCCCTCGGAAATCAGGCCCTGGAACTTCTTCGACCAGGGTGAAAAGGAATGGCGGCGGGCGATAGCGTCCGCCGCCATGAAGCCGACATTGTGCCGGTTTTCAGCGTATTTCGCGCCCGGATTGCCGAGGCCGGCAAAGACAAGCGCTGTCTTTTCTGGCATCGTCGCCTCCGGGCGTGAAAAGAGTTACTTCTCTTCGGCGGCGGGAGCCGCTTCGGGGGCCGCGGCCTCAGCTGTCTCTTCGGTCTCCGGCTTCATCGCCGACGAACCGGCAACGGTCGCGATGGTGAAGTCGCGGTCGGAGATGACGGGCTTGACGCCGGCCGGCAGCTTGACCGACGAGATGTGGATCGAATCGCCAATGTCGGCGCCGGTGAGATCGACGGTGATGAATTCCGGGATCGCATTGGCCGGGCAGTGGAACTCGACTTCGTGACGCACGATGTTGAGCACGCCGCCCCGCTTGATGCCGGGTGACTTGTCTTCATTGATGAAGTGCACGGGAACATCGACGTTGACTTCGGTGTCCTTGCCGATGCGCAGGAAGTCGACATGGACAGGGAAATCCTTGACCGGGTCGAGCTGGAAGTCCTTCGGCAGGACCTGGATCTTCTTGCCGTCGACATCGATCGTGGCGATCGTGGTCAGGAACCCGCCGCCATGGATCTTGTAGTAGATGTCCTTGTAGGTGAGCGCGATCGCCAGGGGAGGCTGTCTGTCACCATAAATTACTGCAGGCACTTTACCGTTGCGGCGAACTGCACGGGCGGACCCCTTACCGACCTGTTCGCGCGCTTCGGCCTTGAGCTCGTAAGTATCGTGGCTCATGGCTTTTCCTTTCGCGTGTTATGGAGCGCCTACGGTTGGCAATGTACCAGGCCGTAAACGTCGAAAGCCGCCAGACCTCGATGTCCGAATGCCGGAAACCGCAGCGAGCGGATCTTTGTTCGGGATCACAAGGGGAAGGCAGCCTTCCGCCGCGTTGCCTCCAAGGGTGTCTACGCGGGTGGCGGCTCTATAGCGGAAGGCGGGCAGGCGTGCAAGCGGCGGGTGGGAAGGCCGTTGCTACCGGTCGCCGCTCAACGCGTCGCGCAACGCCTGGACCTGCCGGTTCAGCGTGTCGAGTTCGGCCAGCGTCATGCCCGAGCGTTCGACCAGGGTCGCGTTCAGGCAGCTGCACTGGACGAGCAGCTTGCGGCCGGCCGGTGTCAGGTCGACTTGTACCTGGCGCTCGTCGGTCTGGCTGCGCTGGCGGGTAACCAGGCCGGCCTGCTCCATCCGCTTCACCAGCGGCGTGACCGTGCTCGATTCCAGGGCGAGCCTGTGCGCGATCGTACCGACAGACATGCCGTCGGCCTCGCCCAGCGCGTTGAGCACGAGATATTGCGGATAGGTGATCCCCATCTCGTCCAACATCGGCTTGTAGGTGCGATTGATCGCCATGCTGGTGGCGTAGAGCGTGAAGCAGAGCTGATTGTCCAGCGGGAGAGGCACGGTGGATTCCTTTGCCGATTAAGCGCACGCATTATGTACCACGGAAAAAGATATCGCGATACATATTTCTATGGACAACAACCTCGAGCTGGGTTAGCGATATTGCTATCGCGATATTTTTTATCGCGACAGCAATCAAACGGAGATAGAGATGACCTCGCAGACCAAACCAGGCTCAGGCAGCGGCACGATCACCACCAAGGACGGCACGGAGATCTATTACAAGGACTGGGGAACCGGTCAGCCCATCGTGTTCCATCACGGCTGGCCGCTGAGCAGCGACGATTGGGATGCACAGATGCTGTTCTTCCTGGGCCAAGGCTACCGGGTCATCGCCCACGACCGCCGCGGCCACGGCCGTTCGACGCAGACGGATATCGGCAACGAGATGGACACCTATGCCGCCGATGTGGCTGAACTTGTCGCGCATCTCGACCTCAAGGACGCCATCCATGTCGGCCATTCGACCGGTGGCGGCGAGGTGGCGCGCTATGTCGCCCAGTATGGAGCGGGCGGCCGTGTCGCCAAGGCAGCGTTGCTCGGCGCGGTGCCGCCGATCATGCTCAAGACCCCAGCCAATCCCGGCGGCCTGCCGATCGAGGTCTTCGACGGCTTCCGCTCCGGCGTCGCCGCCAACCGCGCGCAGCTATACGTGGATGTTCCCGCTGGCCCGTTCTACGGGTTCAACCGTCCGGGCGCCGTGGTCTCGCAGGGCATTATCGACAACTGGTACCGCCAGGGCATGATGGGCGGCACCAAGGCGCATTACGACTGCATCAAGGCCTTCTCGGAGACCGACTTCACCGAAGACCTCGAGAAGATCGACGTGCCGGTGCTGGTCATGCATGGCGACGACGACCAGATCGTGCCGATCGCCGACTCGGCGCTGCTGAGCATCAAGCTGCTCAAGAAGGGCGAGCTCAAGGTCTACAAGGGCTTTCCGCACGGCATGGCCACCACCCACGCCGATGTCATCAACGCCGACCTGCTGGCTTTCTTCAAGGCCTGAAGCCCTCCGCCTGAACAGAAAAAGGCATCCGCCATATGGCGGGTGCCTTTTGCCTGGAACAGATGATTCAAGCGGCCGCTTGCGCCTTCCGGGCTTCCTTCATGTTGGGCAGGAACACCGTCAGCAGCCCCAGGAACGGCAGGTAGGAGCAGATCTGGAAGACAAAGTCGATGCCCTTCATGTCGGCGACGACGCCAAGCACCGCGGCCGCGATGCCGCCGACGCCGAAGGCGAAGCCGAAGAAGATGCCGGCGATCGTGCCGACGCGGCCCGGCACCAGCTCCTGCGCGAAGACGACGATGTTGGAGAAGGCCGACGACAGGATGAGGCCGATCAGCACGGTCAGCACCATCGTCCATTCCATGTTGGCGTAGGGCAGCGCCAGGGTGAAGGGCAGGACACCGACGATCGAGAACCAGATCATCGCCTTTTGTCCATAGCGATCGCCGAAGGGACCGCCGAGCAGGATGCCCAGCGCCGAAGAGCCGAGGAAGAGGAACAGCATGACCTGCGACATCTGCACCGAAACGCCGAACTTATGGATGGAATAGAAGGTGTAGTAGCTGGCCAGGCTGGCGATGTAGGCGTTCTTGGTCAGCACCAGCAAGGTCAGCACCGCCAGGGCCCACATCACCTTGCGGCGCGGGAAGGGCGACACGAAGCTTGCCGCCTTGCGATTACCTTGCGCGGCGCGCAGGCGGCTGTACCAGCCGCCGACCTGCCACAGGATGACGATGCCGATCAGCGAGCCGACGGCGAACCAGGCGATGCTGGTCTGGCCGAAAGGCACGACGATGAAGGCGGCCAGCAAGGGACCCATGGACTGGCCGAAATTGCCGCCGACCTGGAACAGCGACTGCGCCAGGCCAAACCGGCCGCCGGATGCGAAGCGGGCGATGCGCGAGGATTCCGGATGGAAGATCGCCGAACCGATGCCGATCAGCGAGGCGCCGATCAGCAGCAGGTAGTAGTGCCCGGCATAGGCCAGCACGACCAGGCCGATCAGCGACGATGCCATGCCCCAGGGCAGCGAGTAAGGCATCGGCCGCTTGTCGGTGACCGCGCCGATGATCGGCTGCAGCAGGGATGCCGTTACCTGGAAGGTGAAGGTCAACAGCCCGATCTGCCAGAAGTCGAGGCCGTAATTGTCTTTCAGAAGCGGATAGATGGCCGATAACAGCGACTGCATGATGTCGTTGATGGAGTGGCAGAGGCTCACCGCCAGGATAACGGTGAAGGCCGTAGCCTGGGCTGACGCGTGACTGGCGGTCGCAGGCGGCGCGACGCTGGTGGCGGTCGTATCGGTCAAGATAGGCTCCGTAGTCTTTTTGGCGGGTTGTTACCGCAGGCGACGTGGCGGGCGCTTCCCGCAGGCAGCCTTATAGTCCGGTTGCCAGGCGACTTCTTTCGTGGTTTGGTCCAATAGTTTCGCAAGTGGGCCATATCGAATGCCAAAAACCAGGGAAATTTTCGGCGCCGGCCACACCGACCTCGAGCAATTGCACGGGCTGCGCTGGCAGTGGCTCGAGCAGGCGGTCGGGCCGGCGGTGGTGCTGCCGACCGAATATCCGGATGGCTACCACGTGCCGCACCACCACCACAGCCGCAGCCAGTTGCTGCATGCGCTGGTCGGCGTCGTGCTGGTGACGACGCGGCATGGGCGCTGGATGGTGCCGCCGGACCATGCGATGTGGATTCCAGCCGGCATCGAACATTCCGTCGAGATGCTCGGCGACGTCTCGATGCGCTCGGTCTATGTCATGCCGCAGGCGATCCCAGGCCTGCCGGAGGGCATGCGCGTGGTCGGCGTCACCGACCTGATGCACAGTCTTATCGTGGAATCCGAGAAGCTGCCGCAAGGCGGCGAACTGGAAGGGCGCGGTGGCCTGATCATGAGCCTGCTCCTGCATGAGATCCCGCAATTGCCGGAGCGGCCGCTCGGCCTGCCGTTCCCGTCGGATCCCAAACTGGCGGCGCTCTGTCGGCGTTTCGTCGCAGCACCCTCACCGCACGCGACGATCGACGAATGGGCCGATACCGTCGGCATGAGCCGGCGCTCCTTCACGCGCGCCTTCCAGCGGCAGACCGGCCTGTCGCTGTCGACATGGCGCCAGCAGGCCTGCCTGTTCGCGGCGCTGCCGAGGCTCGCCGATGGCGAGCCGATCACGCGGGTGGCGCTCGATCTCGGCTATGACAGCGTGCCGGCCTTCATCACCATGTTCAAGCGCATGCTCGGCTCCTCGCCGCGCGGCTATATGCGCGGCGCGCGTGATGCCGGCGAAGGCATGCGGCGAGCCCCGGCCCGGTTGGAGGCGCCGACGCCATCGGCCTTGCCGCAGGAATAACTTGGGCCGCAGGGGTAACTTGGGCCGCAGGGATAACTGGTTTTCAGTCGAACAGGCTCGAGACCGATTCCTCGGTCGCCGTGCGCGAAATGGCTTCGCCCATCAGGTCGGCGATCGAGATGACGCGGATGTTGGGCGCGTCGAGCACGCCTTGCGTCGGCTGGATGGAATCGGTGATCACCAGTTCCTGCAGCTTCGAGCCGCTGATGCGAGCGACCGCGCCGCCCGACAGCACGCCGTGGGTGATATAGGCGGTGACGCTGGTGGCGCCGTTGGCCAGCAGTGCGTCGGCGGCATTGCACAGCGTGCCGCCGGAATCGACGATGTCGTCGATCAAAAGGCAATCCTTGCCGGCGACCGCGCCGATGATGTTCATGACTTCCGATTCGCCGGGACGCTCACGGCGCTTATCGACGATGGCAAGTTGCGCGTCGAAACGCTTGGCAAGCGCACGCGCACGCACCACGCCGCCAATATCGGGCGACACGACGACGACATTGCCGAGTTGCTTGTACTTCGCCTTGACGTCACGGGCCATCACCGGCACCGAGAACAGATTGTCGGTGGGGATGTCGAAAAAGCCCTGGATCTGGCCGGCATGGAGATCCAGCGTCAAAACCCGGTCGACACCTGCACGGGTGATCATGTTGGCGACCAGCTTGGCAGAGATCGGCGTGCGCCCGGAAGCGCGGCGATCCTGCCTGGCATAGCCGAAATAGGGAATAACCGCCGTGATGCGCTTGGCCGACGAGCGCATGAAGGCGTCGATCATGATGAGCAGTTCCATCAGGTGATCGTTGGTCGGGAACGAGGTCGACTGCAGGATGAAGACATCCTCGCCACGCACGTTTTCCTGGATTTCGACGAAGATTTCCTGGTCGGCGAAGCGCCTGACACTGGCCTTGCCCAGCGGGACGTTGAGATAGCGGGCGACCGCTTCGGCCAGCACCCTGTTGGAATTGCCCGCGAAGAGTTTCATGCACCGTTCCTGGTGGAGGACGGAGAGGCCTGACGGACTCTCCTGCACCTTTTAACCGGGCTTTTAGCGGCCCGCGCGGCTATTGCAAGCGCCGAGATCGTGAATCCGCCGGCTAAGCCTAAGAAAGCTGTTCGGCATCACCGGCTGGCAACACCTCAGCTCGCCTTGCCGCTGAGAAAGGCCGCAAACTGGTCGATGGTCTGGTCGGCGATCGCCTGCATGGTGGCTGGCGAGACCGACTTCCAGCTGTCGGCGCCCGCGCTGTCGCCGGAACCGGTGGAAGGCGCCTTCATCTGGCCGTTGATGCGGTGCAGCCGGTTGCCGGATGGGTCGTAGACATCCCAGACATAGATGACCGTGGTGTCCTTACCCTCCGTTATCGCCGAGAAGTAGCCCTTGAGCACATGGGTCGCGGTCTGGTCCTGGCTGCCGGCCAGCGTAATGCCGCGCTGCCTGGCGCGTGTCTGCAGTTCCGCCGTCAGCGGCGTTGCGGCTTCCACCGAAGCGCCGACGATCGGCGCGATCTGCAGCCGGGTCTTCGCCAGGATGGCGGCGGCCTGGGCCGAAGTGATGGGCGCGGGCGCGCCCGCCGTCGTGGTGGCCGTCGCGGCCGTGGATGGCGCCGGGGCGGGAACGGTGGCGGCAGCGCTGCTTTGCGTGGCCGGTGCGGGCTGCGCCGAGGCCGCCGGCGGGGTGATGGCGGAAGGTTCGAGGACGTCCTTTGCGTTGGTGCAGGCGGTCAAAGCCAATGCCACAAGCAATGACACGGTCGTCACATGCGATCGTCTCATTTGCCTTCTAACTCCTTGGCGAAGAACGCCTCCCATTATGGATTCACTGCACGATCAAGTCGAGATCATGGCGGGACAGCGGCTTCGGCTGGGATTCGGTGGTCAGGTAGGTGCGGCCAAGCGTCATCGCCGTCTCGGTCTCGGAGTCCATGATGATCATGTGGGCAAACAGCGTCATGTTCGGCGCGATCGGCTCGGGATTGCCCTGGTAGAACATCGGCATGTCCATCCAGGACGGGGTGAAGCGGGCGCCGACCGAATAGCCGCAGGCGTTCAGCCGGTGCTTGGTCAGCCCGTGCGCTTCCATGGTGCGGGCATGGGCGTCGAACACATCGCCGAAGCTGTTGCCCGGCGTCATCGCCTTTTCGACGGCCAGAAGGGCCGCGCGTGCGGCGTCGAACAGCTCCTGATGGCGCTTGGAGACCTTGCCGGTCAGCACCGTGCGCATCATCGGCGCATGGTAGTGATGGAAGACGCCGGCCCATTCGAGCGTCAGCTGGTCGTTCTTGGTGAGCTTGCGGCGGCCGGCCTTGTAGCGGCACAGCAGCGCATCGACGCCGGAGCCGATGATGAACTCGTTGGCCGGATAGTCGCCGCCGCCGGCGAAGATCGCGCCCTGCATGGCGGCCAGGATCAGCGCCTCGTCGCCGCCCTGCTTGATCAGCGGCAGGGCCGCGTCCAGCGCGTCGTCGGAGAGATTGGCTGCCTTTTCCGCCTTGGCGACCTCGGCCGGGCTCTTGAACAGGCGCAGCCGCCCGACGATGCCGGAGGCGTCGGCGATCTGGCCGAAGGTCTGCAACTGCTCGTCCAGGCGGCGGCCATTGTAGGCGGTCAGGCCGTGAGTGTCGTATTCGACGCCGATGCGGGCGCCGAGCAGGTCGAGTTCGTTGAGCAGGTTGCGCAGGTCGACCGCGGGATTGGCGCCGTCGCGGTCGGTCCACAGCACAATGTTGTCGATGATCGAGGTTTGGCGCGCCTGGCGCAGATCGGCCGACCGGGTCAGCAGCACCATCGAGCCGTCGGCCTTGACCACCAGGCACTGGAAGAAGCAGAAGCCGAACGTGTCGTAGCCGGTGAGCCAGTACATGCTTTCCTGGGCGAACAGCAGGATGGCGTCGAGCTTTTTCTCGGCCATCTCTATCATCAGCCGGTCGCGCCGCGCGTCGAATTCGGATCGTTCAAAATGCAGCGCCATTATACCTTCTCCAAAACGATTGCCGAAACCTGCCGGCCATAATCGGGCTCCCTGCGGTGCGTGGTGCGCCGGTAGGAGTAAAACAGATCTGCCTCGGCATAGGTGCAGCGGCCAAGGCCATCGGCCGTCACACCAGCCTTGGCCAGCCGGTCGATCGTGTAGCGGTTGAGGTCGAACATCGAATGGCCGGCATGGGCCGAAGGCACGAAATACCGGGCATTTTCGCTGTCGGCCTCGACGAAGCGGGCGACGAATTCGGGCCCGACCTCATAATTTGCAGGGCCGATTGAAGGGCCAAGCACGGCGACGATGTTTTCGCGCCGGGCGCCGAGGCTCTCCATGGCGGCAATGGTGTTTTCGAGCACGCCTGACAAAGCGCCTTTCCAGCCGGCATGCGCCGCGCCGATGATGCGCGTGCCGGGATCCGCGAACAGAACCGGGCCGCAATCGGCGGTCGAGGCCCCGATGGCGATGCCCGGCCGATCGGTGACGATGGCGTCGGCCTTTGGCCGTTCGCGGGCAAAGGGTTCCCTGGCGACGATGACGTCGGGCGAATGGACCTGCCAGGCGGTCAGCAGATGATTTGCGGGCACGCCCATCCAGGCGGCGACACGGGCGCGGTTCTCGGTCACCAGCGCCTGGTCGTCATCCGACCCGGTGCCGATGTTCAGGCCCCGGTAGATGCCGGTGGAGACGCCGCCGGTGCGGGTGAAATAGCCGTGGCGGATGCCTTGTGCCTGTGCCTTGTCCAGCAGCGGCGACCGAATGGGATCCGGTTTGGTCTGATTGAGCATGCGGGCGTTGTTGTCCGTGTGGGCGGTTTCGTCAAGGAAAAGCGGCCGGCAGTCCGGCGGCTCTTTTACCGGACGGGAGATTGGGAGGGGTAGCGACGAAAAGTCAATCCGCCGTTGCGAAGGGCCTGACGGAGACGTCGCGTGGAACGACGGCCAGGACCTTGAAGAGTTCGCCCATCGCTTGCGGCCCGGCGAGCCGTTCGACGGCATCCGATATG
>NZ_VFVO01000017.1:0-132997 GCF_006442875.1 Mesorhizobium sp. B2-3-15 | reverse complement strand
GACCGAAGCCGCCGCCCCCCCTACCACCGAACTTGCCGGCCATGTGCATGAACATGCGCTCGCCGAAATGATGACGGTCGGAATGATTGTGCCCAAAATTGTGCTTGTGCATTGATTGCTCCTTGAGTTCTATCTCACGATATATCTTAATTAGGAACACCCTGTCGGTGAGTCAAGATATATCTTACGATGTATCTGAACCAAGGGGTGGCGTCGAGGCGTCAGGCGCGGCAGGAATGGATGGTGTGTGAATGGGCTACCAGCGGCCCTTGCGCCGATTCCAGCCGTACAGCAGATCGGCGAAGCGATCGTAGGCAATGCGGGTCGGCGGCAGCATGAGCCGATTGCCGAACAGGCGCGCCAGCCATCCCTCGCCAGGCGTTGTCAGCCAGACCGCGATCGCCACGTCTGCACCGACCAGCAGCCTGCCCTGGGCGTCGGTCGCATGCAACCGGCGGCGGATGTCCTCCAGCGCGATGCCACGCGACGACAGCGCATCTGGCTCCAGGTTGATGTCGCGGAATTCGATCCGACCGGCCTTGACCGCCTCGACCAGCCGCCGCTTCTGCCGGCCGATGCCGGCATCGCAGACGGGACAGCGCGTGTTGTACCAGACGGTCAGCACGGGCCTGGACATGTGTCAGCCGTGATCGTGCCGGTGGTGCAGATCGGGATAATGCGGATGCTTGTGGCGCAGCGGCGCATGCCGGTGCAAGTGCGAATGCGGCTCCGTCACCGGCCCGTCATGATGATGCTGGTGGTGCTCGTCATGCACATGGCTGTGCTCATGCTCCAGCGCCTCGTGCTCATGCTCGTGATCGTGGCGTTCCGACAGATGCAACCAGAGCCCGACGCCCATCAGCAACCCTGCAATCGCCAGCTTCAGCGTCACGGCATCGCCGAGCATGACGATGGCCAGCAAGGCACCGATGAACGGCGCCAGCGAATAATAGGCTCCGGTGCGCGCCGTTCCGAGATGGCGCAGCGCCAGGATGAACATCACCAGGCTGACGCCGATGCCGAAGAAACCGACAGCCGCCGCCGAGGCGACAATCGGCGCGGCGGGAAGCGAGGCGCCGCCGATCAATGCTAGGCCGACATTGACGGTACCGGCCACGAGCCCCTTCAGCATGGCGATCACCACCGGGTCTGTGGCCGATATCCGGCGCGTGAAATTGTTGTCGAGTCCCCATGCCAGGCACGCCCCCGCGACCAGCAACGCGCCAAGGTTGAAAGTGACGCCATTACCTTGCCACGAAAGCAAAACAGCGCCAGTGAGAATGGCGAAGGCACCGAAAAGCAGGTGCCGGTCGACATTTTCGCGATAGACGAGCCAGGCGATCGCCATCGTTGCCAGCCCTTCGAGGTTGAGCAGCAATGCAGAACTGGATGCCGTGTTGAGGATGAGGCCGAACATCAGCAGGACCGGTCCAACAATGCCGCCCATGCCGATGGCCAGTGCAAGCCATGGAATATCCTCGGCGGCCAGTCGCGCCTCGCCGGCATTGGCTTGCCGGTCGCGCAACAGGCGATAGAGGGCAAGGCCAAGGCCCGCGCCGAGATATAGCAGGCCCGCAAGCATGAACGGATTGACGCTGTCGAGCAGCAGCTTGGACAGGGGCGGCGTCGCGCCGAACAAGACGGCTGAGCCGAGGGCAAGCGGTACGCCGGGCCAAAGATGCGAATGGGAATGGGTCATGGCTCACCCTATCATGGTGGCACGCCATGTCATCGACCACACCGCCAGGCACGGTTTGCGAGATCGCCCAAGGGAAGTCCGCGCCTCAGTTCCGATGCATGACGGCCCGACGCGTCTGTTGTCGCGAAACAGCGCCCACTCTTCACAGAGGCGCCCGTTGGGCAGGTGGCAAAACTCGTTGCCGGGCCTTGTCCTTCTTGATTGTCAGGCGTCCGCCAATCGCTGCGCAATGGACCGATGCGGGATTGACCGTGCCGACCTGTTTGCGCAAGGCGGATACCGTCATCCAAGCGACGAGATGATCTCGCGGTAAGCGAGCTCCGGGAAAGCCTTCATCGTCTGCGACCTGATATTGCCGCCCGCGGCCAGCATCAGCGCGAAACGCGCCAGCACCGCATCGTCGGGCGCCTCGACCACCGCCACCATGTCGAATTCGCCCATGGTCAGGTAGAACGACTTGAACGATCCTCCCATCTCGCCCAGTTGCTTCCTGGCGGCGTCGAGGCGCTTGGGCGAGTCGCGCACGTTCTTGGCGCCGTGCTCGGTCCAGTTCATCAGCATGATGTAGGTCGTCATGGTAGGCCTCTCTCCGGGGCCACGGAGCACGGCACTCAGGCCATGGGCTTGTCGACACGGCCTCGGCCGGGGCTGGCTTTCGAGGTTGTCGCCCGAAAATGCATCCGACGCCGGAGTATCCTCCCACTGCCGACATCCTGCAAGCGCTACCGCGCGGGAACCCAATGCCGAGCGGGCGCGACCTCCCGCCAGCCGACACAACAAAGGCGCTGGCAGGCATCAACCGCAAATCAGCCGGCTGCGTTCAGGTAAAGCCGGTTTAAAAACCCGCCGGATTGCGGCAATCTCCGTCGTGGCCCCCAGGCCGGCAAATACCCCATCCGGGGCCAATCCAGCCGCAGGAGAGCTTCATGCGCGAGACATCAGAGCTGCCGCCGGAACAGATCGAAATTCCCGCCGCCTGGATCGGCGAGGACATGGCGAAGCATCCTGAAAAATGGCTGGTCGACCTGGAGCCAGAGGACGTCGCGGAGTTGGAAGCTGCCGCAACCGGCTTTCTCGCCGGCTCGCACGATATCGGCAGTCTGGCCAAGGCTCATTTCCCCTTGCCCCGGCTTGCCGGCCACCTTGCCGCGCTTCGCGAAAAACTGATTGCCGGAATTGGCTTCGAGGTGCTGCGCGGTCTCCCGGTCGAGAGATATTCCGCCGAGATGACGGCAACGATCTTCCGCGGGGTTGGCGCCCATCTGGGAAGCGCTCGGTCCCAGAATGCCCAGGGCCATATACTCGGCCATGTCCGCGACATCGGCGCCGACGCCAGGGACCCCAGGACACGCATCTACCAGACGTCGGAACGCCAGACATTTCACACCGATTCCGCCGATGTCGTCGGCCTGCTCTGCCTGCGCGATGCCATGCAAGGCGGCGAGTCCCTGCTGGTAAGCACGGTGACGATCTACAACGAGATGCGCAAGAGACGGCCCGATCTGGTTCGCCTGCTGTTCGATCCGATTGCCACCGACCGGCGCGGCGAGATCCCGGAAGGCGAAAAGCCCTACTTCGAAATCCCGGTGCTCAACTGGCATGCCGGACTGCTGACCGGCATCTATCAGCGTCAGTACATCGACAGCGCGCAGCGCTTCCCCGATGCCATGCGCCTCACTCTAGCCCATGTCGAGGCGCTGGATCTTTTCGACAGCCTTGCCAATGATGTCAGGCTGAACCTGTCGATGCGGCTCCGGCCTGGCGACATGCAGTTCGTCTACAATCATTCGCTTCTTCACGACCGCATGGGCTTTCGCGATTGGCCGGATCCCGACAAGCGGCGCCATATGCTGCGCCTGTGGCTGTCGGTCCCCGGCGACCGTCCGCTGCCTGACTGCTTCCGGCAGCGCTATGGCTCGATAGAGATCGGCAACCGGGGCGGCATCACCGTCAAGGGCGCGCGGCTGAACGTGCCGTTGCTTTGACGCCCGAAACGAAAAAGGGCGCCGATCGGCGCCCTTAACTGTTCGCGACAAAAATGAACTCAGCTATCGAGGAAGCTGCGCAGCTTGCGCGAGCGGCTCGGGTGCTTGAGCTTGCGCAGCGCCTTGGCTTCGATCTGGCGGATACGCTCGCGGGTGACCGAGAACTGCTGGCCGACCTCTTCCAGCGTGTGGTCGGTGTTCATGCCGATGCCGAAGCGCATGCGCAACACGCGCTCCTCGCGCGGGGTGAGTGAAGCCAGAACGCGCGTGGTGGTCTCGCGCAGATTGGCCTGGATCGCCGCGTCGATCGGCAGGATCGCCATCTTGTCCTCGATGAAATCACCCAGATGCGAATCCTCCTCGTCGCCCACAGGCGTTTCGAGCGAGATCGGCTCCTTGGCGATCTTCAAGACCTTGCGCACTTTTTCGAGCGGCATGGCGAGCTTCTCGGCCAGTTCCTCCGGCGTCGGCTCGCGGCCGATCTCGTGCAACATCTGGCGCGAGGTGCGCACGATCTTGTTGATCGTCTCGATCATGTGCACCGGAATGCGGATGGTGCGCGCCTGGTCGGCGATCGAACGCGTGATCGCCTGCCTGATCCACCATGTCGCGTAGGTCGAGAACTTGTAGCCGCGGCGGTACTCGAATTTGTCGACGGCCTTCATCAGGCCGATATTGCCTTCCTGGATCAGGTCGAGGAACTGCAGGCCACGATTGGTGTATTTCTTGGCGATGGAGATGACGAGGCGCAGATTGGCCTCGACCATTTCCTTCTTGGCGATCGCGGCTTCGCGCTCGCCCTTCTGCACCTGGTTGACGATCTTTCGGAATTCCAGGATCGAAATGGCCGTTTCCGTGGCCAGATTCTGGATCTCGGCGCGCAAATCCTTGATCGCGTCCTTCTCGTTCTTGGTGAATTCCTTCCAGCCGCGCGAGGTCAGGTTGGCGATCGAACGCGTCCAGTTGGGGTCGAGTTCCGAGCCCTGATATTCCTTCAGGAATTCCTCGCGGCGCACGCCATAGCTTTCGGCCAGGCGCAACAGCTTGCCCTCGTTCTGCACCAGCCGCTTGTTGATGTCGTAGAGCTGCTCGACCAGCGCCTCGATGCGCGCCGTGTTGAGCGACAGCGACTTCACCGCCTTGATCAGCTGGTCCTTCAGCTCCTTCAGCCGGCGGTCCTGGCTGGGCGACAGCGTGCCGGCGGCGGCCAGACGGTTCTCGACCTGCTGGTCCTGCAGCTTCCTGAGCTTCTTGTAGGTGTCGGCGATGACGTCGAGCGTCTCCATCACCTGCGGGCGGAGTTCCGCTTCCATCGCCGCCAGCGACAGGCTCGCCTCGTCCTCGTCTTCCTCGTCGTCATCGCCGATGCCGCGCGTGTCGGCGCCGACATTGGTGATGTCGTCTTCGTCGTCGCGTCCGCGACGCGACTTTTCCTCGACCTTGGGTGCTTCCTCGACGCGTTCGACCACCGGCGCCTGCTTGGCTTCGGGGCCGGCATAGGTGGCTTCGAGGTCGATGATCTCGCGCAGCAGGATCTTGGATTCGTTGAGCTCGTCGCGCCAGATGATGATGGCCTGGAAGGTCAGCGGGCTTTCGCACAGGCCCGCAATCATCGTCTCGCGCCCGGCCTCGATGCGCTTGGCGATGGCGATTTCGCCTTCGCGCGACAGAAGCTCGACCGAGCCCATCTCGCGCAAATACATGCGCACCGGATCGTCGGTGCGGTCGGTCGGCTCTTTCTTGGTGGTGGTGGCGGCGACCGCGGTGCCGGTCTGCTCGGCCAGCTCGTTGGCGTCTTCCTCGGCATCGGCGGCGGTGTCGCTGGCCTCGGCCTCTTCGCCCTGCTCGTCGTCCTCGACGACGTTGATGCCCATGTCGGACAGCATCGCCATCGTGTCCTCGATCTGCTCGGAGGTCACTTCCTCGGAAGGCAGCACCGAATTCAGCTCGTCCATGGTGACATAGCCGCGCTTCTTGGCGGCCTTGATCATCTTCTTGACAGCATCATCGGAAAGGTCGAGCAGAGGCCCATCGGTGGCGCCTTCGCGTTCGGTCTCGACCTCTTCCTTTTCCTTTGTCGCCATAGTCTTTATCTTCTCCTAGCGGCCGGCCATCGGGGCCGCGTAAGCTGTCGGACCAGTCAAATCGGATACGCCCGTTTTCTAAACGCGCCTTACCCGGCCCACAAACTGCATCCACTCTTTTGTTTGGTGCATGCCGTTGCCCCAAAACCGGGTTTCACTCTTGGGCGGCATACATTAAGTCCAGATTAACCCTGATATCTGTGGCAGGCGGGCCGCCTGTCCAGTGACCAAGTACCTTGCATCGCTTGTTTCCCGTCGACGCGGGTGCGGGTTAACGTTTCGAATCGTCCTGATTCCGTCATTCTGTCCGAAGGTCAAGCGCCTCTGGCATGATTCGCATGAAAAAAGCGAATCAATTACCCGACTTAGCGCACCGCGCCCCCAAGGGAAGCGCGGCCGCGCCTTCATTCCTGCACTCAGCTGCACTTAGGCTCGCCCAGCCCTGCCCGACGAAACGCCAAATCCTTCGATCAGCGCTTCCGTCGCTTGTACATCCTGAAACTGCGCCTGAATTTCGATCAGATGGCGGAAATTTTCGTCCGAAGGGTCCGCCTCGAGCGCCGCTTCCGCCTGTTTCAGCTCCTTATGTAAGGTGCGCGCGCTGCGCTGCAAGTGCAACGCCTGGTTCAGGGCGTCGCGGGCGTCCTCGAGCGCCGCCGTCTCCAGCGCCGGCCATTGCCGCGCCCGCTTGATCAGGCCGACGGCGCGCTCCCAGATCTCGGCGCAGCCGGCCCGCTCGATCGTCGCCACCACGGCGTGGCGGTCGTTAGCCATGTCATGCGCCATCGCATCGAGGATGGCGGCATGCAGCCGGGTCAGATCGGAATTGGCGAGATCGAGGAACTCGACATGAGCGAAGTTCTCGTCGATCAGCGCCGGATGGTTGATCAAGGCGACGATGATCGTCGCCTCGCGCACCGACATCCCTTCGCTGCCGCGCTTGACCAGCGCGGATTGGCCGAGGCTTTCGGTGATCGTCATGCGGCCGCCGCCAGGCTTGGCGAATTGGCCACCGGGTGCGTTTGCCTTGCCCTGCCCCGGTTTCCAGTCCTGGCGGCCTTGGCGCGCATTGCGCTGCGAGCCGAAGAAGCTCAGCACCCGCTCGCGCATTTCCTGCTGGTAGTGGTAGCGCGTGCTTTCGTCGCGGATGCGGCTGCTGAGTTCCCGCAGCGTCTGTCCCAATTCCGCCCGCCGCTCCGGCGTGTCGAAGACGCCGCCCGCAGTCTCGCGCATCCACAGGAGGTCGACCAGCGGCCGCGCATCGGCCAGCACGGCGCGGAAGGCATCCGGCCCCTCGGCCTTGACCAGGTCGTCGGGATCCTTGCCTTCCGGCAGCAGCGCGAAGCGCGCCGAGCGTCCGGCCTGTACCGACGGAAGCGCCATGTCGGCGGCCCGCCACGCCGCCTTCAGCCCGGCCTTGTCGCCGTCGAAGCACAGCATCGGCTCCGGCGCCATGCGCCACAACAATTCGAGCTGGTTTTCGGTAAGCGCGGTACCGAGCGGCGCCACGACATTCTCGAAGCCGGCCTGCGCCAGCGCGATCACGTCCATGTAGCCCTCGACGGCGATGACCGTACCGCCTTTCGCCAATGCCTTGCGGGCGCGGGCGAAATTGTAGAGCACATTGCCCTTGTGGAAGAGCTCGGTGTCGGGCGAGTTCATGTATTTGGCGAGCGCATCGGGCGCCAGCGCGCGACCGCCGAAGGCGATGATCTTGCCGCGCGAATCCGGGATCGGGAACATGATGCGGTCGCGGAACCAGTCATACGAGACCGGAATATCGTCGCCATGGCGCACCAGCCCGCAGGCTTCGATATCGGCCTTTGGCACGCCCTTGGCCGCCAGATGTTCCTTCAGCGCATTGCGGCTGTCGGGCGCGAAGCCGAGCCGGAACGACTGCTGCGTCGCCGGCGTCAGCCCACGGTCGCGCAGATAGGCGCGGGCTTTGGCGCCTTCAGGCCCTTGCAGGCGCTCCTGGAAGAAGACGGTCGCCATTTCCATGACGTCGGTCAGGCTGGCGCGTTCCTTCTCGCGCCGTTCTTCCTGCGCATCGCGAACCGGCATCGGCACGCCGGCCATGTCGGCGATCTTCTCGACGGCCTCGGGAAAGCTCAATCCCTCGAGTTCGGTGAGGAACTTGAAATGGTCGCCCGAGACCGAGCAGCCGAAACAGTGGTAACGCCCCTTCTTGTCCTCGCAGTGGAAAGACGGGCTCTTTTCGCCATGAAACGGGCAGCACGCCCAATAATCGCCACGCGAGGCATTGGTCTTCTTGCGATCCCACGCGACGCGCAGGCCGATAACCGATGAAATCGGCACGCGGTCGCGGATCTCGTCGAGAAAGGCGGGTGGAAAGCGCATTAGGGAACTCGTTTCCCCACCATATAATCATGCCCGCGATTTCAGACGACCCCTAATGCGGACGATGCCCGGTTTCCACAGGCCAGATAGAAAGGCGGCCATTGCGGACCGCCTTTCTTTTTCAGTCCGGCACCAGTCGGAACTTACTGCGCGGCAAGCGCGCCGAAGATGACGCCGGAGAGGATGCCGACCAGCACATAGTCGTTGCCGACGCGGATCCATTCCTGGCCGCGGCCGGGACGGTGCAGGCCGTAGCGGCCATAGTCGCGGATCGGCCGGTGCTGCCTCCAGCCGGAATATTTCTGGCCATTGCGCCAGTTGTTCCGCTTCACCACGACCTTCTTCTTGAACACACGCTTTTTCATATCCCGGTGGTCGCCGGGCCTCTGCCAGTCGACCTTGGTGTAGTTCGACTGTGGCGCGACCGGAGCATTCATCGGCGCTGCCTGGCCGGTGAGTGAGGTGGCGGCCAGCATCGAGAAAGCCAGAGCGGAAAGAACAATGCGTTTCATCGGAAGTCTCCTTGGTTGTCGATGCCAGAGGAATAGCGGCCAGGGGATGAACCAAAACTGAACGCCAGCATTACAATTGTGTAATGAATCTCGCTGTTTATCCCGAAGATTTGAACATAAGCGCAAGCAGCGGCGCCAACACCCTCGCAGGTCCGGCCGACCCACGGCTCAAGCCCGTGCAACCATTTGCGGACCCGTCCATTTTCCGACACCGGCCGTCGCCTCGCGGCGAGCCCTTGAAATCGACAAATTTTTATTATCCGGCTAAAATATTCCGGCTATATTCCAAGGCTGCCATGACCATGATTCGTACCTTCGCTTTAACCACCGGTCGCCATGCTGCCCACCGCGCGCGCCATGCCGGCATGCGGGCGCCGCGATGAGCGGCTCGGTCGTCCTCCTGCATCTGGCCGGCGCGGTGGCGCTGATGCTGTTTGCCACCCGCATGGTCAAGACCGGCGTCGAACGGGCCTATGGCGACGTGCTGCGTCATCGCCTGCGCGCCACCATGCGCAATCCGATCATGGCGGTGCTGGCCGGCACCGGCCTTGCGATCGCGCTGCAAAGCTCCACCGCCGTCACCTTGCTGGTCGGCTCCTTCGCCGGTTCAGGCATCGTCTCGGGCGCCGCCGGTCAGTTGGCCGTGCGTGGCGCCGAGATCGGCTCGGCTCTGGTGGTCAAGCTTCTGACCTTCGACCTCACGCTGCTGGTGCCGCTCTGCCTGATTGCCGGCACGGTGATGTTCATGGCCACGGAGCGGCGCGACTGGCGCCAGACCGGCCGCATCCTGGTCGGCATCGGTCTCCTGATCCTGTCCCTCGAAATGATCGGCCAGGCGTCCGAGCCGCTGCGCAACAGCCAGCTGCTGCCGGTCATCCTCAATTACTTCTCCACCGATTCCATCACCGCGTACCTGCTGGCGGCAATGATCACCTGGCTGTTCCAGTCGAGCATCGCGGCGGTGCTGTTGATGGCGACGCTGGCCGGCCGTGGCTTGATCAGCCCTGAACTCGGCCTTGTCCTCATCCTCGGCGTCAATCTCGGTTCGTCGCTGATCGCGCCGATGCTGACACGCTCGGCCAGTCCCGAAGTGCGTGTCGTGCCGGTCGGCAACCTCTTGATGCGCGGGCTGGGTTCGCTGGTCATGCTGATCCTGTTCATGATCTTCCGGCCGCATGTTGCCTTTCTCGGCCCGACGGCGGCCGATCAGATCGTCAACGCCCATATCCTGTTCAACGTGGTCATCCTGCTCGCCGGCCTGCCGCTGGCCGGTCTGGTCTACCGAGCCTCCGAAAGGATCGTGGCGCTCGGCGCCAAACCGGCGCCGGCCGCTGCGCTCGACGTCGTCGAACTGTCGGCGCTCAACGAAAGCGCGATCGATGTGCCGAGCCAGGCCCTGGCCAACGCCACACGCGAGGTGGTGCGTGTCTGCGAGACGGTCGAGATCATGCTCAAGCGCATCATCGAACTCTATGAGGACGCCGACTCGGACAAGATCAAGGCGCTGGCGGCCCTCGACGACCGTGTCGACCGCAGGCACGCGGCCATAAAGCTCTACCTCGCCAAGGTCACCAGGAATCCGATGACCGAAGACGAGGCGCTGCGCTGCCAGGAGCTGATCGGCGCCTGCGTCAAGCTCGAGCAGGTCGGCGACATCATCGTGCGCAACATGCTGGTGCATGTGAAGAAGAAATTCGACCGCGGGCTGGAATTCACCGACGAAGGCTGGAGCGAATTGTGCGCCTTCCATGGCTCGGTGTTGGCCAATGCCCGGCTCGCCTTCAACGTCCTGGTCTCGCGCGATCCCGAAACCGCGCGCCAGCTCGTGCTGGAAAAGGACCGGCTGCGCGACCGCGAGAAGGAAACCAGCGCCAGCCATTTTATGCGCCTGCGCGAAGGCACCGCCAAAAGCGTCGAAACCAGCTCGATCCACCTCGACACCATCCGCGACCTGAAGCAGATCAACTCGCTGCTGGCCTCGATGGCCTACCCGGTTCTGGAAGAGCGCGGCCTGCTCACGGGATCAAGGCTGAAGGCGAGCTGACCGGCGGAAGCTTCCTGCAATCGCACCGATTTGGAACACGCTTCCATCATTCGGGAAAGAACGCCAAATTTAGCCTTTGCTTATCCAGCCATCCGTCGGCTAAGCATCCGTTTCCACCGGGAGGAAATCGATGGATACCCATTCGCGCAGTTTCGCCAAGGCGCTTTCCTGGCGCGTGACCGGCACCATCGATACGATGATCATCTCGCTGGTGGTGACCGGAAGCATCAAGCTTGCGGCCGCCATCGGGGTGACGGAGGTCTTCACCAAGTCGCTGCTCTACTATTTTCATGAACGGGCATGGCTGAAGATTCCTTACGGACGCAAGTCCGTGACCTGATGGGCTTGCGATCGATCGGCCCCGTCAAGAAAACCTAAACCGGCGACAAAAATTTCTGGATTGCCTGCTACGGCCATCCATGGTTTGAGCCTGCATTCGGGGGTTCCTTTTCATGTCGCTGCCGCTCATCGCCCTGTTCATCGCTGCCTTCGCTTTCGGCACCACCGAATTCGTCATCGCCGGCATGCTGCCGCAGGTGGCGCAGGGGCTAGGCGTTTCGGTTCCTTCCGCCGGCTACCTCGTCTCCGGCTATGCCTGCGGCATCGCCATCGGCGGGCCGCTGCTGGCGCTCGCCACCAAGGGCCTGTCGCGCAAGACCTTGCTGCTTGGCCTCGCCGTCGTCTTCACCCTCGGCCAGGCGGCCTGCGCGCTGGCACCCGACTTCACCTCGATGCTGTTGCTGCGCATTGCCGTGGCTGTCGCGCATGGCGCTTATTTCGGCGTCGCCATGGTGGTCGCCGTCGGCCTTGTGCGCGAGGATCAGCGCGGCATGGCGGTCGCCGTCATCCTGTCGGGTCTCACCGTCTCCAACGTCATCGGCGTGCCGGCCGGCACCGCCATCGGCAACATCTGGGGATGGCGCGCGACTTTCTGGGTGATGTGCGCGCTGGGCGTGGCGGCAACGCTCGCCATGGCGGCCTTGCTGCCGCGCACCACCGGATATCAGGCCAAGGCGGTGAGCCTTGCCAGCGAAGTCCGCGTCCTGGCGCGCCAGCAGGTCTGGACTTCGCTGATCCTGATGCTGATGCTGATGCTCGGCCAGTTCTGCCTGTTCACCTACATCACCCCGACGCTGCTGGAGGTCACCGGACTCGATGAAAACCTGGTGCCCTGGGTGCTGCTGCTCAACGGCGTCGGCGCCACGCTTGGCGTCTTCCTGGGCGGCAAACTGTCCGACTGGAAACTGATGCCGTCGCTGATAGCCATGCTTGCCCTGCAGGCGGTGACGCTGGCCATCATCTATGCCGTCAGCCCCTATCCCGTGCCGATGGTCGTCGCGATCATCGTCTGGGGCGGCCTCAACTTCGCCATCGGCACGCCGATCCAGACCCGCATCCTGGCCTGGACGGCCGACGCCTCCAACCTCGCCGCCTCGCTCATCCCGTCCGGCTTCAATATCGGCATCGCGCTGGCCGCATCGCTGGGTGCCGCCATGCTCAATGCCGGCTACGGCTATCGCAGCCTGTCGCTTGTTGGCGCCTTTGCGATGCTCGTCGCCGTCATTGTGGCTGTCATCTCCCATCTTTGGGAACGGCGCAGCGACATCGGCCCGCCGGTACCGGCGGCCGCCGAATAAGATGGCAAGGACTGTCGCCGATTTCGGCCTGACCTGCGGCACCTTGCAGGCGGGCACGCAAAACGCGATCACCGACGTGCCTGGCGTGCGCGTCGGTCACTGCACGCTGCGCGACGGCGACATCAACACCGGCGTGACCGCGATCCTGCCGCATGGCGGAAACCTGTTCCGCACCAAGGTGATGGCGGCAAGCCATGTCATCAACGGCTTCGGCAAGACCGTCGGGCTGATGCAGGTCAAGGAACTCGGCACCATCGAGACGCCTATTCTCTTGACCAACACGCTCTCGGTCGGCACCTGCGCCACGGCGCTGATCCGTGACGCCATCCGCCAGAACCTCGATATCGGCCGCGCCACCGGAACGGTCAATCCGGTGGTCGGTGAATGCAATGACGGTCCGTTGAACGACATCCAGGCCATGGCGATATCAGAGCAGCATGCCCTTGCCGCGCTGGCGGATGCCCGAGAAGGCGCGTTCGAACAGGGCAATGTCGGCGCCGGAACGGGAATGAGCTGCTTCGGCTTCAAGGGCGGCGTCGGCTCGGCCTCCAGGAAAATCGCGCTTGCCGGCGGACATCATCTTGGCGTTCTCGTCCTGTCGAATTTCGGCAGGGCCGGCGACCTCGTCCTGCCCGATGGGCGCCGGCCCGACCCCAGGCGGGAGGCCGAGGCCGAACGCGGCTCGATCATCGTCGTTCTGGCGACCGATGTGCCGCTCGAACACCGCCAGCTCGAGCGCCTGGCACGCCGCGCCGGCGCCGGCATCGCCAGGCTCGGCTCCTTCTGGGGCAATGGCAGCGGGGACATCGCCATCGCCTTCAGCACCGGCAACCCGGTCGACCACGATGAAAACCGAGATCTGGTGCCGCTGCTCGCGCTCAACGAAGCACGCATCGACATTCTCTTCCGGGCGGCGGCGGAGGCGACGCAAGAGGCGGTGCTGAACTCCATGCTGTCCGCCGAGGCATTCACCGGCATGGCCGGCACGCATCGCGCATCGCTCGCCGACTGGCTGCGCGACCTGCCCGAAAGGCGATAGATAGGCGCAGAAAACGCCATCAGATGGCCTCCGGCGTGGAGTTTCCAAACGGTCTCTTACAAATCGATCCGAAACCGCAGGCTCTGCACCCCGCCATAGGCGGCATCCTCGAAGAAGCGCTCGACGAGTTTGCCGCCATTGGCCAGAATCACCTTGTGCGAGGCCGGATTGCCCGGCTTGGCGGTGATCTCGATATGGGGAAGGCCTACCGCCCTCGCCTCGTCCAGCATCAGCCGCAACGCTTCGGTGGCGTAGCCGCGCTGCCGCTTCCAGGGCACGACGGCGTAGCCGATATGACCAAGCACGTGCGAAGGCAGTTCCGCCGTGCCCTTCTGCCAGCGAAAGCCGATCGAGCCCGCCGCCTCGCCGTCCCAGATCCAGCGGCGGAAGCCCGGCAGGCGTGGCACCCGTGTCCCGTCGGGCAAGGCGATGGGCGGCCCCTTGGCTTCGGGATCGTCGAGGCTGGCCAGGAACGCCACCGGGTCTTCCTCTATTGCCGCAAGCTGCTCGCGCGTCGCTTCCAGGAGCCGCACATTGTCCGGCGACCAGCCGCGTTCGAGCGCCGCCTTGTAGCTCGGCAGATGTTCAAGCGCCGGTTTGACGATCTCGACCATGATCGATGCCTCCTGAAAAACGCTGCAGGCATAGCCTTGGACAGCAGGGGGCTCAAGCCGCCTGGAAGTGTATCTCTCCCTTGTTCAGGAAGCAGGTCTTGCTGAACAGCGACAGGTCGAGCGGATTGGGCAGCCTGATATCGTCGATATCGGGGACTGGTTTTTTCGACAGTTCGTACGAACGGTCGACCTGCGCGATGAAGACCAGGATAAGTCCCCTGTCGCGCGCGAATGATCGCAGCCTGCGTATCTGGATCGTCAGATCCGGATTTTCCCGCTTCTGGTCGAGCAATTGCAGGTAGTCGATCACCACCAGCGTGCCGGCCCCGGCCGAGGCCAGCCGCGCCACCATGTAGTCGGCCGAGATGGCATCGGAACTGTCGAATTCGAACCGACCCTCGAATTGCCGTGGCTCGACCCCGATCGCGCGGAAGCGGTCGAGAATGTCCGCCTGCGTATATTCCAACGTGAAGAACACGCTGCGCCGGCCGCGCCTCATGGCTTCGACCGCCAGTTCCAGGCTCATCAGCGTCTTGCCCTGGCCCGGCCGCGCGCCGACCAGCAAGAGGTCGCCGGGCGCCAGTTGTGCAAACAATCTGCCTGCGGGCCCAGTTTCCGCGGCCTTCGCCGCAAGCAGGCTCCAGCTCGCGAAACCTTCTTGTGCCGCAATACGGTCGAGCGCCTGGTGGAGCGGTATTTTCACCTCGCGGGACAACAGCCTGGCTTGACGCTTCAGATGATAGACGGGCCAAAACAGCCTCATCGCAAAACCTCCTGGTGCGAGCAGTTTTTGCAACCCCTCCTTATGCCTGGTGCTCGAACAGTCGGTCCGGTGATTGGATGGCCCCGCATGAACGATGCTTTCCCGGCGGAGGGAGGAGGCGTGGGCCACGCCAGAATCAGATCATAGCCCAATCGCGCCGGCTCGAAAATCGGGCGTTCGTAGATATGGAGGCTCCCGCCGCAAGCCTTGACCCAGCATGTCCGTTTATGGATGGTTGCGCGTCGGCCTGGTCTTTTCGCGCCTACTTGCCGGTGCGCTAAACAAGATGTGTTTCGCCTGGCGGCGCGCCGCGTTTTATGATCGCCTCGGGTGATTCCGCGGGGATCACAAACGGCTTCGACAGGAGAATGGGTCCGGTGCGGTTGAGATCTGTCCCGTTGGGTGTCGTTACGTTCCTCGGTCTCCTCGTCGTCGTCATGGCCTTGATGGCATCGGCCCGGTCCTTTGCCGCGCCATCGGCCATTCCGGCCTGGCTGCAGGCCCATGTCGGAGATGGCGATGGCCAGATTTCACAAGTGGTGCTGGAGCGGGCGCGCGCGCTTTACCTGAAAAAAGTCGCCCAGGGCGTCGTCCGGAACCCCTGCTACTTCGCCATGGACGCCACCCGTCCCGGCGATTTGGGCAATGGCGTGCTCGGGCGCCGCTACTATGTCGTATGCGAAGCCAGCCAGTCGTTTCGCGCGATTTCGTCGGGGCACGGCGGCGGCCGCAACCTGAAAGGCACGGTGGATTTCTCCAATGGCAGGCGCTGCGCCAGGAATTTCGGCAATGCCATGGATTCGGAACTGACCGCCGGCGGTCCCTACATGACCCGCGAGGCGAAAACCTCGTTCAAGGGCTATTATCGCATCGGCGCCAAACAGGACGTGGCTTTCCAGCGCACCTTCATCCAGTTCGACGGCGAAGGCGAAGCCGCCAACGCAAGGCAGCGCGTGATCGGCGGCCACGCGGCGCAGGTGCTGCGCGGCATGTGCCTGCGCAAGAGCCCGAGCAGTTCCTATGCCGACCATGACGGCTTCGTGCCGTTCGGCAAGCTGGTGGACTATGCCGGCGGCCGCAGCAATGGCTGCACCAGCTGGTCGCCGGCCGATGCCAGGCAGCTCATCTCGATGGTGAAGGACAACCCCACCACGCTCTATATCTATCCGGAATCGCGCGACATCGCCGCCGTGGCAAACGGCCATTCCGGTTCAGGCACCTACTGGAACGCATCCTGCCTGAAAGAGATCGGTACGCCGAAATTCTGGCCGCGAAAAACCCTCGAGCCGGTCATTGCCCAGTACAAGAAGGACCATCCGGCGGCGCCCCCGCAGCCACTGCCGATGTGCAAGGAGCCGTGAGATGGAGCCACGGCACCCTGCTCCGGCTCAGTGCAGGAAATCGAGCACGGCCTGCATGAACTCGGTGGGGTATTCCACGTTCGACAGGTGAACCGCGGGCAGCACGACAAGCTTCGCCCCGGGCACGGCTGCCGCGATCAGTTCGCTGTGGCTGGCCGCCGTCACCGTGTCGTGCTGGCCGGCGATTACCAATGTCGGCCGGTCGATCAGGGCCACCGTGCGGCGAAGGTCGGCGTCGCGAACCGCGGCGAACAGACCCGCCAGGCCCAGACGGTCGATCTCAAGCAACATGGCGCGGAATTTCTCGATGACGGGCTCGTTGGCCGCCACCATGCCGGACGGGAACCAGTTGTTGAGGAACACTTCGGTGGTTTCCGACATGTCCGGCGCCTGCCGCACGACGGCGATCCGCTCGTCGAAATAACTTGCCGGCGAGAGGTGAGATGAAGTGTTGCTCAGGATCAGCCGGTCGACCCGCTCGGGCGCGTGGATGCCAAGCCACTGCCCAACGAAACCGCCCAGCGACAGGCCGAGGAAATGCACCTGGCCAAGGCCGAGCGCGTCGATGAGTTCGATCACGTCGCGGCCAAGCCGGTCGAGCGAATAGGCGCCGACCGGCACGCTCGATCCGCCATGGCCGCGAAAATCGTAGCGCAGAACGCGGAAATGCCTGGACAGTTCGCCGATCTGGCCATCCCACATGTGCAGCGTCGTGGCGATGGAGTTGGACAGCACCAGCACCGGTTGCCCAGCGTCACCGTCGAGCCGGTAGGCGATGCGCGTGCCGTCGCCGACAGTCACGAAATTCAGCTCACTCATGATTAAAATCCTTTTGGAACGTTGAATGAGGCAAAGCGTAGCTGTGGCCGGGATTTGGTGATATTACAAAGATAGGACAATCTCTGTAATCAAAGCTGACATGGCCGAATTCACCTTGCACGACCTCCAGTGCTTCGACGCGGTGATCCGCAGCGGCGGCTTTCAGCCGGCCGCGGCCCTGCTCCATCGCTCGCATCCGGCGGTGTTCGCCGCCGTCGCCAGGCTCGAACGACAGCTTGATCTCGTCCTCCTGGATCGCGGCGGCTATCGCGTGCGGGCGACCGAAGCGGGGCTGTCGTTCCATCGACGGGCGCAATCGCTGCTGCGCGAACTGGAAGGCCTGAGCGTCCACGCCGCCCAGCTCTCGATGGGCGATGAAAGCGATATCCACGTCGTGATCGGCGACCTCTGCCCGCGCCCGCACGTACTGGGCATGCTTGGGCGGTTCTTCGCCCAGTGCCCCGGCACGCGGCTGCATCTCCATTTCGAAGCCGTCGGCGGCCCGTGGGAACGCCTTTTTGACGACAAAGCCGATCTCATCCTGCACTGGATCGACAAGGGCGACGTACGGGTGGAATGGATCGATCTCAGCAAGGTGTCGTTCATTCCCGTCGTGGCGCCGGGCTTTCTGCCGGAGCGCGTCGAACAACCGGTCACACTGGAGAAGATGCAGGCATTCACCCAGTGCGTGATGCGCGACACCGCCCTGCATTCGCCACGACAGGACTATTTCGTGGCCGAGGGCGCGCCGCGATGCCTGGTCCCCGATCAGGCCATGAAGAAGGAACTCATCCTGCAAGGGCTCGGCTGGGGCCACCTGCCTCACTTCCTGATCGCGGAAGAGCTGCGCGACGCCCAGCTGTTATCCATAGCCGGCCGTCATCTGCCGGGCCGCACCGACGAATTGGTGGTGGCGCGCCGCCGCGACCGGCCGCACGGCCCGATCGCCAATCGCTTGTGGGACCATATCCAGCGTGAAGCACCGGCATTGCGCCGCGCATTGGAGCCTCGGATCTAACGGCAAGCCGCGGCTTGGCGTCGAGTGGCCGTGTTTGAAGCCGACGATGCGAGAGTAAAAAGCCTACTGCAACAACCCCTTGACGATGCCGCTGGCCTTGCCGAAATCCATCTGGCCGGCATATTTCTGCTTCAGCGCCGCGATCACCTTGCCCATGTCCTTCTGGCTGGCCGCACCGGTCGCGGCAATCGCCTCGCGCGCCGCCGCCGTGACCGCCGCATCGTCAAGCTGCGTCGGCAGGAAGCCGCGGATGATCTCCATCTCGCCGCGTTCCTGCGCGGCCAGTTCCGGGCGCTTGCCGTCCTCGAACGCCTTGGCCGATTCCTCGCGCTGCTTCACCATCTTGGCCAGGATCTGCAGGATTTCCTCATCGCTGGCGGGTTCCTTGCCGGCACCGCGATTGGCGATGTCGCGGTCGTGGATGGCGGCCTGGATCAGCCGCAATGTCGGCAGCCGGTGCTTGTCCTGCGCCTTCATCGCGGTCTTCAGGGATTCGGCGATTTTCGCGCGCATTGCTCTCTCTCCTTCGGTCGGCGCGGACAATAGCGCCGGGGACAGGCCAACGCAAACCCTGATGTGCCAGGGCAAGCCTATGATATTCCTCAATGAAATAAATCGCGGCCGCGTTTCGCATGATCATTGACCGCCCTGCCCCCTTCCCCTATGTACTGGGCCTTGCATGAACTGAAGCTTGGGTGCGTGGAGGCCGCGAATTCGCCGCTTCGCGCCGTTTGCCGCGCCAACGCCCGCCGGGCTATGGAAGCGCGCGGCTTGATAGGAGTGCCGCCATGGCCGAGATGACGCCCGCCTGGGCCACTGAAAAGCCGACCGCCCTTCTGGTGCTGGCCGACGGCACCGTCATCGAGGGTCGCGGCCTCGGCGCCACCGGCTCGGCGGTCGCCGAGGTCTGCTTCAACACGGCACTTACCGGCTACCAGGAAATCCTCACCGACCCCTCCTATGCCGGCCAGATCGTCACCTTCACCTTCCCGCATATCGGCAATATCGGCACCAATGGCGAGGACATCGAAGACCTCAATCCGGCCGCTCGTGCCGGCGCCGTCGGTGCCGTGTTCAAGGCCGATGTCACCAACCCGTCCAATTACCGCGCCGCCGGCCATCTCGACCAGTGGCTGAAGAAGCGGGGCATCGTCGCGCTGTCGGGCATCGACACCCGCGCGCTCACCGCGCTGATCCGCGAAAAGGGCATGCCCAATGCCGTCATCGCCCACGCGCCCGACGGCGTCTTCGACCTCGACGACCTGAAGCGGCGTGCCGCCGCATGGTCGGGCCTGATCGGGCTCGATCTCGCCAAGGAGGTCACGTCGGGCCAGTCTTCTGTCTGGCGCGAGACGCCTTGGGCGTGGAACGAAGGCTTTGGCGAACAGGCGGAGCCTTCGCTGCACGTCGTCGCCATCGACTACGGCGTCAAGCGCAACATATTGCGGCTGCTCGCCGGTCTGGGCGCCAAGGTGACGGTGGTTCCGGCCAGCACCGGTTCGGAAGAAATCCTCGCCATGCGGCCCGACGGCATTTTCCTCTCCAACGGCCCCGGCGACCCGGAAGCCACCGGCGACTATGCCGTGCCGGTCATCCAGGACCTGCTCAAGACCGACATTCCGGTGTTCGGCATTTGCCTCGGCCACCAGATGCTGGCGTTGGCGCTGGGCGGCAAGACCGCCAAGATGCACCAGGGCCATCACGGCGCCAACCATCCGGTCAAGGATCACACCACCGGCAAGGTCGAGATCGTTTCGATGAACCACGGCTTTGCCGTCGATGCCGACTCGCTGCCCGCGGGTGTCGAGGAAACCCATGTCTCGCTGTTCGACGGCTCGAATTGCGGCATCGCGTTGACCGGCCGCCCGGTGTTCTCGGTCCAGCATCACCCCGAGGCTTCGCCCGGCCCACAGGATTCGCACTACCTGTTCCGCCGCTTCGTCAACCTCATCCGCGAAAAGCGCGGCGAGGAATTGCTGGCGGAAAGGGCCTGATCCTAGGTTCAGCTTCCGCCGTTTTTCACAGGTCGTCCGAGTAACCGGCCTTCAGACGCGGCCAGCCGGCAACTGCGTTGGAAACTTGGTTCTCGTCAGGTCCTTCGCCTGGTTGTCCCTCCGCCTCCCGCTGGCTTCCGATCAAGGCGCCCGTTCGCCGGCATGCCTTTCGATTAGCTCCGCGACCCCGTCCGCGTTGTCGGCGACCACATAATGGCTGGCGCCCTGTATCTGCGCGCCCTCGAAGCCGGAATAGGAGCATTCAACCAGCCGTCGTCGATCGCGGGTTAGGCTGGCCTATGCCACCGGCCGCCCCTCGCTCGCCTCCAGAATGGCGAACCAGTGCTCGCGGTCGAGGCTGATATCCAGTGCCTTGACCATGGCGGCCAGCCGTTCCGGCTTCATCGAACCGAGCACCGGCACCGGCCGGGCCGGATGGCGCAGCAGCCAGGCGATGGCGATGGTGGCGAGATCGCCGGCACCGATCTCGGCCGCGACGGCCGCCAGCGCTGCCCGCACACGCGCCTCGCGCTGCTCCTTGCCGGTGAACAGCGAACCCCCGCCAAGCGGCGACCAGATCATCGGCGCGTAGGACAGGCGCTGCGCATGGTCGAGGCTGCCATCGGTCAGCGCCGATGTCTTCATCACCGACAATTCGATCTGGTTGGTGGCGAGTGAAAACGGCAGCCGCGACGCCAGCAGGTCGAATTGCGAAGACGTGAAATTGGACACGCCGACTGCCCTCACCTTGCCGGATTTGACCAGCGCGGCGAGTGCCGCCGCCGTCTCGTCGGCATCCATCAGGGGATCTGGCCGGTGCAGCAGCAACAGGTCGAGATAGTCGGTGCGCAGATTGGCGAGCGAGCGGTCGACCGAGACGGTTATGTGAGCGGCACCGGTGTCGTAATTGCTTCAGCCGGTTTTGCGGTCGGCTGTTCGAGGCCAGCACGATGTCGCATTTCGATATCAGCTCGATCGCCTCGCGCCTGCCTTGCCAACGCGCCAGCCCGGCGCCGAAGGCCGCCTCGACTTCGTAGCTGCCGTAGATGTCGGCATGATCGAAACTGGTCAGGCCGAGATCGACGGCGTTGCCGATCAGCCGGGCGACCTGGTCGGCATCCGGGCGCACTGGGCCGTCGAACAGGCGCCGGGCACCGAAGACCAGCCGCGACAACGACACCCCGTCCCTGGTCAACGCGATGCGGCTGTCATGGCTCATGCCTGCGCTCGGTCATTGGCCACGCCGGTGGTGACGTTTGCGACCGTCGCCGGCCTGGCCACCTTGGTGACGAAGACGATGACCGCCAGCACCAGGAAGCATGCACCGACCAGATAGGGCGCGCCGCCGAAGGTTACGGGCGCGCTGGGGCCGGTGAACCAGGAAAAGATCGCGGTATAGAGCAGCGGCGTGACGATCGAGGTGATCGAGAAGATCGAGGTCATCGCGCCTTGCAATTCGCCTTGTGCCGAAGGGGGAACCTTGGCTGCGGCGAGGCTTCTCAGCGGCGGATCGGCCAGCGCTTCCAGGCAGCCGACGACGATCACCGCGTAGACCATCCAGCCTTGCGAGGCGAAGGCATAGCCGAAGGCGCTGGCCGCGGTGAACGTCAGGCCGATGACCGCCGTCCTCCACTCGCCGAGCCTGGGGATGACGCGCGGCAGCACCGTGCCCATGACGATGGCGCCGCACAGGCCGAAAGCGCCGAGCGAGAAGCCGATCTGCTGCTCGCTCCAGCCGTAGCGGTAGTTGGAGACGAACGACCACACCGCCGGATACATCATGTGGCCGAGCGTCATCAGGAAGAAGACCAGCCCAATCCAGCCGATGCCCTGATATTGGCGCATCTGCAGAAGCGTGCCGACCGGGTTGGCACGTTTCCACTCGAAGCGGCGGCGGTGCTTTTCATCGAGCGTTTCGGGTAGGAAGAACATTGCGATGAGGAAGTTCACGAAGGCGAGCCCGGCGGCGAAAAAGAACGGCACGCGCGGCCCGAACGTACCGAGCAATCCGCCAAGCACCGGCCCGATGACGAAGCCGACGCCGAAGGCAATGCCGAGCAGGCCGAAATTCTTCGCCCGGTTCTCGTCGTTCGAAATATCGGCGATGAAGGCCGACGTCGTCGAATAGCTGGCGCCCGAAATGCCGGCCAGGACGCGGCCGATGAACAGCATCGGATAAGACCAGGCGATGGCACAGATCAAATTGTCGATGGAGAAGGTCAACACCGAGGCGAGCAGGATCGGCCGCCGCCCGAATCGGTCGCTCAGGCCGCCCATGATGGGCGCGAAGAAGAACTGCATGGCCGCATAGACGAAGAACAGCCAGCCGCCCTCGATCGCCGCTTCGCTGATGCCGACGCCGGTCAATTCCCTGAGAAAGGCCGGCAGCACCGGCATGATCATGCCGAAGCCGATGATATCGAGCAGCAGCGTGGTGAAAACCAGCGCAAGGCCCCGCTTGGCGGTTTTGGGATCGATCATGATGGGTCAAGCTCCTCTGGCCGCCTGGGGGGCGCGGGCGGACGCACCTTATAGGCGAGCCCGCGGAAAGGAACAGTGCGGGAACAGGCAGGAAGCTTTGATCCTGACACTCCCTGACGGCGCGTTGGCCGCCAGGTCCATGTCCGAAAACGGCTGCTTAGAGCGGGCCGCTCATCGTGTTGCAGTCCGAAAGCTTGCCGCTCTTGTATCCGCGTGTCAGCCAGGTCTGCCGCTGCTGCGAGGTGCCGTGGTTGAAGCTTTCCGGCACGACATAGCCCTGCATCTTCTTCTGCAGCGTATCGTCGCCAATCTGCTTGGCCGCGTTCAGCGCGCTTTCGAAGTCGCCTTGCTCCAATATGCCCTTCTGCCCGGTGTAATGCGCCCACACGCCGGCGAAGCAGTCGGCCTGCAACTCGATGCGCACCGACAGCTGGTTGGCATCGGCTTCGCTCATGCCTTGCCGCATCTGGTTGAACTTCCCCATGATGCCGGTGAGGTTCTGCACGTGGTGGCCGACCTCATGCGCGATGACATAGGCGCGGGCGAACTCGCCGGAAGCGCCGAACTGCTGGTCGAGCTGCTGGAAGAAGGTCATGTCGAGATAGACCTTGTGGTCGCCCGGACAATAGAACGGTCCCGCCGCCGCCGAGGCAAAGCCGCAGGCGGAGCGGACCTGGCCGGAAAACAGCACCAGCTTCGGGTCCTCATAGGTCAGGCCTTGCGACTTGAAGATGCCGGTCCAGGTGTCTTCCGTCTCGGCGAGCACGGTCGCCACGAACTGCTTCATCTCGTCATTGGCTGGCGTTGCGCCGCTGTCCTGGCCGCCGCTGTTGTCCGATATCTGGCCACCGCCGCCTGGCAGCAGGCCACCGTCGCCACCGCCCAGGATCGTTGAGGGATCAAAGCCGAAATACCATCCTGCCAGCACCACCAGGATGACGAGGAATATGCTACCGCCGCCACCGGCGCGGCCACCGATCGGAATGCGGAACTGGCCGCCACCACCACCGATCCCGCCGCCGCCGCCATCGCTGCGGTCGTCCTCGATATTGTCACTCTGACGACGGCCTCTCCAGAGCATGGCAACTCCTCGTGCTGCAAACTTCCCCATTGCCCCGGCAGGGCCGGCTCAATCCAACAAACAAGTATCGCAATGGTTGCTCCAAGTCACAGCATTTTTGCGGCCAGGCAGCGCCGCATGGCCGCTCCACCGCACTGGCCGGGAGCGCCGCAAGGCCTGTCGCATCGCCGGCATTGGGAGGGGTTCCAGGCTTGAGGGAGATCAGGGGTTTCCTGTCGCTGCTGGTGGCGTTGCCGTGCCTCGGGCTGCGAATGCCGGCGCGGTGACGCTCGATGCCAGCGTCGCCGTCACCGATCCGGCCACGTTGCAGGCGCTGGAGCGCGGCGGCCTGTCGATCAGCCGTTTGCTCGGCCCCGCGCTCGGCGTCACCCGCGACGTCGACAATCGCGGCCCTTACAAAAGGCGGGTAGCTTGATATAAACAGGTTGGCGGCTCGTAGCTCAGGGGAAGAGCGCCAGTCATGTGCTGGAGGCCCCGGTCGAGACGGGCGGGTCCGCCACCAAATTTCATACTGAGACACTGCCAGCGCCCCAGCCGGCTTCCAGGCTCCGCCAGAACTGGAGGACCGTGGCGGCGACCGCCTCCGGCGCGTCTTCCTGGACGAGATGCTTGGCGCCGGGGACTGTCTGAAACGTCGCGCCGGGAATGCGCCGCGCCAGCTCCCTGCCGTCCTTTACCGGGATCCAATCGTCATTTTCGCCCCACAGGATGGTGACCGGACAGCGAATCTCGCCATATCGCCACTCCACCTCCTCCGTGTACCTGTCGTCCATCTGCGCGACTTGCCTCCAGAACGCCTTCTGGCCCTCGTCGCCAAGCCATGGACGCAGATAGGCCTGCATCTCGTCTGTGCGCAACGAATTGTCCGTCGCGCCATCGATGTAGGCCCGCAAGATCGCTTCGTGGACATATGCGGGCAGCCCGGCAAAAACCTTCTCGTTCTGCCTGGCTGCCTGGACCAGCGGCGAACCTTGCGGGCTGATCGCCACTGGATCGATCAGCACCAGCGAGCGGAACTCCAAACCGTTGAGCAGATGACCGCGCAGAGCGGTCGATCCGCCGAAATCATGCGCGACCACGTCGGGCCGTTCCAGCTTCCAGTGGCATAGAGCGCCGCGAACAGCTCGTTCTGCATGCCACGCGACACATCGCCGTCCGGCTTGTCCGACCAGCCATAGCCAAGCATGTCGAAATAGTGGACGCGTCGCTGCTTCGCCAGCCATGGCGCGATGCGGCGCTACTCGACCGAGGAGAATGGCGTGCCGCGGAGAACGACGGCGGGCGGTCCTTCCCCCATGACGCCCCAGGCGATCGAATGTCCCTGAAAGACAAAGCGTTCAGGCGGGCGCCACTCGATGGTCATCCGCATCGGTCCAGAACTGCTGCCGCTTACTCTTTCTGCTTGGCGCCGGCGCTCTTGCCGTCGGAGCTTTTCGAGCGTTCCTCGAAACGATCGGCGCCTTTCTTCAGCGGATGTCCCGTTTCGGCCTCGGTCTTGCGCTCGTCCCTGGCGGCCGCCTGTTCCAATCCTGTGGCTGCCTGCTTGCCTTTTGCGGTCGGTGCCTGCTCGATGCCCATTGCTTCCTCCCTGGCGCGCGATAGGCGCGCAATGAGAGGGGAACGCGCATAAGCGCCGGCAGTTCCAGCGGCTAACATGGTCGAAAACGCGGCAATGAAGCGCTTCAGCGCGCCGTCATCGCCTTGCGGAACGCTTCCAGCGTCTCGGCGCTGACATGGTGTTCGATGCCCTCGGCATCGATGCGCGCCGTCTCGGCGCTGACGCCGAGCGAGCGCAGAAAGGCCTCGACCGTCTGGTGGCGGATGCGGCTTTCCTCTGCGACCTTGCGGCCGGCATCGGTCAGGAACACGCCGCGATAGGGCTTTCGCGACACCAGCCCGTCGGCGCATAGCCGCGTCAGCATCTTGGCCACCGTCGGTTGGGCGACGCCGAGGCGCGCGGCGATGTCGACCTGGCGCGCCTCGTTGCCGTCCTCGATCAGGTCGGCGATCAGTTCGACATAATCCTCGACCAGCGCGCTGCGGCGCGCTTCGCGCGTCTGCCGGAACCCTTCCGAATGGACATCGGCATCGAGCAACGGCTCACGCGGGACCGGTCTGTTCTTCAGCGCCAATGCGCGCTCCTCCTCGGGAGTTTGCCGTCCCTGCTTTTATAGCACGGGCTCTGATTCTTCAGGCCGTTTATTTGCATTCCGAGAGAGGCGCAACCGGCGTCTCCGGGGGCGTCATCCTCGCACGCACAGCGCGACATGCTAAAAAGCACCGACAATGAAATATAGCCTATTGCATAATGTTGAGCCATGGCATACCTTGAGGGCATCCTCCGGAAGTCGCGGAAAGCCTTTTCATGTCAGAAGCAGACGTCACAACCTCCCGGTCCGCATGGCGGTTCGCCAGACGGGATGAAGACGATCAGCCCAGCCTGCGCGAGGTCAACTCCTCCATCGCGGTGCCGACATCAGGCGTCTGGTTCCGCCGCTTGTTCGCCTTCATGGGTCCCGGCTACATGGTCTCGGTCGGCTACATGGACCCGGGCAACTGGGCGACCGACCTCGCCGGCGGCGCGCAGTTCGGCTACACGCTTTTGTTCATCATCATGCTGTCCAACCTGATGGCGATCCTGCTGCAGGCGCTGGCCGCGCGCCTTGGCATCGCCACCGGCCGCGACCTCGCCCAGGCCTGCCGCGCCTACTATCCGCGCCCCGTCAATCTCGTGCTGTGGATCGCCTGCGAACTCGCCATCATCGCCTGCGACCTCGCCGAGGTGATCGGCACCGCGATCGCGCTGCAGCTTTTGTTCGGCATCCCGCTGATCGGCGGCGCCATGCTCACCGCGCTCGACGCTTTCCTGGTTCTGCTCCTGATGAACAAGGGGTTCCGCTATCTCGAAGCCTTCGTCGTCGCGCTTTTGGTCATCATCTTCAGCTGCTTTGCCATCCAGATCTTCGTTGCCGCTCCGCCGGCCGGCACGATCCTGCATTCGATGTTCGTGCCGTCCTCCGAAATCGTCACCGATCCAGCGATGCTCTACATCGCCATCGGCATCATCGGCGCAACGGTGATGCCGCACAATCTCTACCTGCATTCCTCGATCGTGCAGACCCGCGCCTATGAGCGCACGGAGGCCGGAAAACGAGATGCCATCAAATGGGCGACGACGGACTCCACCATCGCCCTGATGCTGGCGCTGTTCGTCAACGCCGCCATCCTGATCGTCGCGGCCGTCGCCTTCCACGAAACCGGCCACCAGGATGTCGCCGAGATCGACCAGGCTTTCAAGCTGCTGTCGCCGCTGCTTGGCCTCGGCATCGCCTCGATCCTGTTTGCCGTGGCACTGCTGGCGTCGGGCTTGAATTCGACGGTGACGGCGACGCTCGCCGGCCAGATCATCATGGAAGGTTTTCTGCGCCTGCGCATCCCGAACTGGGCGCGGCGCCTGCTGACCCGCGGCCTCGCCATCATACCGGTGGTGGTCGTCACCGCGCTCTATGGCGAGAAGGGCACTGGCCAGTTGCTGGTCTTCAGCCAGGTGGTGTTGTCCATGCAGCTGCCTTTCGCGGTCGTCCCGCTGGTGCAGTTCGTGTCCGACAAGAAGAAGATGGGCAATCTCGCCATCCCGCGCGGCGTCGCCGCACTGGCCTGGGTGGTCGCGGCAATCATCCTGGTGCTCAATTTCAAGCTGCTCTACGACACCATGTTCGGGGTTGGTTGAAGTTCCGTCTAATCACGGGACAAACCGCCGGATCGCGCTATCTTCCCGATGCCATGAGCGACATCGAGGACATCAGGACATTCTACGCGCGGCTGATGGCGGTCAACGCCGCCTCATCGGACCCGCGCCTGGAAGAGGTGTTCGCCAGCGTACCGCGCGAGGCCTTCCTTGGCCCCGGGCCATGGACGGTCATCACCGGCAACGGCACGGTCACCACGCCAAGCGCCGATCCGGCCCACATCTGCCAGAACGTCCTGGTAGCGCTCGATACCGACAAGGGCATCAACAATGGCGAGCCCTTTCTGCACGCCATGTGGATCGGAAAACTCGCGCCAAAGCCTGGTGAGGCCATCACGCATATCGGCGCCGGCAGCGGTTACTACACGGCTTTGCTGGCCAAACTGGTTTCGCCAGGCGGCACCGTCACCGCCTTTGAGATCGACGAAAACCTGGCCGGGCTGGCACGCAAGAATCTCGAAACCTACGGCAATGCGACCATTGTCCATGGCGATGCCGTGACGTCGCCGCTGCCGCCATCCGACATCATCTATGTCAATGCCGGTGTCGTTGCCCCTCCCGCCGGATGGCTGAAAGCGTTGCGCCCCGGCGGCCGCATGATCTTCCCCTGGCGTCCCGCCGAGCGCGTCCCGCTGGCGATGCTGGTGACCCGCACCGAAAAGGGCTTTGCCTGCGATCCGTTCATGCGTGCCTGGTTCATCCCATGCTTCGGCGCCTCGCTCGCGGATCTTGCGGCGAAGATCCCGACACGCGAGCAGGCCACGCGCAGCCGCTCGATCTGGCTGGTCGAGGACAGGCAGCCGGACCGCACCGCCACGGCGATCTTCGAGCATGTCTGGTTCTCGTCGAAAGCCGTGAGCGTCCGCGGCTGACCTATCGAGGGCGGACCAAATCTCGCGGCCTTTGTCGGGACGGGCGCGGTTGCTCCGTCCTTGGGTTGAAGTCCGGCCGCGATGGCGTGGCCGCAAGCAAGGGAGAGCACAATGAGAAAGATCATCGCCGCGACCTTCGTCAGCCTCGATGGCGTCATGCAGGCGCCGGGAGGGCCGGAAGAGGATCCGGTCGGTGGCTTCGAATTCGGCGGCTGGACGTTCCACTATTTTGACGAGGTGGGAGGCGCGGCAATGGAGGAATTGTTCTCCAAACCCTTCGCCCTGCTGCTCGGCCGCAGAACCTACGACATCTTCGCCGCGTACTGGCCCTACCAGAAAGATCCGATCGCGGATGCGTTCAACCCCGCGACCAAGTATGTGGCGACCCATCGGCCGGATACTTTGACCTGGCAGAACACGCACGCGCTTGGGCCCGATATCATCACGGCTTTGCGTCGCCTCAAGCAGGAAGATGGACCTGACCTGCTCATCCAGGGATCTGGCGATCTCATTCAGACCCTGCTCGCCAACGGGCTGATCGACGAGATCCGGCTGATGATCTTCCCGCTGTTGCTGGGCAAGGGCAAGCGGCTGTTCGGCGAGGCCGCGATGCCGGCCGCTTTCAAGCTTGTCAAATCGCAGACTTCGACCACCGGCGTCATCATCGCGACCTATGAGCGCGCGGGCGAAATCAAGGTCGGCTCCTTTGTCACGGGCGAGCCATCCCCGGCCGAACTCGAGCGGCGCAAGAACTGGAAGTAAATTCGGGCATCAGGCAGCCTGCGATCGCCGCGCCAGCCCATCGCGTATATGGCGTGCGAATTCCTGCGCCGCCGTGCTGACGCCATGCCTCGGCAGGTGCAGGTTGATGGCAAAATTCGGCAGCGGCGGCAGGCCGCTGTCGAACGGCAATATGTCGAGATCGGCTGGCACGGTGGAAGCGAGCCATGTGGTGACGGCGAGGTCGGAACGCACCGTCGCCGTCGTCGCGTCGATGTTGCCGTTCTCGAACACGCTGCGCCATTCCAGCCCATGCTCGTTGAGTGCCGCCAGCACCACCGGCCGGAAGGCGCAGGTGTCGGCAACGATCGAGACGGGCAATGGCCGCTTGGCGCGAGCCACCCCACCCCTTGCGCCGACCCAGACCAGCCGGTCGATGGCCAGGCATTCGCCCGAGGTCGGGCCGACCCGCTCCTCGATTACCGCGAGGTCGATGGTTCCGGCCGCGAGCGCCGCCGCCAGTTCCGGCGAGGAGGCGCAGACCAGCGATGTCTCGACCTGCGGATAGGCCTCGGCATAGGCCTTCAGGACGGGAGCCAGCAAAGTGCCGACAAGGTCGTAGGGAACGCCGAGACGCACCTGTCCGGCGACAGCGCTCCCCACCATCTCGGTCCAGATCTCGTCATTGAGGCTGAGCAGGCGCCTTGCCTTGTCGAACAGTCGCTCGCCGGAATGGGTCAGCCGCAGACCGCGCCGATCGCGCTCGAACAGCCCACAGCCGAGCGTTTCTTCCAGCCGCTTGACCTGCTGGCTGACCGCGCCCTGCGTCAGGTGCAGCGCGTTGGCCGCCGCCGTCATGCTGGCCTTGTCGGCGACGGTGACGAAGGTGCGCATGAGACTGGTATCGAGATTGCGGATCATGACCGGCATTATAAGTGCTAATGACGATCATCGCAAACATTGCATTTACTGATGTCACGCTCAGTCTACCATGAAGCCTCCCACAAAGGGCGCTCCATGCTCCAGCCGATCCTGCCGCTCATCCTGTTTGCCTTCGTGGCCACCGCGACGCCCGGTATCGCCACGACACTGTCGACCGCTTCGGGCGCGCAGTTCGGCTTTCGCCGCTCGGTTCCCTTGATGATCGGCAGTGCCGCCGGCCTCGCGACCGTGACGGGGGCGGCGGCCGCCGGACTTGCCGGGCTGCTGCTTGCCATGCCCTCGCTGCAGCTTGCCATGAAGATCGCCGGCTCGCTCTACCTCGTCTGGCTGGCAATCAAGATCGGCCGCGCCGGCCCGCCCAATCTCGATGTCGCCATGGCCAAACCCAACAGTTTTCTGGGCGGCGCCGGCATCCAGTGGATGAACCCCAAGGGCTGGGCGATGGGTCTGGGCGCGGCGGCCTCCTTCGCCGCGCTTGCCGACGGTCCGGGACAACTCGCTTTGCTGCTCGGCTCGACCTTCGGCCTCACCGCCGCCATCTCGCTGTCCGTCTGGTGCGTGGCCGGCATGGTGCTGGCGCGGCTGCTCAAGGCCGAGTGGCAATGGCGCGCGCTCAACATCGTGCTGGCGCTGGTGCTCGCCGCCTCGATCATCCCGATGTGGCGGACGGCCTGACGGCCGGCCGCCACGTCAGCCTAAGCCGCGTAGCGCGGGGCCGGCTTGTCGGCGTGCAGGCTGCCATAGAAGGCCTGGCGGGCGCCTAGGAATGTGTCCAGCTTTCCCGTGTCGGCAAGCGCCGGCACGGTGACGGCCTCGCCCCTGGCCAGGCCGACAAGGGCAGCGTCGACCATATCATCGGCGGTCATGACGATCTCCTTCGGCAGCTGGTCGATATCACCGCCGGAAAGCTCCCAGAAATCGGTCCGGGTCGCGCCCGGCAGCACCACCTGCACCGTCACTCCGGTGCCCGCGACCTCGCGATGCAGGGCTTCGGTGAAGTTGACGACATAGGCCTTGGTGCCGCTGTAGATGCCGCCGAACGAGGTGTCGAAGGCCAGGACCGAGGCGATGTTGACGATCCCGCCCCGGTTGCGCGCCAGGAGCCCAGGCAGCACGGCACGCGTCAGCCGGGTCAGAGCCACGACATTGACCTTGATCATGCGCTCGGCCGCGTCGGCATCGGCGGTTGCCACCACTGCCTGACCGCCAAGGCCGGCATTGTTGACCAGCAGCGTCACGGTTTCGTCGGCTGATATCGACTGCTCGACACGGCGCACATCGCCGTCGTCGGACAGATCGGCGCTGATCACGCTCACGTTGCGGCCGTGGTCATGGCGCAACTTCCCGGCCAGCGCCTGCAGCCGGTCGGCACGGCGCGCCACCAGCACCAGGTCGTAGCCCTGCCCCGCCAGTCGATCCGCATAGACGGCGCCGATCCCCGATGAAGCGCCGGTGACGACCGCCGTGCCCTTGTTGTCATTCTTGCTCATTGTCACGTTCCTTGTGTTCGCTGGCTCGGCCCCGGTGGATAAATATCGGCCGGCAAGGCTGCTATCCGAATTAGTGGTATATGCCACTTTCCGCGAAATAGGTATATGCCACCATCTTGTCAACGGCGGCGGCGAAAACTATTTCTGCGGCAGGCTGGCGCACCTGCCAGACAATTCCAGCAAGTGCCCAGCGGTTTTGCGTCCGGAATTGCGTAACAAGAGAGAGCATTGGAGGCGATGCGTTTCGCCGGAGATGCTCCACAAGGAGCGACCATGAGTGAAGCTGACGGATTTAGCCGTTGCAACAATGCCACTTTGCGGCGCACCGCACGCAGGCTCGGCCGGTTCTACGACGACGCGCTGGCGCCTTCCGGCCTGAAGGGCACGCAGTTCGGCCTGCTGTTCCAGATCAGTGTCGGCAGCGAGCCGGCGATGGGAGCCATTGCCGAGGCGCTGATCATGGATCTGTCGGCGCTCGGCCACACGCTGAAGCCCCTGGTCCGCGACGGCTATGTCGAAACCTTCCCCGACAAGGACGACCGCCGCGTCAAGCGCGTACGGCTGACGTCATCAGGACAGGCCAAGCTCGACGAGGCGATCAAGCTATGGAGCGTCGCCCAGCGGCAATTCGAGGCCATGATCGGCGCGGAGCAGGCCGCGAAACTGCGGGCCACGCTCGATGAAGTGGCTGCGTTGAAGCTGGAATTGCCCGCGGCCACTCCTTCCAGCTGAAGAAGCGGCCGCGAAAAAACAAGGATGCAAGCCTCGGAGCCGGCCTTATTCCGCCGGCATGGTGACGGCCCGGGCAAACACCCGCCCCGCCAGCACAATGCCGAGCCCGACGATCGGAAACACCGCCGCGACCAGACCGAGATCGGCGGGCGCGCCGTAGCGCAGCACGCCACCACCGACCACCGCGCCCACCGCCACGCCGAGATAGAGCGCCGAACCATTGAGCGACAGCACGATCGGGGCGGCGTCCGGCGCCAACTTGATGATGCGGCTGGCCTGCGCCGGCGGGAACGCCCAGCCGACGATGCCCCACGGCACCATCATCGCCATCAGCGCCGGTCCGGCAATGTGCTGCGGCAGGAAGGTCGGGATGACCGACAGCATGATCAGCATGGCGGCACTCAACGCCAGCGACCAGCCAACGGTGCGCGTGGCGCCGAAACGGTCGGCCGCCTGGCCGCCGGCAATGTTGCCGATGACGGCGCCGACGCCGAAGGCGAGCAGCATGCCGGGCAGCGCGATCTCGCTCAGCCCGCCGCCCTCGATGGCAAGCGGCGCGACATAGGCAAAGACGGTGAAGGCACCGACCAGCGCCAGCAATGTCGTCACCAGGATCGGCATCACGCCGGGACGCATGGCGGCCGCCAGCCGGCGCTTCAGCGGCAGCCTGGTGCCGATGATGCCGCGCGGCAGGCGGTACCAGAGGATGGCGCCGGACAGCGCGCCAAGGCCGGCAATGGCATAGAAGGTGCCACGCCAGCCGGCGATGGCCGCGACCAGCGCGCCAAGCGGTGCACCGACAGCGACGGCCACCGTGGTGCCGCCGACGACGACGGCGATGGCACGGGCGCGGTGATGATCGTCCACCAGCGCCACCGCCGTGCCTTGCGCGGTCGCCGCGAACAGGCCCGACGACAGCGCCATGATGATGCGTGCGACGAGCAGCACTTCGAAGGATGAGCTCAAGGCGGCGACGACATTGCCGACGACGAAGAACACCAGCGTCCACAAGATCACGCGGCGCCGGTCCCATTCGCCGGTCAGCGTCGCCAGGATCGGCGTGCCCACGGCATAGGCGAGCGCGAAAGCGGTGATCAGCGAGCCGGCGAGCGGCACGGAGATGCCGGCATCCCTGGCGATATCGGGCAGGAGGCTGGAGATGACGAAGCCTTCGGTCGAGATCGCAAACGATCCGAGCGCAAGCCAGAAAATTCTCTTGTCCATGGGAAAGCGTCCTTAGTTCAAAAATTATTGAACAATTGGACATAAAGGGGCATCATGTCAATGAAGCCAGGCAAAAATAGCATAACCATGCTGACAGCCCTGTGTCAGGACGGCCATGAACTGGAGAAACAGTGTGTATGGACCGGGCAGGATCGACGCGTTGAAATCGGCCCGAACTGTGCTTAGGTTCCAGCCATGACCTTGCCACACCCCAATACGGACCAGATCAGCCTGCCCATTGTGCTCGGCGTGCTCGGCGACCCGACGCGGCTTGCGATCGTGCGCTATCTCGCCAGCAAGGAAGGCGTGCCGCTGAACTGCAGCCGCTTCCTCGATCTCGGCTCCAAGACCAATCTGAGCTACCACCTCGCCAAGCTGCGTGAGGCCGGTGTCACCCGCGCCGAAGTGGTCGGCACCAACCGCATGATCACGCTGCGCCGCGCCGATCTCGACGCCCGCTTCCCCGGCCTGCTCGACAGCGTCATCGCCGCGGCCGCGGGCGACGCCGCCCTGCCGGCCGTCGGCGGCCACGACATCGAAGTGTCGGCCTGACGCATTTCCTTTCCCTCGCGAAGCGGGAGGAACTCATGTCCCTGTCAGGGTCGCCCTTTCGACCAGTCCTTCGCCAGCCTGTGGAGCCCCCTCGGAAATGCGCTTAGCCCGCTACGGCATCGTTACCTTGGGCGGCGCCGGCCAGCCGGATCGCTTCGAGACGATCGCCGTCGAGTACACCACGAGGCGGCGGGCCGGTCCGCCGTCATGATTAGCCTCAATTTCCGGCTTACATGGCGGCGCGTCGTCCCTTATAGAATCGGCCGGACATGCGGCAAGATGGCCGCGGCATGGAATTTCGAGTATCGGCGCACGGTCAGATGATGAGGCGCACAGTTACGCTCCGAACAGGTTTGCATGCGCTGGTTGCGGTTCCGCTGCTGATGGTGGCGTGGCTGGCTGTTGTCCCGGCCCGTGCGGAAGAAGGTCCTTTCATCTCCGTCGTCACCGGGCTCGCCCCCGACGACCTGCTCAATGTGCGCGCCAAGCCGTCGGCGATCGGCAAGACCGAGGCCCGCCTGGCGGCCGGTGCGAGCGTACGGAACCTCGGCTGCAACGACATTGACGGCCATCCCTGGTGCAAGGTTGAGTCAGACAATCCCAAAGCCACCGGCTGGGCTCCCGCGCGCTACCTCATTCCTCTCAATCCGGCGACCGTGCCCGACGAGGCCGCGGATACGCCCGCCATGGCCACCGAAGCCGCAGCGACGCCCGATGCACCCGACCTGACCGCTCGGCTGGGTGATGCGAACCAACCAGCCAGCCCCGAAGCCCCGCCGAAATCCGCGGCGGAGATCGCCATGCAGGATGCCTATGGCCTGGCGCTGGCTGCGGCTGAAAACGGACCCGCGGCCGAAGAGCCAACCGGGGCCACGGCCGGCGATGCCGGCCTGCAAATTCCCTGCGCCCGCTACGTTGGACAGCCCATGGCGCCTTGCGCGGCGAGCGTGACGCGCAAGGGCACGGACAAGGCCGACGTGACCGTGACCTGGCCCGATGGCGGCAGCCGCGTCATCTCCTTCGCTGCCGGCCTGCCGGCAAGCTCGGACGCCGGCAGCGACTTCCGCTTCACCCGGGAAGGCAAACTCAACATGATCCGCATCGGCGTGTCGGAGCGGTTCGAGATCGCGGACACGGTGGTGCTGGGGGATTAGGCACGCTCCAGGGGTCGGCACGAGGGAATGAGGCGCTTGTTTGCTTAGCACGCCTACCCGCATTTTCGGGGTTACATCGAGCAAAACTCTTCCCTATAAGGCCCTCCTAGCCTGATACCAGAATCGCGAGCACAACCGGCCGGGTCTTCCCGTCCCGGTTTTTTGTGCAAGCCCGCTGCCGAACGGAATTCATAGACATGCCCAGACGCACCGACATCAAGTCGATCCTGATCATCGGGGCCGGCCCCATAGTCATCGGCCAGGCCTGCGAATTCGACTATTCCGGCACCCAGGCTTGCAAGGCGCTGAAGGAAGAGGGCTTTCGCGTCATCCTGGTCAATTCCAACCCGGCCACCATCATGACCGACCCGGAACTGGCCGACGCCACCTATATCGAGCCGATCACCCCAGAAGTGGTCGCCAAGATCATCGCCAAGGAGCGGCCCGACGCGCTGCTGCCGACCATGGGCGGCCAAACCGCGCTCAACACCGCTTTGTCGCTGCGCCGCATGGGCGTGCTGGAGCGCTATCAAGTAGAGATGATCGGCGCCGACGCGCATGCCATCGACAAGGCCGAGGACCGCGCGCTGTTTCGCGAGGCGATGAAGACGATCGGGTTGGAGACGCCGAAGTCGATGCTGGCCAACGCCACCGACGTCAAGAACGCCGACCGCAAGACGCATGAGGCCGAGCGCGCCGCGCTGAAGGCCGAGAAGCCGGACAATCTGGACGCCGAACTCGATGCGCTGGAAACCCGCTGGAACCTCGGCGAAGGCGACCGCAAGCAGCGCTACATCAGCCATGGCATGGCGATCGCCGCCCAGGCGCTCGACCATGTCGGCCTGCCAGCCATCATCCGCCCGTCCTTCACCATGGGCGGCACCGGCGGCGGCATCGCCTACAACAGGGCCGAATTCTACGACATCGTCCAGTCCGGCCTCGACGCCTCGCCGACCACCGAAGTGCTGATCGAGGAGAGCGTGCTCGGCTGGAAGGAGTATGAGATGGAGGTCGTCCGCGACAGAGCGGACAATTGCATCATCGTCTGCTCGATCGAGAACATCGACCCGATGGGCGTGCACACGGGCGACAGCATCACCGTCGCCCCGGCGCTGACCTTGACCGACAAGGAATACCAGATGATGCGCAACGCCTCGATCGCGGTGCTGCGCGAGATCGGCGTCGAGACCGGCGGCTCCAACGTGCAGTTCGCCGTCAACCCGGCCGATGGCCGTCTCGTCGTCATCGAGATGAACCCGCGCGTCTCGCGCTCGTCCGCGCTCGCCTCCAAGGCGACCGGCTTCCCGATCGCCAAGATCGCCGCCAAGCTAGCCGTCGGCTACACGCTGGACGAGCTGGAGAACGACATCACCGGCGGCGCCACGCCCGCCTCGTTCGAGCCGTCGATCGACTATGTCGTGACCAAGATCCCGCGCTTTGCCTTCGAAAAGTTCCCCGGCGCCGAGCCGGTGCTGACCACGGCCATGAAGTCGGTCGGCGAAGTCATGGCCATCGGCCGCACCTTCCAGGAGTCTTTGCAGAAGGCGCTGCGCGGTCTCGAGACCGGCCTCACCGGCCTGGACGAGATCGAGATCCCCGGCCTTGGCGCAACCAACAGCGCCGACGACCGCAACGCCATCCGCGCCGCCTTGGGCACGCCGACGCCCGACCGGCTGCGCATGGTGGCGCAGGCGATCCGCATGGGCACGTCGCTGGAAGACGTGCACGCCATGTGCAAGATCGACCCGTGGTTTCTCGAACAGATCGCCGGCATCGTCGCCATGGAAGCCCGCATCCGCGAGCACGGCATTCCGGGCGATGCCGTCAATCTGCGCATGCTGAAGGCGATGGGCTTCTCCGACGCCCGCCTCGCCTCGCTGACGAAGACCGACGCCGAAGTCGTTCAGAAGACTCGCGAAAAGCTCGACGTTCATCCGGTTTACAAGCGCATCGACACCTGCGCGGCCGAATTCGCCTCGCCCACCGCCTACATGTACTCGACCTACGAAGTGCCCTTCGCCGGCGCGCTCGCCAACGAGGCGCAGGTCTCGGCGCGCAAGAAGGTCGTCATTCTCGGCGGCGGACCGAACCGCATCGGCCAGGGCATCGAGTTCGACTATTGCTGCTGCCACGCCGCCTTCGCTCTGCGCGACGCCGGCTATGAAGCGATCATGATCAACTGCAACCCCGAAACCGTGTCGACCGATTACGACACGTCGGACCGGCTCTATTTCGAGCCGCTGACGGCGGAGGACGTGCTGGAGATCCTGCGCGCCGAGCAGGCCTCGGGCGAACTGGTCGGCGTCATCGTCCAGTTCGGCGGCCAGACGCCGCTGAAGCTGGCCGACGCGCTGGAGAAGGCAGGCATTCCGATCCTCGGCACCTCGCCCGACATGATCGATCTGGCCGAAGACCGCGACCGCTTCCAGAAACTGCTGCACAAGCTCAACCTCAGCCAGCCGAAGAACGGCATCGCCTATTCGGTCGAGCAGGCCCGCCTCGTCGCCGGCGAGCTCGGCTTCCCGCTGGTGGTGCGCCCCTCCTATGTGCTCGGCGGCCGCGCCATGCAGATCATCCATGACGAGGGCATGCTGCAGTCCTATTTGCTCGACACCGTGCCCGGCCTGGTGCCGGAGGACATCAAGCAGAAATACCCCAACGACAAGACCGGCCAGATCAACACGCTGTTGGGCAAGAACCCGCTGCTGTTCGACACCTACCTCTCCGGCGCCATCGAGGTCGATGTCGACTGCCTCTGCGACGGCAAGGCGACCTTCGTGTCGGGCATTCTCGAACACATCGAGGAGGCCGGCATCCATTCGGGCGACAGTGCCTGCTCGCTGCCGGTTCATTCGCTGCCGTCGGACCTCGTCGACGAGCTCGAGCGGCAGACGGCGGCGCTCGCCCGCGCGCTCAATGTCGGCGGGCTGATGAACGTGCAATACGCGATCAAGGACGGCACGGTCTATGTGCTGGAGGTCAACCCGCGCGCGTCGCGCACCGTCCCCTTCGTCGCCAAGACCATCGGCCGTCCGATCGCCAAAATCGCCGCCCGCATCATGGCCGGCGAGACGCTGGAAGACGCCTTCGCCCATTACGGGGCCATGCCCGACCCCAGGAATCCCGGCCACATCGCGGTCAAGGAAGCCGTCTTCCCCTTCGCCCGTTTCCCCGGCGTCGACATATTGCTCGGCCCGGAAATGCGCTCCACGGGCGAGGTCATGGGCCTCGACCGCGATTTCGCGCTGGCCTTCGCCAAGAGCCAGCTCGGAGCCGGCGTCGACCTGCCCCGCTCCGGCACGCTGTTCGTCTCGGTGCGCGACGAGGACAAGAAAGGCATCCTGCCGGCGGTCAAGCGCCTCGCCGGCCTCGGCTTCAAGGTGCTGGCGACCTCGGGCACGCAGCGCTTCCTCGCCGAAAACGGCGTCGACGCCCAGAAGATCAACAAGGTCCTGGAAGGCCGCCCCCACATCGAAGACGCCATCCGCAACCGCCAGGTCCAGATCGTCTTCAACACGACGGACGGCCAGAAGGCGGTGTCGGACTCCAAATCGCTGCGGCGGGCAACGCTGATGCAGAAGGTGCCGTACTACACAACGCTGTCGGGAGCGGCCGCTGTGGCGGAAGCGATCGCGGCGTTGAAGGCGGGGAGTTTGGAGGTCAGGCCGCTGCAGGAGTATTTTGCGTAGGGATATGGCGTGTCTATTGAGGCGGCGTCAGACGATAATCAGACGATGAAACTCATTCCCGCCGCCAATACTGTTTATCGCATTGAACATTTCTTGACCAAATTTGTAGTCATCACGCATATAGCCTTTATTGTCCTGAATTTGCTGCTCAAGCCTAGCAGTCTCTTGGCTCGCCGTATGCAAAAATCGATCGTACATTTCTATCAGATTATCAATCGTCCCCCGGGCATGGGAGATGTCAGAATTGCCTCTCAATGAAAACAACCTCTCCATTGGAGTCATTGCGCACATCTCAATTGCATTAGACTGAGTGACCGTCCCATTCGTGCTGTAAATCGAAAGAAGGTATAATATAGCCGAGTAGCAGGTTAGTATTCTGCTATGCTTCAGTTTATAATTCTTGACCTTCTTTTTTATTCTAAGATCTCCAACGAGTTTTCTTGTCCTAGCCTCATAGTTGACGCAAAATGTTCGCCAGAGTCGGATAATATCGTTTGTGAAATATGCTGGAACAAACTTGTTCTGATATCGATCGAAATCTACCCAGTAGGCTTCTACAATATCTCTCCTTACCTTATTAAATATATCTTCATTCGTTAACGGTTTCGCCTCTAGAAGCATAAGTAGGCGCGTGGTGAAGGTATTGTTGGAGTCGTCGATCGGAGACCCAATTTCATCTACCAAGCTTCGATCTGTGAATTGGCCGATGTATTTTCCATCACCATCAATTTCTTTAAGACCCAAGCGTTCAACCGCCAGAATTATTTCTGACTTTAGCCTTATCTCTTGGAGAAGGGAAAGCTTGCTCCCTTTTTTCCTAGTACTCAACGCTACGATGCACGGATCTAAGTCACTGTGCTCGCTTGCTTCGAGTCTCCCGAAGGAGCCGCTAGCAAATACACAAGCTTTCGTACCAGTTATCTTCCTTGCGCCCAAAAGGGCCTGTTTCAAGTCCCCCATACGCCGAAGAGAGTATTCCTTCCTATCGTCGATTGCTCCCATTTATCCCCTCCCACTCGAATACGTTGGCAAATATCTCCGCCTGCTCAATGGCGTCATCAATCGCATGATGGGTATGTTTTTTGGTCGACGCCAGATTGATAGGTAGATGAGATCTACCCGCCTCCGCAATGGGAATCGCAGATTTAACGGCAAAAGCAGTTTTGATGTCAAAGCAACGAGAATAATCGAATGGCGAGCCGTATCGACCAAATCTCATAAAATACCAGTAAAGCCAATTCCAGTCGAAACTTAGAGGATACGCGACCAGGACTGGGTAGGAGTCGCCTGAAATAATTTTTATCCACTCAAAGGCTTCGGTCATCGAATGGATCGGATCAGAGCCGTTTAGAACGAGATCATCTCTATCTAGGCCATTGACATTCAAAGCCTCTGCTTGGAATTCTGTCGAAATAGGAGACAATTCCCTGTAGAATACTTGATTGTACTCAGAAGGCCTCTCGAAACGCTCTCCATCATACTTGCCGGCATACACGATTGCGAATGACAGCATCGAAAACGGGCCAGGTATAGGCCCATCCGTTTCAACGTCTGCCGAGAAGTACACATCCGTACGACGCACAGGGGTCGCGCCCGGTGCCAAACGAGGATCGACGTTCTGACGCATGGCGCCATGCGATTTCAAAATCAATTGCTCACCAAATATCATAAGCCTGCTGCAATTCGCAGTGACCCGATGCTACGGAGCAACATCGGTAGACGAAACTATCGCTACTACGCGTCAGATGCCAGCAGGCATTGCCGCTAATTCTATCAAAAGCGCCTCTTGCAGGCTTGACCTCTAAGACGCTCCCTCACGCCACCGCCACGCACTCAATCTCAACATCAAACTCCATCGGCCACGAAGCCACCGGCACAAAGCTCCTTGCTGGCGGGTTCACGCTGAAATACCGGGCATACACCCTGTTTATCGCGGAGTAGAAGCCGGAATTGACGGCGTAGATGCGCACCATCACCACGTTTTCCAGCGAGGTGCCGGCCGCTTCCAGGCAATGTTTGAGCGCCTTCAGCGAGGCCTCGGTCTGGACCTCGATGTCGCCGCGCACCATCTCGCCGGTCACCATATCCACCGGCGGCGTCGCCGAGATGAACACGAAGCCGTTGGCCTTCACCGCCGTCGAACAGGGCAGGCCGAGCGCCCGCACCTTGTCCGACATGACGGGCACTTCGATGACTTCTTTTTTCATGGTGGTGCTCCCTGGGTTGGCAGGGAGCTTAGCGGGCTGCCGGGCGAACGCCAGCGGCGGGATGTGGTCCAGGCGTCACCCCTGCCCAAGCTAATCGCATAGGGCGCTCCCCTCTCCGTCCGCTACGCGGACGGAGAGGGGGCTAGCGCCGCCCTATGCGATTGCCCTCACCCCTGCCCCGGATAAGGCGTGCCGTCCTTGTGCAGGAAGCGCCCGTCCGAACTCGGGCTCATCATGTCGATGTCGGAGCAGGTGATGACATCGTCCGGAGAGCGCGAGCCGACTTCCAGGTAGCGCGCCGTGACCGACGCGCGGTTGATCATGTGATGGCCGTTGCCGCTGTTCTTGGCGAAGGCAGCACTGTCACCGGCCTTGAGCAGCGTCTCCGCGCCATCCTCGACCAGCACCAGTTCGCCTTCCAGCACATAGACGAACTCGTCCTCGTGGCTGTGCCAGTGACGCTGGCTCGACCAGCCGCCGGGTGGCAATGTCGTCAGGTTGACGCCGAAATCGGTAAGCCCGCCGGCATCGCCAAGGCGCCGGCGCGTGCGGTCGGCGCAAGGGGCGTCGAAGGGTGCGGGGTAGCCCGAGCCCTTGCGCCCGGGCACGGATGCGAGGTCGATCTTGGGCATGGGGTGCTCCCGAGGTGAGGCGGCAGTGTAGCGCATGGCCGGTGGAGGCACAGGGCCAAGTTGCGCGTTTTGCCTGGGCGTATCCGACGTAGCGCCCTAGGCGCCCCCCTCTGTCCTGCCGGACATCTCCCCCTCTTTGGGGGGAGATTGGCTGTTGTCGCTGCTTTCGCCAATTTTCAACAGCGCCAGGAAGAGAGCCGGCGCCGAAGCCGCCAATCTCCCCACTTGAGGGGGAGATGTCCGGCAGGACAGAGGGGGGCGCCGTAGAGCGCGGATCTCGAACCGTTCTCGCCCTGGCCACCGCCCCCTAATGCGCCGCGCCGAGCTCTTTCACGTGCTTCTCGTGCATCTTCAGCGTTGGCAGCGTCTTCTTGGCGAATTCCTTCAGCGCGGGGTCGTCGCCCGATTTCGCATAGGTGCTGAACAGGGCCACCGCCTGCTTGTGGGCCTCGGTCTGCATCATGACGTATTTTTCATCGAACGCCTTGCCGCTGGCGGCTTTCAGCTGGTCCAGCATCTGCTGGTCCTTGGGCTGCAGCGCGGGTCCGGCGGGCTTGATCGAGGCGGTGGTCTGCCCCTTGCTCAGCGCCTGCTTGAAGTCCTCGCCGGCCTTGGTGTGGTCCTTGATCATCTGGCCGGCGAAGGCCTTGACGTCCGCCGAGGCGGATTTCTGTTCTGCCAGCTGGCTCGACTGGATCTCGAATTCATTGGCACTGGGCACTGTGGCGACAAAGGTCGGGGTGTCGACCTTGCTGTCGGGCAACATGGGCGCGACCGCGTTCGAGTTGGTGCCGTTCGTCTGGGCAAGGGCGGCGGGCGCGACGGCGGTCAGCGCGACGGCGGCCATGGTCAGGAGCATTTTCATCTGGCGTCTCCGATCGGAATGGTTCCCTCGAGGAGTCCAACGCCGCAGATGCGGCGAGGTTGCCAGCCGTGTCCCTTCCCGTCGCGCCGTAGAAGGGAAAGCAGCCTTGCGACCGCGGCAGGATCTACGGACGACGAGGCCCCAGCAGAAAGGCTGTCATCGTCGCGCTCACGCACGCCACCGCCAACAAGGGGACGAAGCCCGAAGAGCCGGGCCTTCGGCGCATTGGAACAAGGCTTTCCGGAGCCGGAGCATTTTAAACCAAACCGTCCAGGTCGGACCTGCTCCCCCGTCGAACGGAATAGGCGCGCGTCAACTCCGCACCGAGCAGAAAGATTTCCGATGAATAATAGACCCAGAGCAGTATGACGAGCAGCCCTCCGGCCGCACCATAGGACGATGCGATCGCACTCGTGCCGATATACCAGCCGATAAGCGACTTTCCCAACGTGAACAGAGCGGCGGTCACCACGGCACCGATCCCGACATCCCGCCACTGCAAGGCACGGTCCGGCAGCACTTTGTAGATCGCGGCAAACATCACCGAGATCAGGGAAAAGGAAATCAGGGTGTTGATGGCGCTCAGAACAAATTGGCCGAACGGCAGATAAGCGCTGATCACGCTGCCCAGAGCCGAGATCGCCGCGCTCGCCGCCAGGGATACCAGCAACATGAAGCCGAGGGCGGCGACCAGGCCCAGACTTGCCGCACGCGCGCGCAAGAGACGCGACAGCGAACCCCCTTTCGCTTCAACCTTCCATATTGCATTCAGGGCCTGCTGCATCTCGCCAAACACCGCGGAGGCGGTGACGAGCAGCGTGGCCACGCCGATCAGGGCCGCCAGGGTCCCCGATGATTTGCTGGATGCCCCTTCGAGCGCCGTCTGAAGCAGCGCCGCGCTTTCCCGGCCCATCAGCCCCGATATCTGAGCAGACAAGGCCAACTGTGCCGCGTCATGACCAAAAGCGATGCCGGCAATCGCGACGACGATTATCAGGACCGGGGCCAGCGACGTGGCGGCATAAAACGCCATTGCCGCGCCATGGCTAAGGGCATTGTCGTTGACAAAGCCAACCACGCTTTCTCGCACCAAGTCCCATACGTCTTTGATTGCAGGGCGCACGTCTAATCCGTGAAAGGGGTCGCAAACCGTCTCCTATCAATGCAGCGGATGTTCCGATGTTCCGGCCGACCTGAGCGAGAGCTTCGGCAGCCACGTGAAGCGCGGATCAAGGACACGGGTCAAACACAAGGCATCCCCCGACGACCACGCCTGCCTCATCGAACAGGCCGATGGCGACCATGTGCTGAAGAGCCACTCGGAACGAAGCGTGCGGACCGAGCGGCTTCAGTGGCAGCACGCCTCGCCATATTGCAGTTGCTCGCCGAAATTCGGCCGGCCTTCCGGCGTGAAATCCATCAGGTTCCACAGGATCTCGCAGGTGCCGATGGCGCGCGGGTCCTGGCCGGGCTCGGTCGGCGCGAAGCCGAGTTCCGACGACCAGAAATGCCTGATGCCGTCAGCGTCGCGGTGGAACACCGACAGCAGCGGGATCTGCGCGCCGTCCGCATCCTCGGCATTGTAGTCGCGCTTGAAGCTGTTGTTGGCCGACGACACCAGCCGCATGTTGCGCCAGCCGCGATCGCGGCCGAGCGTGACGAGGTTTTCCAGCGCCGTCCTGGCCACCACGGCGAAGTTGAAGCCGGCCGCTTCGAGATGGCCGACCGCGCCGTCGAACTGGTCGAGCAGGGCGGTGCAGGACGGGCATGGCTGGTCGGGCCGGGCGAGCTTTGCCGTGCCGCCGCTGGTCGCGACGTCGCGCGTCTCCCGCGGATGGCGCGGGAACATCATGTTGTAGAGGATCAGCGTGTTCTTGCCGGCCGCGAACAGCTCCGACAGTTTTATCCTGGCGGGCTTGCCGGCTTCATCGAGGCCGTCGAATACATAGTCCTGCGGCACCAGCCCGCCCGGCGGCAGCGCGCGGCGCGCCTCGGCCACGGCTTCCATGGCCCGGCGCAGCTCGATTTCCTTCTTCAGCAGCTTTTCGCGCGCGGTGCGGTATCTGGAATCATGATCGGCTCCTTGGTTCCGCGCGCCGGCGTCCCGGCGCGGTTGCTCTGCGACCCAAGGACGTTTGGCCGGAACCGGTCCCGACATTTCGCATCGGGACAGGCCCGGCCTTGCCACATCCCCGTTATCGGCTACAGCTGAGGAGTGGAGAGAAGAATGCACGAAGCCGACGAGATCGACCTGCGCTGCCCGCAAGTGGTGGCCGACAATGCCGCCAAGGGCCTGCGGCTGCGCAAGCAGTTCGGCCGTGGCGGCACCGAGATCGGCGTGGCGCGGGCGACGGAGCTGAAGAACCGGGAGAAGCTGGCACCTTCCACCATCCGCCGCATCGTCAGCTACTTCGCCCGCCACGAGGTCGACAAGCGCGGCAAGAATTACGGCAATGAAGAAAACCCTTCGGCCGGCACCATCGCCTGGCTCTTATGGGGTGGCGACGAGGGCCGCGCCTGGGCGCTGGAGATCAAGCAGAAAATCGGCAACGCGCCCGATATCTGAACGCCGACCGCCCCTCACCCCTTGACGCCGCCGGCAGTGAGGCCGGAGACGATCTTGCGCTGGAAGATCAGCACCAGCACCACCAGCGGCACCGTGACGATCACCGAGGCGGCCATGATGTTGCCCCAGGGGATTTCGAACTGCGAATTGCCCGAAAGCAGCGCGATCGCCACCGGCACGGTCCGCCGCGCGTCGTTGGAGGTGAAGGTCAGCGCAAACAGGAACTCGTTCCAGGCACCGATGAAGGCCAGCAGCCCGGTGGTCGCCAGCGCCGGCCACATCAGCGGCAGGAAGATGCGCGTGATGATGATCCACGGCGTCGCGCCATCGAGGATCGCCGCCTCCTCGACCTCCACCGGCAGGTCGCGCACGAAAGCGGTGAGCACCCAGACGGTGAACGGCAGCGTGAAGATCATGTAGGAGAAGATCAGCGCGAGGAGCGAATTGTAGAGGCCGAACAGCCGCACCAGCTCGAACAGCCCGGCCAGCACCGCCACCTGCGGAAACATCGAGACCGACAGGATGGCGAACAGCAATGCCGAGCGGCCGCGAAAACGGATACGCGCCAGCGCGTAGGCCGCGGTGACGCCGAGGAACAGCGACAGCGCCACCACCGCGCCTGAAACCACCAGCGAGTTCAGCAGGTTGCGCAGGAAGGCGCCTTCGGCCACCACGTTGCGATAATTGCCAAGGCTGGGCACCTTCGGCCACAGGTCGGCCTGGAACAGCTCGGTCCCCGATTTCAGGCTGGTGACGATGGCGTAATAGAACGGGAACACCGCGATCAGCACGATTGCTCCGACCAGCAGATAAAAACCTATGCGCTTCAGCAGCCACATCTCAGCGGCCTCCGTCCAGGCTTATCCGGCCGATGCGGATGGTGAGCATGGTGAGCAGAGCGAGGATGAGGAAGAGCAAGGTCGAGGCGGCCGAGCCATAGGCGAACTTGTCGAACTCGAACAGGTTCTCGCGGGCGAACACCGACATCGACTTGGTGTGCGCATTGTTGGGCGTCAGCACATAGATCAGGTCGAAGATGCGCAGCGCATCGAGCGCCCGGAAGATCACCGCCACCATCACCGCCGGGCGGATCAGCGGCAAGGTCACCCGCCAGAAGATCTGCCAGGGATTGGCGCCGTCCAGCCTGGCGACCTCGATGATCTCGCGCGGCAGCATCTGCAGCGCGGCAAGGATCAGCAGCGCCATGAACGGCGTCGTCTTCCAGATGTCGACGATCAGCACCGCCGCCATCGCCGTGTCGGCGCTGGCGGTCCAGGCGATCTTGTGGTCGATCAGCCCGAGGTTGACGAGCACGACATTGATGATGCCGAACTGGTCGTTCAGCATCCACTGCCACATCTTCGCCGAGACGATGGTCGGGATCGCCCAGGGGATGAGGATCGCCGCCCTGACGATGCCGCGGCCGGGGAATTCGGCATTGAGCACCAGGGCGACGACCATGCCGAGGATCGTCTCGCAGGTCACTGAAACCACCGCGAACCGCACGGTGTTCCACACGGCGCCCCACCAGACCGGGTCGAGAAGCAGCCCGTCGTAGATGACCCGCCCGCTCGGCATGCGCAGCACCGAGACATAGTTGGCCAAGCCGACCCATTGGCGGGCGTCGAGATCTGACAGCGAGGCATCGGTGAAGCTGAAATAAACCGTGCGCGCCAGCGGCCAGCCGGCAGCGGCGGCGAGCACCACAAGCATCGGCGCCAGGAACAGCCATGCCGAGCGCGCACGCTGGCGCGTCAGGCTCGAACCAGGGCGCGCATCGGCCGGGTGCGCGCTCACCAGCCCCTGCCTTTCAGCCGGGTCAGCGTCGCTTCGAGATCGGCCAGATTGTCGGCGGCACTGCCCTCGCCGGACAAGGTCTTGTGGACGGCGTTCCAGAACTGGCTCGACGCCTCGTTGTACTTGTTCCTGGTCACCGCCGACGGCCGAGGCCCGGCATTGAGGAAGACCTCTTTCCAGTGTGGAATGATGGGCTGTTGCCGGGCGATGTCGGCATCATCATAGAGCGCCTGGATGGTCGGCAGGTTGGCGGTCTTGAGCGTGCGGTATTTCTGCATTGCCGGCGAGGCGATGAACTTGACCAGCTCGATCGCCGCATCCGGGTGCTTGGAATATTTCGAGACCGCGAGGTTCCAGCCGCCGAGCGTCGCGGCCGGCCGGGCGCCCTCGCCCGTGCCCGCCGGCAGCGGTGTGACATCGAACTTGCCCCTGATCGGCGCCCCCTGGCTGTTGCCCAGCGCATAGGCATAGGGCCAGTTGCGCATGAAGACCGCATTGCCGGTCTGCCACACGCCGCGCGCCTCCTCTTCCTGGTAGGCGAGCACGCCGGGCGGGGCGATGGTGCCGATCCAGGCCTTGGCCATGTCGAGCGCGGCCGCCGCCTGGGGGTTGTTGATTGAAATCGCGCCATCCGGCTCGACGATATGGCCGCCGCCATTCGACACCACCCATTCGAACGCGTCGCAGGTCAGCCCCTCATAGGCGTTGCCCTGGAAGACGAAACCCCAGATATCCCTGTTGCCCGACGCCCGCTCCTTGTCCATCACCAGCCTGGCGGTGTCGCCCAGCTCCTTCCAGGTGGCCGGCACCTTGGCGCCGTATTTGTCGAGCAGGTCCTTGCGGTAATAGAGCGCCGGCGCATCGGTGAAGATCGGCAGCGCCACCAGCCTGCCGTCGACGGTCTGCGACTGGATGATCGACGGGAAATGCTTGGCCACGACATCCCTGGTCGCCTGGGTCAGGTCGACGAACTGGCTGGCGAGCTGCGGCGCCCAGATGACATCGGTCTGGTAGACGTCGACGTCGCTGTTGCCGGCGGCGAGCCACAGCCTGTACTGGCCGAACTGGTCGGTCCCGGACGACGGCATGGCGACGATGGTGACCGTGTCGCCGCTCTCCTTCTCATAGCGGTCGAGGATCTCGCGCAGCACCTTGAGGCCGTTGCCGGTGTCGCCCGACACGATCGACAGCTCGACCGCGCGCGCCGGACCCGCCGCGAGCACGACGACGACGCTCAACGCCAGCCATGCGTGGAAAAGCTTCATCGCGGTGGATCTCCCTTGGCAGCCGGCGGCGCACGGCACCGGCAGCCGGTCAGGACCCCACCGTTCATTGAATGCGGAGCAGCGCCTTGGGTTCCCGAACAGCCATCGCCGCCAGTCAGCCTTCCCAGGCGACGGGCCTCATGCCCAGCCGCTCGTAAAGCCGCACGGCGGCGGGGTTCTCAAGCGTATTGGTCTTGAGGTCGACATGGGCGGCGCCCCGGTCGCGAAAAATGGCGAAGGCGTGCCACATCAGCGCTTCACCGACACCCTTGCCGCGCGCCTCTGCATGAACGGCCAGATCCTTGACGAACGCCGAGCTCCAGCACAATGCAGCCGCCGCCAGCCTGCCCTTGGCGTCGATAACGAGGAAACACAGCGCCGGGTCGAATGCGGGGTCTTCGGATATGCGCGGCCACCATTCGTCGAAGGGGCCGTCCGCGCCGTCGTCGAACACTTCGCCCAGCAACGCATGCAGGGGCAGCGCGTCGCCGCGCTCGAACGAGCGCATGACGAAGCCGTCCGGCCAATGCGGTGGAACGAGTGTCTCGTCGAGGATCTTGCGCAGCCGGATGTCGTTCGGAGCCGGCGGGCGCGGTTCGGGCATCGCGCTCAGGCGTCGGGCTGAAGGCGCCCGCGCTTGCGGTCGACGCCGAGGCCGGTCGCCTCGAGCAGGCCCTTGCGCTTGGCGTCGAAATAATAGCCGGTCTGGTAGAGCCAGTCGGCCTTCTTGGCGTTGCCGTTGGACACCAGCCAGGCGCCGCGCAGATATTTGACCGCGTATTTGAGGTTGGTCTCGGCGTCGAACAGGCCCTTGGCCGGCCCATCATAGCCCATGCCGCGCGCCGTCGCGTGCTTGATCTGCATCAGCCCCCAATGGCCGTTATTGTAGGCCTTGGGATTGTAGGTGCTTTCGCGGTTGACGACATGGCGCACCAGATCGACCGGCACCTGGTAGAAGGCGGCGTATTTGACGATCAGCCGGTCGACGTCGCCGCGCATGCCGGTCGCATGCTGCTCCGGCTCGACCGGCTCCGACGGGAACTGCACCAGGGCAGCCGGGTTCTGCGGCACGACATAGGCCACCTGCTGCACGCCAGGCAGTTTCTGGCCGCCCTTGGCAACCGCCGGCACGATGAGCCCGGCGGTCGTATAGGTCTCCGCCGACTGGATCGGTCGGCCGGCTTTCGCCGGGGCCGGCGCCTGCCAGGCATTGGCGGCCATCACGGCGGGCACGGCAGGCGCGGTTGGGGTCGCCCCGGCAAAGGCCGCGGCCGGCTGGGCGACGGCATCGAGGGCCGGTGCACCCGCGCTTGGAGTCGACTCGGTGGTCTGGACGGGGCTGATTCCGGAGGATTGCGGCAGCACCGAAACCGTCTCCGGCAAGGGGATGGTGAAGCCGGCATCGCTGCCGGCAACGGTCGCGGTTTCGGTCAGCGACGGCGCGGCCTTCATCTGCGAGGTCGAGGTGCAGCCGCTGATGCCGGCAGCCGCCACGATCACGCCGATGGCGATAAGGGTTTGTTTTGCTGGCAAGCCGCGTTCGGTGTCCGGTTTGTCGGGTGTTAAGATTTTCCTTACACCAGCGATTCCTGGGTAGCAATCGGGGCCATCTGGTGGTTTTCGGGTGGCGGGATGCAGGCAGCGATGCCATATTGTTCCTGATATGTACCGGCAGGAATCCCGGATTTCGCCGCTTTGCGGAAAGGAGTGCAGCATGGAAACGACATCTTCGATCACGGCCGGCCACGCAGTGTTAGAAACAGTGATCGGTTTCATGGGCATCGCCTGGAGCGAAAAGGGCCTGATCCGGCTTTGCCTGCCCGAACGCAGCCGCGAAGCGGTGGAGCGGCGGCTGATGCGCCATGCCGGGATTTCCGCCTCCACGGCCCAGCCATCATGGGTGGTCGAACTGATCGCCTCGATGAAGGCTTACGCCGCTGGCGAGGACGTCGATTTCACCGGCTTTCCCGTCGACCTCGACGGCGTCGACGATTTCCGCCTCGCCATCTACGACGCGGCACGAAAGCTCAGCTATGGCGAAACCACCACCTATGGCGAACTCGCCAAGCGCGCCGGCCATGCCGGCCTGCCGCGCGAAACAGGGGCGGCCCTTGGCGCCAATCCGGTGCCGCTGGTCATCCCGTGCCACCGCATCCTTGCCGCCGGCGGCAAGATCGGCGGCTTCTCGGCGCCCGGCGGCTCGACCACCAAGGAAAAGATGCTGGCCATGGAAGGCGTGCATGTCGGCCCGCCGCCGCCGGCGCAGGTGTCCTTCGGCTTCTGAGAGCAGTAAGCCGCTCCCGGGTGCTAATGGCGCCGGATGAATCGATGCCTGAAATGCTCATTGTCCCGCCGCTTGCAGTTGTACACCGGGCAGGACTTGGTGTCGGCGCTCGGCACATAGGCGCGTGTCCGCACCTCGCCCATGGTGCAGAACTGCTGGCTCTGCACATAGCGGTCATAGAGCGGCAGGCCCGGCACCCGCTTCGACTGATAGCGAAGAATAACCGCACCTTGGCGCGCGATCGTCGACTGGACCTTGCCGCAGCTCAGACGTGTGGGGTCGTAGCGCGAGATGGCCTGCGCCTGGGCGGCCAGCAGCGTGAGGCAGGCGGCAAGCAGGATGGTTTTCATGGTCGCTCTCCCCTCGATCCGCCGCCCGGGACGGCACGATCTTGCGCCACGGTTTCACCAGATTGGGGCGGTCGTTGGGCGGCCCCGGATCACGACGTTTTCACGCAGTCTTGTTTTTTGTGCGAAAGCAGCCTATATCAGCCCCATTGATATTTCGGCCGATCGATCCGGGCCTCGCGATCTTCGCGTTTGCTGACGTCTATCTCCAAAATCTCGATGCACACCGGCTGGACTTCGGTCCGGTCATACCAAAGCAAATGTGAAGGACTATTTTTATGGCAACTGGAACGGTCAAGTGGTTCAACGCCACCAAGGGTTTCGGCTTCATCCAGCCTGACAGCGGCGGCGCGGACGTTTTCGTCCACATCTCGGCTGTCGAGCGCGCTGGACTGTCGACCCTGGTCGAAGGCCAGAAGATCAACTTCGAGATCGAGCAGGACCGCCGCACTGGCAAGTCGTCCGCTGGTTCTCTGAGCAAGGCAGCCTGATTTTGAAAATGGCGCGCGCCGGACGAGAGTTCGGGGCGCCCGGCAAGTCACGGATGTACTGACGGTCGCGCGAGAAGCGCGCCGGAGCGGAAAGACCCGACAAGCTGGAACAGCAGATAGCTGCCAGCCCGGACCGGACGCTCCCAATCAGGCTACCGAAATGGGAAGGCGGGATTTATCCCGCCTTTTTATTTGTCTGGGTTTGGCGAAGGCGGCGAAGCTGCTGTCCTTCGCCCCGTCTCTATACGGGGAGAAGTGCCCGGCAGGGCGATGAGGGGCAGCGCCAACGTTTCGGAATTGCCCCTTTTTGAACTTACCCCGAAAGGCTGGCGCCGCCCCTCATCTGGCTGCCGCCATCTCTCCCCGTATGGAGACGGGGAGAAGGACGCTACGGCACCGCTTTCGCCAACTACCGGCCGCCCTACCCCACCCATTCGATCGGCACATGCCCCGGGTCCGCCTCCACGCGGCCGAGCCAGGCGACCACCGCCGGATAGGCGTCGAGTTGGAACCCGCCCTGCTCCGCCGTGTGGGTATAAGCATAGAGCGCGATGTCGGCGATGCTGAATGTGCGGCCGGCGAAGAAGGCGTTGTTTTCGAGATATGTGTTCATGACGCCAAGCGCCTTGTTGCCGCGCTCCAGCGTCACAGCCAGCCGCTCCGGCGTGGCATCCGCTGCGCGTTCCGGAAAGGTCAGCAGCGCCTTGCGCACGGCGATATAGGGCTCGTGGCTGTATTGTTCGAAGAACAGCCACTGATAAGCGAGCCCGCGCTCATATTTGTCCGCGGGCAGCAAGCGTGTGCCTTCGGCGAGATAGAGCAGGATGGCGTTGGATTCTGCCAGCCGCCGGCCGTCGTCCAGTTCCAGCAGTGGCACCATGGCGTTCGGGTTCTTGGCGACGAAATCGGCCTTGCGCGTATCGCCGGTATGCGAACTCACCTCGACAGTGGTGAAGGCCAGGCCGAGCTTGGCCATCAGCAAACGCGGCTTGTAGCAATTGCCGCTATCGATCATGCTGTAAAGTATCATCATGGTTCCCCGGAGCGCTGCTTCTGCGAGCCGATTATCGCAGCGGCGCCATCCTCAACCAATGATTTGTTTTGGCGCGACCATCAGCGCCGCTTATGCAATGGCACGACCTTGTTGTCGAAGCCCAGCAGCGCATCGACGGCAAGCGGCTCTTCGTTGAAGATGGTGCCGGCCAGCGCCGGACGCCCAAGCAGAAAGCCCTGCAGCAAATCGACCCCGCCTTCGAGCGCGACACGCAAATGGGTGGGCTGCTCGATGCCCTCGACCAGCACCTTGGCACCGCGATCGTGGAGGCTGGACACCAGCGGGCGGAAGAAGCGTTCCGCGGCGGCGTGGCGGCAGAATTCCGCGAACCAGCCGCCATCGATCTTGACGATGTCGGGCTGAAGCAGGCTCACCCGCTCCACGGTCGAATGGCCGGTGCCGAAATCGTCAATGGCGATGCGGATGCCGTCGCGCCGCATTTCACGCACCAGCCTGGCCAGCAGCGCATCGTCCGCCGCCTGCTCGGTGATTTCACACACCAGCATGGCCGGTGCCAGGCCGAGTTCATCGAGGTGCCGGCTCATCAGCCGGATCTCGGCCAGCGCCCGTCCAGCATGGTCGTTGACCAGGGGATTGTAATTGAAGAACAGGTCGAGCCCGTCGACCCCGATATTGTGGAAATTCCTCAGATGCAGCACCCGGCACATTGTTTCGACGTACAGCCGCTCCGGAGCCGCGACGCTGTCGAAGAACACCCGCGGCGACACCGGCCGGCCGGCGCGGTGCGGTTCGATCAGGCCCTCGACGGCCACGGGATGCAAGCTGCCGCCGCGCGGGGCGTAGATCGGCTGGTAGGCGCTGCGCAGGCGGAAGTCGCCATGGATGCCACATTCGATGCCGATCTCGTCGACGAAGATCGCATCGCCGACGGTGCGCCGCCGCTCGACGCTCATGGCGCCACCTTGCGCCCGAAGGCTTTTGCGGGCCGCCCGGTGCGCGGCGCGACGGCGGGGGGAGCGGGCGCATGGCTCGGGGGAGGAACCGGCTCGGGACTGCCCTGGCCGAAAGCGCGGAAACTCGTCGGCGCCAGTTCTGGGCGGGCCAGCACATAGCCCTGGACCATCGAGGCGCCCGATCGTTCCGCCAGCTCCAGTTGCCAGCCTTCCTCGATACCTTCGAACACGGTGCGGATGCCCTGGTCCTCGAAGCTCCTCACCATGGATGTCAGCAGCGCGAAACCGGCGCCCGATTCCATCAGTTGCGTGATCCAGTGCGCATCGAACTTGACGATGTCGGGGCGCAATTCCTTGACGCGGGTGATGTCGGAATCGTCGGCGCCATAGTCGTCGACGGCAATCCGGAAGCCGTTGGCCCTGAGCGCGGCGACGAAGCCGTGCAGGGTTTCCTGCGATGCCGATCTCTGCTCCGTCACCTCGCAAACGACGCGGCCCGGATCGATGCCGGCTTCGTGCAGCACCAGCCGCATGTCACGCAAGGCATTGTCGGCGACAGCGCGCTCGGTGAACACCGACGGGTCGAAATTGATGAAGATCGACGCCTCTCGCGGTAGGCAGGCGCCGGCATTGAGCAGATGCAGCGTCCTGGTCAGCGCCTCGACATGCAGACGGTCGGCCGCCGGACAGGTCGAAAAAAAGCTCATCGGCGATTGCGGCTCGCCGTCGCGAAACGGACGGATCAGCCCTTCGAAGGCGGCAACCGAAAGCTTGCCCTCGTTGAAGGCAAAGATCGGCTGAAAAGCGCTTTGCAGCGTATAAATGCCCCAGACACCACTCGAGGTGCCGTCATCATGACGGGTGATATGGGCAAGTCCGATGCTGCGCGACAAAGGTTCCTCGCTCCGCGACCTGGCGGAATTGAACCGCGATCCTGCCATGCAAGCCTCTACCGCCCGTTAATGAACTTTCTTTTGCCGATCACGCCTCATTGACCGCGCTGCCCCACCTGGCCCAGCCGACAAGGCTTGCGCTGACGGGAATGTTGCGACATGAGAAGCGCCGCGGCCGCTCCTGGCCGCGCCGATCCTTTGGAGAGACAAAAGGTCATGGCCTTTCTTGCCGACACCCTTTCCCGCGTTAAGCCTTCCGCCACCATCGCGGTGACGCAGAAAGCGCGCGAGCTGAAAAATGCCGGCCGGGACATCATTGGCCTTGGCGCCGGCGAGCCCGATTTCGACACGCCCGACAACATCAAGAATGCGGCGATCGAGGCCATTCGCCGTGGCGAGACCAAATACCCGCCGGTTTCGGGCATCGTGCCGCTGCGCGAGGCGATCGCGAAAAAATTCAAGCGCGAGAACAATCTCGACTACAAGCCCGAGCAGACCATCGTCGGCACCGGCGGCAAGCAGATCCTGTTCAACGCCTTCATGGCGACGCTGAACCCCGGCGACGAGGTCATCATCCCCCGCCCCTACTGGGTCAGCTATCCCGAAATGGTGGCGATCTGCGGCGGCACGTCGGTGTTTGCCGACACCTCGATCGACAATGGCTTCAAGCTGACGCCGGCGGTGCTGGAAAAGGCAATCACACCGAAGACCAAATGGCTGCTGATGAACTCGCCGTCGAACCCGTCGGGCGCGGCCTATAGCGAGGCCGAACTGCGGGCGCTCGCCGACGTGCTGTTGAAGCACCCGCAGGTCTGGACGCTGACCGACGACATGTACGAACACCTGACCTATGGCGACTTCGTCTTCAAGACCATCGCCGAGGTCGAGCCCAAGCTCTACGAGCGCACGCTGACCATGAACGGCGTCTCGAAAGCCTATGCCATGACTGGCTGGCGCATCGGCTACGCCGCCGGTCCCGTCCAGCTGATCAAGGCGATGGACATGATCCAGGGCCAGCAGACCTCCGGCGCCTGCACCATCGCGCAATGGGCTTCGGTCGAGGCGTTGAATGGCCCGCAGGATTTCATCGCCAAGAACAAGGCGATCTTTCAAGGCAGGCGGGACCTCGTCGTCTCGATGCTCAACCAGGCGCGCGGCATCACCTGCCCGTCGCCGGAAGGCGCCTTCTATGTCTATCCGTCCTGCGCCCAGCTGATCGGGAAGAAAACCAGGGCCGGCAAGGTGATCGACACCGACGAGGCCTTCTGCTCGGAACTGCTCGAGGCCGAGGGCGTCGCGGTGGTGTTCGGCTCGGCCTTCGGCCTTGGTCCCAACTTCCGCATCTCCTACGCAACCTCGGAGACGCTGCTGGAGGAAGCCTGCACGCGCATCCAGCGCTTCACGGCATCGCTGACCTGATCTGGTCGATCCGAAACAAACCCGGCGTCACCGCTGTCAGGCGTTACCGCCGGGTTTTGTGGATACAGCAATCAGCCGCCATATTGCGCCGCGGTCACCTCTTCCAGCCAGTCGGCATGGACGCCGTCGAGCGCCTCCTGCATGGCGATGTGCGTCATTGCCGATTTCGGCGCCGCGCCATGCCAATGCTTCTCGCCAGGCGCGAAGGAGATGACGTCACCGGCCCTGATTTCCTGGATCGGCCCGTCCCATGTCTGGACCAGGCCGGCGCCTGCGGTGACATAAAGCGTCTGGCCAAGCGGATGCGTGTGCCAGTGGGTGCGCGCGCCGGGCTCGAAACTGACCAGCGTGGCCCTGAGCCGCGCTGGCGGCTCCTTCTCGATGATTGGCGTCTGCAGAACCCGGCCGGTGAAATATTTTTCCGGCGCTATAACGGTCGGCACGCTGCCGCAAGCAATGATCTTCATCGTCTGTTCCCTGGAACTGGTGGTTGCCGGTGAGATGCCGGCCCGCGAAGTGAGCCGCATTCTCGGTCTGGATCGGCTCTGATGCAACCGCCCTTGTCACCTCGCTTGGACGAAGGCCTGATTTCTTAACCATGACACTTGCCGGCACGGGACCGCCAAGCGAATGCCCGGGAATTCAATGTCTTCTTAACGGCTGCGCACTAGCCGTTGGCCTGCATTGCGGGGGCTGGCGGATGAGCATACTGGCGACGATCAAGGACCATAGCGGCCGGATCTATCGCGGTATCCAGTCGCTGCTCGTGATCAGCACCGGCGCGGCGGTGCTTGGCGCTTTCGACGTCTCGCACAACCTGTCAGCCGGCGGTGCCTTCGCCATCTCGATCCTGGCCACCAGCCTGGCCTTGCTGGCATTGATGTACATGCGCAGCAGCGTCGTCCATCGTCTCCAGTCGGCCGCCGCTGCGGAAGCCGAGAAACATCATTTCCTCACCAGGGATGCGATGACCGGCGCCACGACGAGACGCTATTTCCTCGAAGCGCTGCGCGAAAGCCTGGGCACCAGGCGCGACAGGCGCGAGGCAGCCTTGCTCTTGATCGACCTCGACCATTTCAAGCAGTTGAACGACACGTTCGGACACCAGTTCGGCGACCTCACCTTGGCGCATCTGGTCAAGACCGCGGAGCGCATCTTTGCCGGCGCCATGGTAGGACGCCTCGGCGGCGACGAATTCGGTGTCATCATTCCGCATGGCGACCTGGCGGCCATCAACAAGGATGTCAGACGATTGCTGGATGCCATGCGCGCCGGCAAATCGCATGAAGGCAAGACCATTCCGCTCTCCATCTCGATCGGCGTCGCCCTGGCGCCGGCCCATGCCTCGAACACGACGGAACTGATGCTGGTTGCCGATCTGGCGCTTTATGAAAGCAAGGCGGCGGGCCGTGGCCGCGTCACCGTCTTCGACGAGGAGATGCTGTCCGACAAGCGCTACCGGCGGCTGGTCGAACGGGAATTGCGCGCCGCGGTCTATCTGGGCGAACTCGAACTGCATTATCAGCCGATCGTCGGCCCGGACGGTTCCACCGAGGCGTTCGAGGGGCTGATCCGCTGGCGCCACCCGGTTCGCGGGCTGATCGCGCCGGCCGAGTTCATTGCGATCGCCGAGCGATCGACGTTGATCGACATGCTCGGCGAATGGGTGTTCAAGCGGGCTTGTGCCGACATCGGCCAGTTCGCCGGCCGCCGCATTTCCATCAACGTCTCCGGCGAGCAGCTCAAGCGTGACGAGATCGTGACCATGTGCGACCGCGTGCTGAAGGACACTGGCCGGTCGGCATCACAGTTCATCATCGAGATCACCGAGACGGTGGCGACCGCCGCCACGCCCGAGATCCTGCGGCGCCTCGAGGCATTGCGTGGCCTCGGCTTTCACATCGCCCTCGACGATTTCGGCACCGGCCATTGCGGCTTCAACTATCTGAAGACCTTGCCCGTCGACATCATCAAGATCGATCGCTCCTACATCCGCGCCCTCGCTCACGATCAGGTAGCACAGATATTCGTCTCGGCGCTGGCGCAGATCGCGCGCATCCAGGAGGTCACCATCGTGGCGGAAGGCGTGGAGACGGCGGAGGAATTCGCGCTCGCCAAGGCGGCCGGGTGCAATCGTTTCCAGGGCTATTTCTTCGGCAGGCCGGCGCCTCGCGGCAAGCTCGCGCTGGTTGACGGGCGCTCGGTCGAACCGCTCGCGCTCAGCGCCTGAGACGACCGGCCGTGCCTGCTTCCTATTTTTCTTGCCCTGCCGGCAAACAAGTGGGACGATAATCGCGGGCAGGTCGAAACAGACCGCCCGCGACGGTCGAACAGGCCGGCCGCCGCTCAGGACCGATTGACCCTGGCCTGAACCATCAATGCCAGTCGGTCCCCAGGAAACGCCTGAGTGGAGGTCAGTCATGGGTACTCGCGCCGGAGGACGACGCACGGGACCGAAATGCATTGCCATAGTCGGTCCCTTCGCAAGCGGTAAGACGACACTTCTCGAAGCCATATTGGCCCGTACCGGCGCCATTCCCCGCCAGAACCCGGTTTCCTCGGGCAATACTGTTTCAGATCATTCACCCGAGGCCCGCGCCCACGCCATGAGCGTCGAGGCGTCGATCGCCACCACCGAGTTCATGGGCGAGCAGTTCACCTTCATCGACTGCCCCGGATCGATCGAATTCTCCTTCGAGGCCGAACCGGTGCTGGCCGCCTGCGACGTCGCGGTGGTCGTGGCCGAGGCCGACGAAAAGAAAATCCCCGCCTTGCAGCTCATCATGCGCAAGCTCGACGATCTCGGCGTGCCGCGCATCCTGTTCCTTAACAAGGTCGACAAGGCGATCGCGGGCGTGCGCGATACGCTGAAGATGCTGCAGCCGACAAGCGCGGCGCCGCTGCTTCTGCGCCAGATCCCGCTGCGCAAGGACGGCGTCGTGATCGGCTCGATCGATCTGGCGCTGGAGCGCGCCTACATCTACCGCGAATATGCCGAAAGCGAGGTGGCCGAGATACCGGGCGACGACAAGGCGCGCGAACTGGAGGCGCGCTTCTCGATGCTGGAGACGCTGGCCGATCACGACGATGAGTTGATGGAGCAGCTGCTGGAAGAGATAGAGCCGCCGAAGGACGCGATCTTCGACGATCTCGCCGCCGATCTGCGCGAAGGCGCGGTGACGCCGGTGCTGATCGGCACCGCCGAGAAAGGCAATGGCGTGCTGCGCCTCTTGAAGACGATCCGCCACGATGCGCCCGACATCGAGGCGACCCGCAAGCGGCTCGGCGCCCCGGACGGCAATGCGACGGTGGTCCAGGTGATGAAGACCATCCACACCCCGCATGGCGGCAAGCTGTCGGTGTCGCGCATCCTGTCCGGCCAGGTCGCCGACGGCTCGGAACTGTGGCTGCCCGGCGGCGACACCGCCAAGGTTTCCGGAATCTACCGGATGCTGGGCAAGGAACAGGTCAAGCTGAGCGCCGCCAGGACCGGCGACACCGTGGCGCTCGGCAAACTAGACGCGGTCAAGACCGGCCAGACGCTCACCTCGGCCAAGGGCGGTGCCAAACAGCTCTTCGATGTCGAGCCGCCGCAGCCGGTCTTCGCCTTCGCGCTGCGCCCCAGGGAGCGCAAGGACGAGGTCAAGATGTCGGCCGCCATCCAGCGCCTGGCAGAGGAGGATCCCTCGCTCAGCCTGCGCCACAACCAGGATTCGGCCGAGACCGTGCTGTCAGGGCATGGCGAGATGCATCTGCGCGTCGTGCGCGAGCGGCTGGAGGGCAAGAACCAGATACTGGTGGAAGGCCATGCGCCGGCGGTGCCCTATCGCGAGACGATCCGAAAGCCGGTGCAGCAGCGCGGCCGCCACAAGAAACAGTCGGGCGGCCATGGCCAGTTCGGCGATGTCGTCATCGAGATCAAGCCGCTGCCGCGCGGCTCCGGCTTCCAGTTCACCGACACCATCACCGGCGGCGTCGTGCCCAAGACCTACATCCAGTCGGTCGAGACAGGCATACGTGACTACCTGAAATCCGGCCCGCTCGGCTTCCCCGTGGTCGATGTCGCGGTCAACCTGTCGGACGGCTCGTACCATGCGGTCGATTCCTCCGACATGGCCTTCCAGATGGCGGCCAAGCTCGCCATGAAGGAAGGCATGGCCGCCTGCTCACCGGTGCTTCTGGAACCGGTGATGAAGGTAGAGATCGTCACGCCGTCGGACGCGACATCGAAGATCATCGCGCTGATCCCGCAGCGACGCGGCCAGATCCTCGGCTATGACGCGCGGCCCGACTGGCCGGGATGGGACGTCGTCGAGGCGACCATGCCGCAGGCCGAGATCGGCGATCTGATTATCGAGCTGCGCTCGGCCACGTCAGGCGTTGCCAGCTACCGCGCCGTTTTCGATCACATGGCCGAGCTGACTGGTCGTCTCGCCGACGAAGCGATGAACGCCAACGGCAAGGCTGCCTGATTTCGCCCGGTGCCCGATTTCGAATCATGTGGAGCCCCCCTCGAACGATCGAGGGGGCGAAAACCAAAAACGACGCCCGGGGGGCCGGACGTCGTTTTGTTTGCGGACCGTTTTCTCGGGAGGAAAAACGGCAGGTCCGCCGCATGTCGAGGTCACCGCGCTTCGGCGCAAAAGGTTCGGACGCGGTAGCCGCCTGAGCCCGGGCCGTACGAGTGATGCCCCCATCTCCCGTCCGAACCACACCGCGTCCTATCATCCACTTAGCAGATGGAGGGTGTCCTTGTCATGTTACCAGAGGTTACATGACACTGTTACGCGGCAATTCTGGTGAATTTTTCAGCCATCCCAGTGGCATGCAGGCAACAAAAAAGCCGGATCAACGAAGATCCGGCTGAGTTTGATTGGAAGTGCCTGTTAAGGCTAACCTCCAGAGGGGAACACTCGAGGACGCTAATGGGAGGAGAACGCGTCCAGGAGATGATCTCTATATGTGCTCTTCATGCCCAAGAAACAAGCATCTATTTTGCAACACACACATGCAAAAAGGCACAGGCTGTGGTCCAACCCATTCCAGAAGCCAATAGGACCAGCAGAATCGTGAAAATGAGGCGCGATTTCGGGTCATTGCCGTCTCGAAAACGCCGATCCCGACCGATTTTGCTCCCGAATGTCAAAAAACACTGATGATGTGGAATGAGGCAGCGGCGGTTCAATTCCAAGGCAGTCAAGCGAGGATCGACCATTGCGCAGGTTTTCGGCGCTCGTCGGCAGCGGCATTTTCCTGATTGCGGCTCCCGGCGTTGTCGCCGGGCTGGTTCCCTGGCTGCTTAGCGATCGCTGGGGCCTGCCATGGTCGCCCCTGCCCTTGTTTGCGCTCACCGGCGGCATGCTCGTCATTGCCGCGGCTGCGGTGCTGCTGCATGCCTTCGTCCGCTTCGCGCTGGAGGGGCTGGGCACGCCCGCCCCCGTCGCACCGACCGAAAGGCTGGTGATCGGCGGCATCTACCGCCACGTCCGCAATCCCATGTATGTCGCCGTGCTGTCGATCATTCTGGGCCAGGCGCTGCTGTTCTCGAGCTGGTCGATCGCTGCCTACGCGGCAATCGCGGCGGCTGCCATGGTCACCTTCGTCAAGCTCTACGAGGAGCCGACGCTCGCCGGCCGCTATGGCGCCGAATACGAGGCCTACCGCCGCAACGTACCGGGCTGGCTGCCGCGGATTACGCCTTGGAAAGGATAAGCTAGTCTAGAACGACCAGCTTCTGGCCTTGGCGATGATGAAGTCGCGAAACACGTGCAGCTTGGCCTGGTTCTTCATCGCGTCGGGGTAGGCGAAATAGGTGTCGAAGGACGGCACCTCGGTCTCCGGCAGCAGCTGCACCAGGCCGGAATCCTTGCTGATCACATAGTCCGGCAGCATGGCGATGCCGGCGCCGCCCTGCACGGCGCGCTTGATCGACAGGATGTCGTTGATCTGCAGCGACGGCACGCGCTGGCCGCTCTCGAAATCGCCGACCGTCTCCAGCCAGTTCAACTCCGACAGATGCGACGGCACGGGCAGGCCGAAGGTGACGATGCGATGGGTTCTCAGCTCCGCGACCGAGCTCGGCTTGCCGTGCTTTGCGACATAGGAGGGGGCTGCGTAAAGGTGGAAATGCACGGTGAACAGGCGGCGCTGGATCAGGTCCGGCTGTTGCGGCTGGCGCAGCCGGATGGCGCAATCCGCCTGGCGCATGGTGAGGTCGAGTTCCTCGTTGGCGAGGATCAGCTGCAGGCTGATTTCGGGATAGAGTTCGATGAACTCCTGCACCCGCTCGGTCAGCCAGCCGGCGCCGAGGCCAACGGTCGTCGTTACCCTGAGCACGCCGGACGGCCGGTCCTTGGTCTCGGTCAGCCGCGACTTGATGGTCTCGAGCTTCATCAGCACGTCATGCGCCGTGCGGAACAGCATCTCGCCCTGTTCGGTCAACACCAGGCCCCGCGCATGGCGGTTGAACAGCGGCACGCCGACATCATGTTCGAGCGCGCTGACCTGCCTCGAGATCGCCGATTGCGACAGATGCAGCGTCTCGGCCGCATGCGTGAACGACCCCGCTTCCGCCGCGGCGTGAAACACGCGTAGCTTGTCCCAGTCCAACGCCATGATTTCCCCTCGTTCCGGTTGGCGTCTGAATGAAAAATCAGGCTTTTACACGGCATTTCTAAGCCGTTTTATACAGTCTGCGGCGGCCCCTATTCCGCTGCTTCGCGATGCACCTCGATGCCGGCCAGATACTTTTCCGCTTCGAGCGCGGCCATGCAGCCCAGCCCCGCCGCCGTCACGGCCTGCCGATAGATATCGTCGGTCACGTCGCCGGCGGCGAACACGCCGGGCACGTCGGTGCGCGTCGAATCCGGCGCTGTCCACAGATAGCCGTTCGGCTTCTGCTTCAGCTTGCCCGCGAACAGCTCGACCGCGGGCGCATGGCCGATGGCCACGAAGACACCGTCGATCTTGAGGTGGCTCTCGGCTCCGGTCACGGCATGCCTGAGCTTCAGCCCTTCGACCGAAGGCGGCAGCGGTGCCTTGCCGGGGCGGCCGGTGATCTCGTCAACGATCGTGTCCCAGATGACGCGGACATTGTCCTTTTTCAACAACCGTTCGCGCAGGATGCGTTCGGCACGGAAATCCGAGCGCCTGTGGATGACGGTGACGCTCTTGGCGAGGTTGGACAGATAGAGCGCCTCCTCCACCGCCGAATTGCCGCCGCCGACCACCGCGACATCCTTGCCGCGATAGAAGAAGCCGTCGCAGGTGGCGCAGGCGGAAACGCCGAAGCCCATGAAGTCCTGCTCGGTCGGAATGCCCAGCCACTTGGCTTGCGCGCCGGTGGCGATGATCAGCGCATCGGCCGTGTAGGTCGTGCCGGAATCGCCCTTGGCGCGGAACGGCCGCACGTTGAGGTCAACCTCGGTGATGATGTCGTTGATGATGTCGGTGCCGACATGCTCGGCCTGCTTGAGCATCTGCTCCATCAGCCACGGTCCCTGGATCGGATCGGCGAAGCCGGGGTAGTTCTCGACATCCGTGGTGATCATCAATTGGCCGCCCTGCTGCAGACCGGCGACCAGCATCGGCTTCAGCATGGCCCGCGCGGCATAGACCGCCGCCGTATAGCCGGCCGGACCGGAACCGATGATGAGAACGGGCGCGTGCTTGGTGGTCATTTGGAGCCTCTGCGGGGGCGGACAGCGAGTGTGCCTTGGAAAAAGACGTGGAATATCGCTCCTAATGTAAGGGCTGCAAACCACGCCAGCAAGACGAACGGACCGTCGTCCCCGGAAAGCTTCGGCCCCTATGGATATTCGCGCGATGGCCGCTTTCGTTACCTGTCCACAATCGCGTCGACGAGGGCTGGCTTCGACGCAAAAGTCGTTTAATTACAAAATAGCGAAAGATTCTTGCGCCACACTGATCATCGAGAACCCTGATGCCCCTCAAGGCCGATCTTGACGCCATCGACTGGAAGATCCTGCGCGAGCTTCAGTCGGACGGGCGCATGACCAATGTCGAGCTCTCGAACCGCGTCGGCATTTCGGCACCGCCCTGCCTGCGCCGGGTCAAGCGGCTGGAAGAAGCCGGCATCATTCGCGGCTACCGCGCGCTGCTCAACGCGCCGGCGCTGGGCCTCGATGTCGTTGCCTTCTGCCTGGTCGGGCTGCATCACCAGGCCGATGCCGAACTGCGCATCTTCGCCGAGCGTACGCGCGGCTGGCCGGTCGTGCGCGATGCCTGGATGGTATCGGGCGAATCCGACTTTCTGCTGCATTGCGTGGCGAGCGACCTCGGCGCCTTCCAGACCTTCGTCATCGAGGAACTGACCTCGACGCCGAACGTCGACACGGTGCGCACCGCGCTCACCATCCGCCGCGTCAAGGATGAGGGCCTGGTGTCGTTCGAGCGCTCCTGAGCCAGGCGAACGCCTGCGCGATGGCCAAATTCCCGACATTCGCCATACCGGTGCCGCGTTGGTATTCGAAAGACGCTGATGTACAAGGCTGGACGGCTCTGCCGGATTCGCCGCTCGACTGACGCTTCATTGGTTTCCCGAGCATTCCAGCATGTGTAACGGTTTTCCGCCCGGAATTGCTTGAGAACAGATGGCGCCAGCAGCGTATATTCCGGGAAGAATCCGCCATGGGAAGGGGACCATGACCCGTTTTGCAAGCCCGGTCTCGGCGCTGATCATCTGCGTGAACGAGGCCGATATGATCGGCCCGTGCCTGGAAAGCATCGATTTCTGTGCCGAGATCATCATCGTCGATTCCGGCTCGACGGACGGCACCGTCGAATGCGTTGAAAGCTATATCGCCAGGGGCTATCCGATAACGCTGCTGCACAATGACTGGCCGGGCTTCCCCCGCCAGCGGCAATTCGCGCTCGACCACGCCAACCAGCCTTGGTGCCTTTCGATCGACCCGGACGAGCGCGTCGACGACCGATTGCGGCGGTCGATCGTGGCCATCACCCAGGCGGCCGGCGGCAAGGCCAGCGGATGGTACATGCGCCGCCGCGACTGGCTGAAGGGCTACGGTTATGCCCATCGCTGGGTGCTGCACAACAGGCTGCTCAGGCTTTTCCGCAGGGAAGGCGCCAGCATGGATCTAACGGCGCGGGTGCATGAATCCGTTCACGTGCCGGGCGAGACCGACACGATCGAAGAGGGTCTCTTGCTGCATCGCCGTGAAATATCGGTCGAGGAGGATCTTGCCCGAGCCAACACCTATTCCAGCCTCAAGGCGGTGACGCTGGTCGAGAGAGGCAAGAAGCCCGGCCTGGTGCGGCTGGTGCTGTCGCCGTTCGGCAACTTCCTCAAATTCTACCTGGCCAAGCGCTACTTCCTGTGCGGCCGGCACGGCTTCGTCTACTCGATGTCGGTGATGATTTATTCCTTCGCCACCGAAGCCAAGCTCTACGAAGCCTCGCAGCAAAACGACCAGGCGTAGGCCCTACGATCCGAGCGCGTCGATGGCGGCGAGCAGGCCGCCGAGATCGTGGTCGTCATGCAAGAGCCTGATGGCGAAGCCAGGCTGAAGCGCCGCCTCACCGTCGACCAGCCAGCCCTGTGCCAGCCCTGCGCGTTGGGCCGCCTGCATGTCGGCCAGCTTGTCGCCGACCATCAGGGAGCGCTGGAGGTCAAGATCAAGGCGCCTGCCCGCCTCGATCAGCATGCCCGGATTGGGCTTGCGCATCGGATGGTCCGTTATGGCGAGCGGCCCGACGCCCGCCTCGTGATAGGCGCAGGCCAGCACCATGTCGACGAACGCGCCCTGCCTGTCCAGCAAATGGAGCACGCGGTCGTTTACCGCGGCAAAGACGCCCCAGTCGAAATAGCCGCGCGCGATGCCGGACTGATTGGTGACCACGACCACCGGAATGCCGATCCGGTTGGCGGCGGCGATCGCCGGCAGCATCTGCGGCCTGAGTTCTATCTCGTCCGGGTCGCTGGGATAGTCGGTGTCGACATTGATGGTGCCGTCACGGTCCAGGAACAGCGCCGGCGAGCGTGCGGGAAAAACCCGCCCGCCGACCTGCTCCACCCACAAGCCCGGCTCGGCCAGCGGAAACGGCGCTGTATCGTCAGCCATTCGACAGGCGCGCTTCGACCACCTCGCACAGATAGTGATAGAGGCACAGATGGCCCTGCTGGATGATCGGCGTCGAGGTCGAGGGGACGTTGAGCAGGATGTCGGTGAGCGGCTTGAGCTTGCCGCCGGTATCGCCGGTCAGGCTGACCACCGTCATGTCCATCATGCGCGCCTGTTCGGCCGCGGCGAGAATGCTCGGCGAATTGCCGCTGGTCGAGATCGCCAAAAGCACGCCGCCCGCGGCGCCATGCGCTTCGACCTGGCGCGAAAACACCGTGTCGAAGCCGTAATCATTGCCCCAGGCGGTCAGCATCCCGGCGTTGGCCGGCAGAGCGATCACATTGTAGGCCTTGCGTTCCTTCAGGAAGCGGCCGACCAGTTCGGTGGCGATATGGATGGCGTCGCTGGCCGAGCCGCCATTGCCGCAGACCAGCAGGGCCTTTCCCTGGGAAAGCGCCGCCACGACAGCATTCACCGCACGGTCCATCTCGCCGGTCAGATCTCGCTCGACCGTGGCAGTGATGGCGGCCGCCGAGCGGACCAGATAGTCGTTCAATTCGGACATGAATTCCCTCAGTTGGTGGCGCCGCCGGCGCGCAGTTTGCCGATGGTGCCAGTGGTGCTCTTGCCGGCGACGAGATCGACCAGCACGACGCGCCCGCCCGCCTTTTGCACCACATCGGCGCCGACCACGGTGTCGATCGTGTAGTCGGCGCCCTTGACCAGTATGTCGGGCAGAAGCGCCTCGATCAGAGCCAGCGGCGTATCCTCATCGAAGACAATGACGGCATCGACCGAAGCGAGCGCGGCAAGCACGCAGGCGCGGTCATGCTGGTCGTTGACCGGGCGGCCCGGCCCTTTCAGCCGCCGCACCGAGGCATCGCTGTTGAGCCCGAGCACCAGCCGGTCGCACTGGCTGCGCGCTGCGTGCAGCAGGCTGACATGGCCGGCATGCAGGATATCGAAGCAGCCATTGGTGAAGCCGACGCTCAGGCCCTCCGCCTTCCATCCCGCCACCATGCGCGCGGCAGAAGTGGCGTCCAGGATAGCGTCCTTGTGCGCGGTCGGTCCGTGCGAGCGGAACAGCGCGCCGGTGAGTTCCTCGACGCTCAGTCGCGCGGTGCCGCGTTTTCCGACCACGACGCCGCCGGCGGCGTTGGCGATGTAGGCAGCGGCGACAGGATCGGCACCGGCGGCAAGCGCCAGCGCGAAGCTCGCGATCACCGTATCGCCAGCGCCCGAGACATCGAACACCTCACGTGCCTGGGTGGCGATGTGGCTCGCCTCGTCGGGACCGACCACACTCATGCCCTTCTCGCTGCGCGTGGCGACGACGAAGTCGAAGCCATGCGCCGCAATCAGTTCCCGTGCCGCCGCAACGATCTCGTCATCGGCGAACACCGCATGGCCGACGGCCTCGCCAAGCTCCTTGCGGTTGGGGGTGACGGCGGTCGCCCCGGCGTAGCGCGCGTAGTCGCGGCCCTTCGGGTCGACCAGCACCGGCTTGCCCGCTTCACGGCAGATGGCGATCAATTCGGCGGCGACGCCGTCCAGCAATATGCCCTTGCCGTAATCGGACAGGATGACGATGTCGGCCCGTTGCAATGCGTTCCGGAAGCGGCGGATCAGCTCCGCCCGTTCCGCCGCGCCGAGCGGCTTGATCTCTTCCTCGTCGAAACGCAGCACCTGCTGGTTGAGCGCGCTGAAGCGGCTCTTCGACGAGGTCATGCGGCCGCGCTGCTGTGAAAGGCCCACTGTCTCGGCGCCAAGCTCGCCCAGCATCCGCGCCAGACTGTCACCGGCGGGATCAGTGCCGATCACCGAGACCGGAATGGCGCGCGCGCCAAGCGAGACGATGTTGGCCACGACGTTGCCGGCGCCGCCCATCGCCGAGCTTTCGCCACGCCCATGCAGCACCGGGATCGGCGCTTCCGGCGAGATCCGCTCGATGACGCCATTGACGAAGCGGTCGAGGATGATATCGCCGACCACCAGCACGGCGACGTCGCCGAAGCGCGCAATGGCGCGATGCAGGGGCTCGGGTGAAGGCGGATTGTGCTTGATCATGTCATCTGCCACGCGCGGGAAACGCCGATCTCAGATAGGTCGAAACACCAGATTTGCGAGGCCGGCCGGTCATGCCTGCCGATATACCGCAATTGGGCACCAGCGCAACGCCGGGGCGGAGGCAAACCCGGACAGGTCAGGCCTTCTGCAAGGCGACGTGGACGCCCAGCCCGACCAGCACCGCGCCGCCGGCCTTCTGCATCAGCCGCTGCGCACGGCTCGAACTCCGCAGCCGGCCGATCACGAGGCCGGCCAGGAACACGCACACGACATCGGCCGACGAGAACATCAGGTTGACGATGGTGCCCAGCACCACGAATTGCACCCAGACCGGCAACCCCGCCGAGGCATCGATGAACTGCGGCAGGAACGCCATGAAGAAGATCGCGGTCTTGGGATTGAGTACCTCGACGGTGATGCTCTCGAAAAACGCCCGGCGGGCCGATTTGCGGGTGATCGCCGGCAGCGCCACGTCGCCCTCCACGCGCTTGCGAAACAGCGAGATACCCAACCAGATCAGGTACAGCGCGCCGACCAGCTTGACGGCCATGTAGAGCGGCGGCACGGCGTGGAACAGCACTGACAAGCCGGCTGCGGCGGCAAAGACATGGACATAGCCGCCGAGATGAATGCCGAGTGCCGCCGTCAGCCCCGACCAGCGCCCCCGCGCCATCGTCTGCGCGGCGGCATAAAGCATGGCGGGGCCCGGAATGTAGGCGAAGATCGCCGTGGTGGCGAAAAACGCGATCAGCAGTTCGGTCGGCGGCATTTCTTGTCCCTCATGATCCTGCCCTGTCCGATTGCAGGCCTTTCAGTCAGCCCGTGGGATGGCTTTGGATCGGCCTGCGCGAACAGTTGCCATGAAAGCCGACATGACTTTTTTGTGGAATGACGGACTGAATGCGCCGATACGCGCACCCGGTTCGAAATAAGCCGACGATTCCAGAATATCGTGTACTCGTCGACTATGACCCAAAGCGGGATTGGGTCAAGGCCGGCGCGGCGCGTTCAATTTCCGGAACGCCAACTGCGACGCGATCACGGCCCGGCTGGGTGGAAGTGATTGCAAGGATGAAAAGGTTCGTGCCTCCGGCTTTCCGGGAAGAACGGCGACGAAGGCAACAGGCCTCGCCTTGCGGCCTTCGGTCTCGCCGTCTGCATGTTGGCGATGCCACAGATATGGATATCGCCAGACGTCCGCGGCCACGGGTTTAATCACGGTCCAATTCCGCGGCGTACTCCTCCAGCATCTCGACATGTTGCAGCGGTGCATCCTCGGCCGCGTAGACGCGACGGCTATCGTTGCCGAAGCGCGCTTCGTAGGCCTCGATGCTCATCAGGACGTATCTCGGCTTGTTGTGACGAGTGATGGAGACCGGCTGCTGGCTGGCAGCCGCGAGCACATCGCCGAGATTCTGTTTCAGATCAGTGGATGGATAGTGTTTCATTGGAACTCCGCTTGCCCACAATAGACAAAATGGACAAAACAGACAAGCCTGAGCGGCCGAGCCGCGAGCGGCCGCCTGCTTTGTCGACAGCCCGGCCAGCCTCCCTTATAAGGACCGGAATCGCACGCAACCAGAGGCCTTCATGATCATCGTCACGGGCGGCGCCGGCATGATCGGCTCCAACATCGTCGCCACGCTCAATGCGGAAGGCCATGACGACATCCTGGTCGTCGACGACCTCACCGACGGCCACAAGATCGCCAACCTGGCCGATTTGACGATAGCCGACTATCTCGACAAGGATGATTTCCTGTCGGGCATGGAGGCCGGCTTGCTTGGCCGTGTCGAGGCCGTCTTCCATCAGGGGGCCTGCTCGACCACCACCGAGTGGAACGGCAAGTTCATGATGGAGGTGAATTACGCCTATTCGAAACGGCTGCTGCATGCCTGCCAGGCGCTGCGCGTGCCCTTCCTCTACGCCTCCTCCGCTTCGGTCTATGGCGGCGGCGCCGAATTTCGCGAGGAGCCGGCGCTGGAGCGGCCGCTCAACGTCTATGCCTATTCCAAGAAACTCTTCGACGATTATGTCAGGCGCACGGTCTTCGACAGCGATCATTCGCAGGTCGCCGGCTTGCGCTACTTCAATGTCTATGGCCCGCGCGAGGCGCATAAAGGGGCCATGGCCTCGGTCGCCTTCCATCTGTTCAACCAGGTCGAGCGCGGCGAGAATCCAAAGCTGTTCGGCGCTTACGATGGCTTCGGGCCGGGCGAACAGAGCCGCGACTTCATCCATGTCGGCGATGTCGCCGACGTCAATTTGTGGCTGTGGAAGCGCGGCGCCAGCGGCATCTTCAACTGCGGCACCGGCCGCGCGCAGCCGTTCCGTGCGATCGCCGAAACGGTCATCGACACGCTGGGCAAGGGCGAGATCGAGTTCATCCCCTTCCCCGACCACCTCAAGGGCAGCTACCAGAGTTTTACCCAGGCTGATATGTCCCGCTTGCGCGCGGCCGGCTATAACGGGCAATTCCGCACTGTAGAAACCGGCGTCAGAGACTATGTCGAATGGCTGAAAGCCCAACGATCCTCGTGATCGGCCCACGCTGGGTGGGCGATATGGTGATGGCGCAGTGCCTGTTCTCGGCGCTGAAGGAACTCCATCCCGATGCCGCGATCGATGTGCTGGCGCCCGCCTGGGCGGCACCTCTGGTCAAGCGCATGCCCGAAATCCGACAGCAGATCGACTTTCCGCTGAAGCCGGGTGCGCTGGAATTCAGCCATCGCCGCCGTTTCGGCCGTCTGCTGCGCGGCCGCTACGACATGGCCTATGTCCTGCCGGGCAGCTGGAAGTCGGCGCTGATCCCGTTCTTTGCCCGCATCCCGCGCCGCTTCGGCCATCTGCGTGAAATGCGCTACGGCCTCTTGACCGATATCGTGCCGTTGCCCGATGCCGTGAAACGACGCACCGCGCAGGCCTATTTCGGCCTCGCCCAGGGTGGCAGTTTCCGCGCCCCCCGGCTGACCGTGGACGTGAAAAACCAGGCCACCCTGCTCGATCGTTTCGGCCTGGCGCCGCGGAAATTCGTAGCCCTGATGCCCGGGGCCGAGTTCGGCCCGGCCAAGCGCTGGCCAAGCGAGAGCTATGCCGGCCTTGCCCGCGAATTCATGGCCAAGGGCCTGGAGGTCGCCCTGTTTGGTTCGAAGAACGACCGCGACGTGACGGCGGAGATCGCAGCCCTTGCGCCCGGCGTCGTCGACCTCGCCGGCCAGACGCGGCTGGAGGACGCCATCGACCTGATCGCGGCGGCAAGGCTCGCGGTCTCCAACGACAGCGGGCTGATGCATGTCGCGGCCGCCGTCGGTACATCCATCGTTGCCGTCTATGGCTCGACCTCGCCTGAAAACACGCCGCCGCTGGCGGAGCGTCGCGAACTGGTCTGGCTCGGCCTGTCCTGCTCGCCCTGCCACCGGAAAATCTGTCCGCTCGGTCATCTCAACTGTCTGAAGACATTGGAAGTCGCGCAGGTCGCCGCGGCAGCGGATCGCCTGCTGGAAGTGCCGGCCGCGGCATGAAGGTACTGATCGTCAAGACTTCGTCGATGGGCGATGTCATCCACACTTTTCCGGCACTTCAGGATGCCTGCCGCGCACGGCCCGATATCGCTTTCGACTGGTGCGTGGAGGAGGCGTTTGCCGGCATCCTCGCGCTGCATCCGGCGATCGGCACCATTCACACGGTGGCGATAAGGCGCTGGCGAAAGAACCTCTTCGACACGAACACCTGGCGCGAGGCGGCGGCCTTGCGCCGAACCTTGCGCAAATGCCGCTACGACCTCGTCATCGATGCGCAAGGCCTGCTGAAGTCGGCCCTGGTGGCACGCCAGGCGCGCGCGCCGATCGCCGGCTTCGACCGGTCGAGCGTGCGCGAGCCCTCGGCGACGCTGTTCTATGATATCACCTATGCGGTGCCGCGCGACCTGCACGCCATCGAGCGGACACGGCGGCTGTTCGGGCTGGCGCTCGGCTATCGGCCGGACCTTTTGACGCTCGACTCCGGCATCGTGGCGCCAGCGGGCATGATCGCCGGCGTCGACGGCAGGACCGCGTTCCTGCTGCACGGCACCAGCCGCGAGGACAAGAAATGGCCGGTCGAGGACTGGATCGGAACCGCCCGCCTGCTGGTCGAGCGCGGCGTGATTCCGGTCACAACCTGGTCGAACGAACGGGAGAAGGTGGTGGCCGAAGCGATCGCCAAGGCCGTGCCAGCCACGGTCGTGATGCCAAAGTCGCCGCTGGACGCCATCGCCGCCATCCTCGGCCGCTCGACCCTGGTCATCGGCGCCGATACCGGGCTGACCCATCTCGCCAGCGCCTTCGGCCTGCCGACGGTCGCCGTGTTCCTGGCGACGGAGCCGGGTTTGACCGGACCGCGCGGGCCGTATGCGTCGACGTTGCTGGCGCCTGGTGGCAGACGCGTGACGCCCCCGGACGTGATGGCGGAGGCTGAACGACTTTTAGAGCTTAGGCGGACAACTACCGGGAAAGACTGAATTTTCGATCGAACGATTGGCAGGGTTGGCGCTGCCCCTCATCTGCCTGCCGGCAGGGGCGGCGCCAACCTCGCGCGAATAGCACCTGTCAGCGCGGAGCCGCGCCCAGCCGACGCTCTCAGATGAACTGCACCTGGACGATCTCGTAACCCCTGGCGCCGCCCGGCGCATTCACCTCGATGGCGTCGCCGACTTCCTTGCCGATGAGCGCGCGCGCGATGGGCGAGGAGATCGAGATGCGGCCGGATTTCACGTCGGCTTCCTGGTCGCCGACGATCTGGTAGGTCTTCTTCTCCTCGGTGTCCTCGTCGACCAGCACCACGGTGGCGCCGAACTTGACCTTTTCGCCGCTAAGCTTGGTCACGTCGATCACTTCGGCGCGCGCGATATAATCCTCGAGCTCGTTGATGCGGCCTTCATTGAGGCTCTGCGCCTCTTTGGCGGCATGGTATTCGGCATTTTCGGACAGGTCGCCATGCGAGCGCGCCTCGGAGATCGCCTCGATGATGCGAGGCCGCTCTTCCTGCTGGCGCCAACGCAGTTCTTCCTTCAATGACGCGAACCCCTCGCCTGTCATCGGGACCTTGTTCATAGTGCCTGACCTTTCCTGCTGCCGCCCCCGCATTTCGGGGGAAGCCTTGTCGTTGGGGTACAAAAAGAAAACGGTCCGGCAGCCTCGGGCTAACGGAACCGTTTCACCGCAATTTCCTTGAATATAGCAATCTTTGCGGGCTTTTCACGCCCAAAAATCGGTTTTGTAAAAATCATCCCTTCTTTTGTAGCAGGGGCGGCCGTGGGACGGAGCCGAACAAAAACGGCCGCGATCGCTCGCAGCCGCTTTGAGACATCAGGAGGGCCCGATCAGCTCCTCATGAAATGGTCGATCTGCTCGGACAGCATGCCGTATTCGCGCGAACCCTTGCCGGTGCGCTTTTCGATTTCCATCAGCTGCTGCTGGGCGCCGGCCAGATCGCCGATCTGCAGATGCGCCTCGCCGAGATATTCGCGCACCAGCGTGTAATCGGGATCGATGCGCAGCGCTTCCTCGTAATAGCCGAGGCCGACGGTGACGCGGCCGGAATGGCGGTGCGAATAGCCGAGATAGTTGAGGATGCGCGGATCCTGCTTGTTGGCGGCAAGAACGAGAACCGAGATCGCCTCGTCATAGCGGCCGGCCATCGCCAGCGCATGGCCTGCATCGTAGATGCTGTCGTCGTCCAGCATGCCTTCCTTCGGCGGTACGCATTTCTGCTTCTTCTTGTCCCAGACCTCGCCTTTCTTGCACTGGGTGACAGTCTGGTCGCTACCACCACTGCTGCCGGCGGCGAACGCCGGAACGGCAAGGAACTGCAGAGCGATAAGCGCGCTCGCCGCCTGGATCAGCACTCTTTTATGCATGGAAACCTCCTGAGGGTGTGACAATGCAACACTAACGCCGAGCGGTCCGCGTTTCATCCCGGAAAAGATCGCCTGGAGAACATTAGGTGACGGATGCCGCAAATCCGGTATCATCCGGCAAACGACTGACGGAGAGGGCCCGTGCAGCGACGGCTCGAAAAGGACTGGGATCTCACGATCGGCCCCGATACCGTACGGCTGTTCATTCTCAAGGCCAAGGCGCTGAGCGCGGGCGTTAACGAGGACTATGCCGACGGCGCCGAACACGAGGTCGAGTTCGACGGCGACACGCATGACAACCACCACCATGACGGCCTTGCCGAGGAAAGCTCGGAGAATCTCACCGAAGAAGAGCTGCGCGAGCTGATCAACGACCTCAATATCGATGAGGCCGCCGAGCTGATCGCGCTGGCCTGGGTCGGCCGCGGCGACTACGACGCCTCGGAATGGGCCGACGCCGTAACCGCGGCACGCGAGCGCGCCAACAAGCGCACGGCAAAATACCTGCTCGGCATGCCGTTGCTCGCCGACTGGCTGGAAGAGGGACTGGAAGCGATCGGCGCGTAACGCGGAGGTAACCGATTGTGATCGGGTCTAAGCGCCTGTCCAGGCAACTTCAGCCGACCGGTGCCGTTTTGTGGATGATGGCAAAGCTGAGCTTTTCCCGAGGGTACAGGATTGCATTGGCCTTGGCCGTCACGGCTCTGCTGGTCATGCCGGCCGACGCCAAACATCGTCACAAACACCATGGGCCGCTGAGCCCCCGCGTGGAGCAGCCGCTGACACAGCGGGCCGATCAGCCGCTGAAACCGCGAGGCAAGCGGCAGTCGAGAGCGCGAGCCAGGCAGCATCTCGCGCCCAATCCGGCACCGCCGGCAACGCAGGATGCTCGGCCGTCCGCCGATGTTCCGGTGCCCGAGCCACGCCCGGTGGACACTCAGAAAGTGGACACCCCAAAGTCGCAAGACCAGAACGCTGAAAATCCAAAGAGCGGCGCGGCGCCCGATCTGCCCAAGGACCCCGATCTACCCAGCGACGAAGGGTCCCATCAGAAAAGCCGGAAACCACCGGAACCACGAGCCGAAACCGAAAGCGAGCCGGAGCCGCCTGCCGTGGCGCCGACGCCGACGCCAAAGCCCGCCACCACGACGCCCGAACCTCAACCGCCGGCCGTCGCCCCGCAGCCAACGCCAAAGCCGGCGGAAGCAGGTGACGAGGAGAAGATGCTGCCCGATCCACGCTCGGCCGATCTTCCCGCCGACAAGATGCCGGCTGAGGAAGTCGCCTGCCGCGAGCGCCTGAAGACACTCGGGGTCGAATTCGAGGAGCACAAGGCCGAAAGCAACCCCGAAATCGGCTGCTCGATCCCCTACCCCGTCGTGCTGAAGTCGCTTGGCAAATCGATCGCGATTGCTCCGGGCACCGAGCTCAACTGCCCGATGGCCGAGGCGGCGGCGCGTTTTGCCGCCGACGTCATCCAGCCGGCGGCTAAAGCCGAATTCGGCGCCGACCTGAAATCGATCGGCCAGGCGTCGGCCTTCGTCTGCCGGCCGCGCAATGGCACACGCAAACTGTCGGAACATGCTTTCGGCAACGCGCTCGACATTGCCAGCTTTACGCTGTCCGATGGCAGGACGATCGAGGTCGGGCCGGCGCCGCCGGAAAAAGACGGCAAATTCCTCGACGCCGTACGCAAGGCCGCCTGCGGACCTTTCAAGACCGTGCTCGGCCCAGGCGCCGACCCGGACCATTCCTTGCATTTCCATCTCGATCTCGAGCCGCGCCGGCATGGCGGAACGTTCTGCCAATAAAATCGCCGATCGCAAGCCGCAATGTGGCTCGAGTTCGATGCCTTGAATTATCGAACTCTTGGCCGTTCCATGCCTGTTCAAGAGCTGCAAGTTGATCTAACTATATTCGCTATGCAGGCTCCTCGGAGCCGGTCATTCCATTTGCCACGTGAACAGGCCTCGAAGGGAAATAGCATGAAATATGCGGCGTTCATTTTCCTGTCTATGGCTGTGCTATTTGCACCAGGCATAACTTCAGCCTCGGCGCATTTCAAAAAACGCGTAGATCAGCACAGGCATGAGAAAATTCAACCCAGGCATGAGAAATCTGCAAAGCCGGCGAAGCCCATGCCCCTGTACCAGCAGATCCAGCATCGCCACTTCAAGGGAAAGGATTTGTGCTGGCGCATGTACAATGGCAACCTGATAGACATCTGCGTCGGATAATCTTGGGTCAAACCTCAGCAACTCGGCGCTTGCGTTGTGCTACACAGAGTTAGCCGCAATTCGGCCGCAGGCGTGAGCGCCGACGCTGAGCTTTCCTTTACCCTTGATCGTTAAAATCCCACCGATCAGGGATAGGAATTCCGCCCATGGCCGAGCTATTTCGCGCCGCCGAGACGGTCGCGCGCCAATCAAAATGCGCAGTGATGGCAAAATGTACAGCGATGGTGGCCGCTGGCCTTGCCCTCGTCGCCGTTTCCGCCTGCAACACTGGCAGCGTGCTGTCACTGCAGCCGGCTGTCGACGTCGGCTCCCAGACTGCAGCCTTGCCGCAATATGCTGGCATGCAGAAGCTCGTACCCTCAAATCCCTATCTGACCGCCGCCTATCCGCGCATGGACGAGCCGATGTCGCCGGTGGAGCAGATTCCAGCCAGCGAAACCGATTGCCGCCAGCAGCTGAAGCGCCTCGATGTCGCCTACACCGATCTGGCGCCGATCCATGAAGGCCAGTGCGGCATCGACTATCCGGTCAAGGTCACGGCTATCGGCAGCATCCAGATGAAACCCGCAGCGACCCTGACCTGCGACATGGCCGCCACCTTCGCCGCCTGGACCAAGAACGAACTCGTTCCCTCCGCCCGCTGGCGCTATTTCTCCGGCGTCAGGACCATCCACCAGGGCTCAAGCTATTCCTGCCGCAACATTGCCGGCGAAGGCGTGCTGTCGGAGCACGGCAAGGGCAACGCGCTCGATGTCATGAGCATCGAACTCAACAATGGCGACGACATCGACGTGCGCAAACCCGGCCTGTTCGCCTTCCGCACCCGCGGCTTCCTCAACAATGTGCGCGCCGACGGTTGCCAGTATTTCACCACCGTGCTCGGCCCCGGCTACAATTACGACCACCGCAACCATTTCCATTTCGACATCAAGAACCGCAGGAACGGTTACCGCGCCTGCCGGTAGGAAAAGATCATGCGTCACCGGTGGACGCGATAATTTGCCGAGCCACGAGATCCTGGATGCGCCAGAGATTCTTGTCCCGAATACCGCTTTCTTCCAGCTTGCTGACGGTCCGGAACAGATACTGCGCCGACGACCCCCAGTGTCCGGCGGCTCGCGCCAGCGTGTCCGCAACCTGCTCCAACGGCAACCGTCCGGCATAGGCCTTGCCACCCGGCGCGGCGACGAAAGCCAGAGCGCGCAGCGGACCCTCCTTGGTCTTGACCTTGACCCAGCAGGGCACGTTGGTTGGTGGGTTGGCATCGATTTCCCGGCGCATCAGCTGGCCGAGCTGCCCGAAATGATCTTCATCGGGCAGCCGGTAGACGATCCCGTTGCAGCTGCCGCCGCGGTCCAGCGCCAGCATCAAGGCAGGCAATTCGCGCGTCCCCCGCCAACGCGTCAGCTTCAGGCAGAACGAACGGTGCCATCCAGGCGCCGTCGCCGGGCGTTGCTCGACAGGAACGAATTCGGGATTCCAGATCAACGAACCATAGGCGAAGACCCATAGCATTTCGGGCCGATATTCGGCGAGCAGTCGAGCGACCAACTCATCGAACTCCGCGTTGGTGTGCTCGGCCGTTCCAGGCTCAGGCCCGGGATCCAGTTCGACGCGCTCGACCCGGGCGACAAGATCCGCGGTCAACGCCATCGTTCTCGGGCCCGTCGGCTTCCGTTTCATTCCCGCCCCCACGAAAAAATGATGGCTGACGATAAACCGTCTGCTCATCTCTGGCCATTGATTTCCAGGGAACCGTCAGGCAACAGATAGCGCTCGGATCGAGCCGCCTTTATGAGCCAACGAAGCCTCCAGCGACGCATTGCGATCTGGGTAGTGGCCGTGCTGGGCGGCTATCTGGCGCTCGCCTATGTCGCGGCGCCGGAATTCTGGACATTCCGTGATCGCGGCTTTCGCGATCGGCATTTCGAGATGGTCACCCACACGTCGCAAGGCATTCCCGGCGACCCCATCAATGTCGGCCTGATCGGCACGGAGAAGGAGCTGGTGCACGCTTTCGCCGTCGCCGGCTGGGACACCGCCGACGCCGTCACCTTGAGAACCGCCATCGACATCGGCGAAAGTGTCCTGTTTTCCCGCCCCTATCCCGACGCACCGATAAGCCGTCTGCTGTTCGAAGGCCGCGCCCAGGAACTCGCTTTCGAAAAGCCGGTCGGCGACAGTGCCGACCGGCGCCATCACGTCCGTTTTTGGCGAACGGATACGGTTGGCGACGATGGCAGGCCGCTCTGGCTGGGTGCCGCCAGCTTCGATCGCGGCGTCGGTCTGAGCCATGACACGGGCGCCATCACCCATCACATCGGTCCCGACCTCGATGCCGAGCGCGACTTTATGGTCGGCGATCTCAATGCCGCCGGCCTGTTGGCCTCGACCAGCGGCCTGGCGGGCATCGGCCCCACCCGGAGCGGCCGCAATGGCGGCGGCGACCCTTATTTCACCGACGGCAAGGCGGTCGTCGGCGTGCTGAAGCAGTTGCCGTGACGGCAGGTCAGGTCGTCGCGATGACGATCTTGCCGAACGGCCCCTTCTCGAAGGCGCGCCGCCCTGGGATGCTGTCTGATCCACCCGCATCCGCTGTCATCTTTCTAAAATGGCCGCCGACTATTTTCGAAAGCCGTGCGGCAATGCTATTGAGCCCTCATGCTATACGTTGAAATCGCCACCGTGGTCGTCCTCATCTGCGTGAACGGCCTTCTGTCGATGTCCGAACTCGCCATCGTCTCATCACGGCCGGCTCGCCTGAAGGCGATGATCGACCGCAACGTCAAGGGTGCCGGCCGCGCTTTGGCGCTTGGCTCCAATCCCGGCAAATTCCTGTCCTCCGTGCAGATCGGCATCACGCTGGTCGGCGTGCTCTCGGGTGCCTTTTCCGGCGCCACGCTCGGCCAGAGACTGGCGCAATATCTGGCTACGGCAGGCATCCGCGAGAACATAGCCGACCCGCTCGGCGTCGGCATCGTCGTGGCCATCATCACCTATGCCTCGCTGATTGTCGGCGAACTCGTGCCCAAGCAGATCGCGTTGCGCGATCCCGAGCGGGTCGCGGCACGGGCGGCGCCGGCAATGACCATCCTGGCCACCATCTCGGCCCCTCTGGTCTTCCTGCTCGATATTTCGGGCCGTGCCGTGCTCTGGCTGCTCGGCCAGCGCGGCGAAAGCGAGGAAAAGGTCACCGACGAGGAGATCAAGATGCTGGTCGCCGAGGCCGAGCATCACGGCACTATCGAATCCGACGAGCGGCGCATGATCGCCGGCGTCATGCGGCTTGGCGACCGCGCCGTGCGCGCCGTCATGTCACCCCGCACCGATGTCGACTGGATCAACCTGCAGTCCGATGACGCCACGATCCGCAAGCTTCTGATGGACACCCAGCATTCGCGCCTGCCCGCCGGCGACGGCGGGGTGGACGCCATGATCGGCGTCATCCAGACGCGCGACGTGCTGGCCGCACTGCTCGGCGGCCGCGCGCTCGACCCGCGCAAATATGTGCGCGCGGCACCGATCGTGCACGACCAGGCCGATGCGCTTGATGTGTTGCAGAAGCTGAAGGAGAGCGACGTGCCGATGGCGCTGGTGCATGACGAATACGGCCACTTCGAAGGCATCGTCACCCCCGCCGACATCCTAGAAGCCATCACCGGCGTCTTCCGCTCGGATCTCGAGGCCGGCGAGGAAGAAAACGCCGTCCAGCGCGACGACGGCTCATGGCTTCTCGCCGGCTACATGCAGGCCGACGAGATGGCCGAGGTGCTCGGCATCGACCTGCCGGAGAACCGCGACTACGAGACCGTCGCCGGCTATGTGCTGTCGCACATGCACCATCTGCCGGCGACCGGCGAATGTGTCGACGCGCAGGGCTGGCGTTTCGAGGTCGTGGACCTCGACGGCCGCCGCATCGACAAGCTGATCGCCACCCGCCTGCCCAGCGGCCACCGTGAGATGGTGCGCTGACGGCATATGCATGGTTCGGCCCGGCGGCCCTCGACGGCGGCCAATATATATTGCGCGGACCGCGATCTCTACCGCTCGGTGAAGGCGCGGGCGAAGGAATCGAGCATCGGACGCGCCAGATACTCCAGGAAAGTCCGGTCACCGGTGTTGATGAACGCCTCGACCGGCGTTCCGGGATAAAGCTGCTCGGGCTTTACGCCGGACGGAAGGTCGGCCGCGATCCTCAGCTTGGCGCGGAAATAGGGCTCATGCGTTGCCTCGTCGATGAGCCGGTCCGCTGAGATTTGCGCCACCGTGGCTGAGACCTCGGGAGTGAGCCGCGCATTCAAGGCCGACAGCCGCAGTTTCGCCGGCTGGCCGACGCGGACCTGATCGAGGTCTTTCGGCCGCAGCCTTGCATCGACGACGAGGCCCGATGCCGTGGGCAGGATCTCCATGATCTTTTCGCCGGGGGCGATCACGCTTCCCTTGGAATTATAGGCCGACGACACCACGATGCCTGCCTCCGGCGCCTTGATCGTCGTGCGCCGCAGCACCGCCTCCGCCGCCCTGGTCTGCTCCTCGACATCGGCCAGATTGGAGCGAACGTCGTCCAGCTTCGTCAGCGCCTCCTCGACGCGTTGCGTGGTCTGGCGCTCGATCTGCTCCTGGGCCTCGACGATCTGGGTGTTGGCCGTCGCCAGATTGGCCTCCAACGCCCCGGCCTGCCCGACGAGATCGGCCTCGCTGCGCAACAGCTGGGAGTACTCGGTGCGGTTGGTGAGGCCCTTGTCCAGCAGGCCGGTCTTGATGCCGAGTTCGTTCTTCACGACGTCGGCTTGCTGCTGAATGGCCTGTTGCTGGGCCTGCAACCCCACCACCGACTGCCGATGCATGGCGACGCGTTGTGCCAGGATCGATTTTTCCGACCGGAACCGGGCCAGCCTGGCGTCGAATTCCTTTTGCTGTTCGCGAACCAGGATCTCGAAATCGTGCTGGAAAGGTGCCGGCGCCGCCTCGGTGATGGGCGCCATCCTGTCCAATCCGTCGCGTTCCGCCTCCAGCCGCGCCGCACTTGCCCTGAGCGCGATCGACTGCCTCACCAGCCGGTTGAGCTCGGCCTGCGCGGCCGTTGGGTCCAGCACGACCAGGTCCTGGCCCTGTTGCACGCGATCGCCTTCATGGACCGGTAATTCCCTGATGATCCCGCCCTCGCGATGCTGGATGCGGATGTTTCCGCCGGTCGCCGAGATCGTGCCTTGCGTGATCACCGCTCCCGACAAGGGAGCGCTGACGGCCCAATAGCCGAAGCCGCCCGCCAGCACCGCTATGGCGACGTAGCCGGTCAGGGCCACGCGTCTTATGTCGGTGCGCGGCTGGCTGTCCCAGGCGAGGCTCTGTGTCGTCATCTCACGATCCGAAACTGCCACCCGCGCGGATTGTCGGGACGAATGACCCGGTCACCACCGTGCTCTGCTGGGGGGCCTTGCCGATCACCGAGCGCCGCAGCACCTCGTCGGCAGGGCCGAAGGCTTCGACCATGCCGGCGCGCAAAAGCATCACGCGGTCGCAAGCGGCGGCGATCGAAGGGCGATGGGTGATCACGATGACCGTGACGCCCGCCGCCCGCGCGGCCGAAAGCACCGCCTCGAGCGCGGCCTCGCCGCTGCCGTCGAGATGGGAGCTGGGCTCGTCGAGCACCAGGAGCCGCGGATTGCCGTAGAAGGCGCGCGCCAGGGCGATTCGCTGGCGCTCGCCCCCCGACAGCGCCCTGTCCGACGGGCCGATCATGGTCTGGTAGCCGTCGCGCTGCGCCAGGATCAGCTCGTGCACCTGGGCGCGCCTTGCCGCCTCGACGATTGCGGCGTCGTCCGCTTGCGGGTCGAAGCGGGCGACGTTTTGCGCGATCGATCCAGGAAAGAGCTCAACCTCCTGCGCGAGGTAGCCGACATGCTTTCCAAGCTGGCTCTCGTCCCAGGTCCTGAGGTCGGCGCCGTTGATCCTGATTGAGCCGCCGGTCGGTTGGGCGGCCCCCACGAGCAACCGCGCCAGTGTCGATTTGCCAGCCCCACTCGGGCCGACGATGGCCAGCGCTTCGCCCGCGCCGATCGCAAAGTTGAGCCGCTTGAGGATGGGTTCCGTGCCGGGTTGGGCGTTCGGCGCCATGAAGAAGACGTCCTGCACGGAAATCGCGCCGGCCGGATCGGGCAGGATCAGTTTTCGCGGCTCCGTCGGACGCATTGCGAGCGCTTTTTCCAGCCGCGCCCACGCCCGCCGCGCGTCGGCGATCTGCCGCCAGGCGCCGATCAGCTGGTCGAGCGGCTGCAGCGCGCGCGACGACACCAGCGAGGAGGCGAAGATCATGCCGGCCGTCATCTGACCCTGCAGCACCAGCCATGCGCCGGCGCCGAGGATCGCCAGTTGCAGCATCATGCGCAGCGCCCGCGAGGCGCCGCTGAAGATGGCGTTGGCGCTCGAGGAACGGTCATGGAAAGTGAGCGCCGCCGCCACGTGCCGTCCCCAGACCAGCGAGGCATTCCGCACCATGCCCATGGCTCGCAGCGTCTCGGCATTGCGGGCAAAGGCCTGTTCCGCCTGGCTGGCCAACGCCGAACGCTCCGCGGACAAGGCATCGTTCCTGCCGATCGCAAGCTGGTTGGCCACGACGAGGAATAGCAGAAGCACCGCGCCGGCGACCGTCACCCAGAACAGCACCGGATGGATGAGATAGAGCAAGGCGAGGAAGACAGGGGCGAAAGGCAGGTCGAACAGCACCGCCACGCCGCGTGACCTGATGAAGGCGCAGACCGAAGCGAGATCGCGCAGCGGCGACAGGCCGCCGGCATATCTCGCGCCGAGCGAAACGGCGAAGGTGCTGGCACCCAGCTTGCGGTCGACGGTCGCCGCGACGCGCTGCGTGTAAACGGCGCGGATCGCGTCCAGCAGCCCGAGGAAGGCGAGCGCGAGCACCGCGATAGCTGACAGATAGACAAGCGTCTCGACGCTGGAGGACGGCAGCACGCGGTCATACACCTGCAGCAGGTAGAGCGGAATCACCAACAGCAGGATGTTGATCAGCAGCGAGAAAACGCCGACATCGGCGATAGCGCGCAGGAAGACCGGACGCAGGCCGGACGGTCCAGTCATTTCCGCATTTCCCGCCGCTGCATGATCCCGGCCCTTACGCGTGGCCCCCGAATTCGGAACCGCCGTGCAGCGTGCTGCTGGCGATGCTATGCGTGGCGGTGCTGGTGGTGGTGTGCAAAGCGCTCGCCGGCGCGTTGTCCAGCGTATAGGCGCGGATATAGTCGATCTTCATCTCGGCAGGCGTCGCCAGATGATCGGGAGGCGCGCCGGCAAGACCGCCGACCGCGAGATCGGCCAGCATGTACATGGGCTTGTGCATATCGGATGGCGTCGCCGCTTCCGCGACCTGGACACCGTCATAAGTCCAGACGAGCTTGTCCGGCGTCCACAGCAGCCCATAGGTGTGGAAGCCGGCGGTATCCATGGTGTTTACCGTCGACGTCACCTTGGTGTGGGTTCCCGTTTCATTCGAATGCGCCGTCATGATCAACGAGTTCGGGTCCTGCCCGCGCGTCTCGACCACATCCAGTTCCGGCGGCCACGAGCCGTCTGCCGGCAGCAGCCAGAAGGCGGGCCAGGCGCCGGCGTTCTCGGGCAGGTCGGCGCGCATTTCGAAATAGCCGTAGGTTTGTGAGAAGGTGCTGTGCGTATTGAGGATACCTGACGTGTATTCGTAGTTGTTGATCAGGGGCTTGATGTCGGCCGGTGCCTGCGCGGCGGTGATGGTGAGCACGCCGTTATTCACGCTGAACGGGTGGACGGAACTCGTCGGCCCGTAATTGGCGTCGATGTACCATTGCAGCTCGCCATTGCTGGTCAATGTGCTGCCGTTCGGCGCTCCCCATGAGAAGTTGGTATCCCACGTGCCGCCCTGGGCGTTATGAAGATTGAGCGCGTTGAAATCGTCGCTGAAGGACAGCTTCATGCCGGACATGTCGATCGGCAATTCGAACTGGTTGGGCTGCAGCTTGTCGATGGTCGTGTCCTTGAACTCGAGGATCTCGCCGGATCCGAGGTTCAGCAGCACGTTCGATCCCGCCTGGATCAGGTTTGAGTGAACGGCATCGAACGACGTGAAACCATAGCCATTGAGGCGGACGGTGTCGGTGGCGGAAAAATTGGCGATCAGGTCGCTGCCATTGCCTTTCGAGATGACGAACGTGTCGTAACCGCCGCCGCCGTCGATCAGCACGTCGTTTCCCGCGCCGCCGTCGATCGTCTGGTGCCCGGCCTTGGCGGTGATGATGTTGTCCAAGCCGTTTCCAAAAGCGTAGTTGTTGGGGTTTGTGACGATGAGGTTCTCGACATTGGCGGGGAGCTTGTAGCTCATCCACGTGCTGATCGTGTCGATGCCTGCCCCGGCGCCCTCGGCCACCTTGTTGCCCGCCCCATAGAGGTAATAGATGTCATCGCCCGTGCCGCCATGCATGGTGACGTTGAGATTGCCCGCTCCGTAAAACGAGTCATTTCCCGCGCTGCCATACAAGTCGGGCCCGGCCCCAGGCGCCGAGAACCAGTGGTTGGACGTACCGCTATAGGGAAGAGGAACACCCACGGCGTTGACGAAGAAGCTCATCGGATACATCCTCCTCGTGAGGCATGGCCGCCTCGAACCGTTCGCTTACGGACTTCCGGATGGCCACGTCGGATCAATGCTGAAAGGAACGATTTCGTTCCGGGGAATCATTACACAATCCACCATAACATCGATCTTTCGGAAGACATATACTTATTGTCCGGGAAAAGAGCGGCGCTTAAGCAAAGATATTTAGTAAAATGGTGTATAAACTAGAAATTGCAAAGGATCTACTTAGATGAATGATCTACTTAGATGACGGCTACCCGTCCGAGCCCATCAGCCTCCCTCCTCGGCGCATGGTGGGCGGGAAGCTTAGGCCATCAGGGAGCGGCTTCGATCGGCTCGGCAAGCCTGGGATTTGAGCGTGCCGCGATCAGGCAACTGGTGACGATGAGACCCGCTCCCGCCAGCGTGGTCCAGGTCACCGCCTCGTCGAAGAAGAGGAAGCCAAGTGCGATCGCCCAGATGAAGGCGGAGTATTCCGTCGGGATCAGATACTGCGCTTCCGCCCGCGCATAGGCCCAGCTCATCAGGAATTGGCCGGCGAGCGACAGCGCCGTCACGCCGGCGAGCGGAAGCCAGAGCTCGCGCGGCAGGGTAATGGCCAGCCAGGGTGACGCGAGACCAAGGAAGACCGCCACGCAAAGGTTCTGGAACAGCATGATCTCGATCGGCTTGGCCACCAGCGCCTGCTGCCGCGCAAGGATCAGATTGTAGGCATAGAACACCGTCGACACCAGCACCGCCGCCGTGCCGAGCAAGGCATCCCTGGCATGGCTTGTCTGCCCGAACTGTCCACCGACGATGATTGCGACGCCCGCAATGCCGGCCAGCGAAGCCCAGATCGCCTGACGCTGTATGCGTTCGCCGAGCAGCAACGCCGCCAGCAGCAGGGCGAACAGCGGCGCCACGAAACTGAGCCCGATCGCCTCCGCCAGCGGCAGCCGGGCAAGCCCCCAGAAGAAGGACAGCAGGACAAAGCCGACGACCGCGGCACGCAGCGCATGCAGCCTGAGCACGGAAGGCGTGGGCAGCGTGCGCGGTCCCGCCGACCAGCCGGCGCCGGCAACCACGGTCGCGAGCATGCTGCGCCACAGCACCGTGTTGTAGACGCCGACGGCAAGGACCAGGACCTTCATCGCCGCGTCCATCCCCGACAGCAGGAAGATGCCAAGCGCGCAGACAAGCACCGGGATCATGGGAGAAACGGCGCCTGCCAGGCTGGATGACTTCACGAGGCCCCTCATGTGACGGATCGCAGCCGGATATATCAGGGCGGACCGGCGGGGCCAGATGGCAGCCCCGCCGATATGGCGGTCCACGTTGCTGCCGGAGTGATCGGGGCTTGAATTTTCTTCGCGCGTGTCGATTCCGTCGTTGCCCGTTCGTCATATGATTGAACCAACCCCAACAAGGAGAAAGACCATGCGGTTCATGATGCTGATGATCCCCGCCGGCTACGCGCAGGCGACGCCCGATGTCAGGCCCGGCGCCGAGGCCGTGGAAGGGATGATGAAATACAATCTCGAGCTGAAGAAAGCCGGCGTGCTGCTGGCGCTTGACGGGCTGCATCCGCCATCCTCCGGAGCGCGGGTCAGCTACAAGGGCGGCAAGCCTGTGGTCGTCGACGGTCCTTTCGCCGAGGTCAAGGAAGTTCTCGGCGGCTACTGGGTGATCGACGTGCGCTCGCGCGACGAGGCCATCGAATGGGCTCGCCGCTGCCCCGCCGGGGAGAATGACGTGATCGAAATCCGCCAGGTTTTCGAAATGAGCGAATTTCCCGAGGACGTCCAGAAGGTGGCGGAAGGCTTTGGCGAGCTGAAGGGTTGACGGCCAGCGCAACCATCGAGGCCGTCTGGCGGATCGAGCAGCCAAAGCTCACCGCCAGGCTGGCACGTACCATCAGGGATATCGGACTGGCCGAGGAAATCGCGCAGGACGCCTTCCTGCTGGCGCTCGAGCGCTGGCCTCGCGACGGCATTCCGCGCAATCCGGCCGCCTGGTTGACGCAGGTCGCCAGGAACCGGGCACTCGACCGGCTGCGCCGCACCACCATGATCGACGGCAAGCATCGCGAACTCGCCGTCGACTTGACCGAGCTGGAGCGCGAGATGCCCGACATCGAGGCGGCGCTCGACGAGGATATCGACGACGACCTTTTGCGGCTGATCTTCACCGCTTGCCATCCCGTCCTGCCCGCCGAGCAGCGTGCCGCGCTTGCCTTGCGGCTCTTGGGCGGGCTGTCGACGCCGGAGATCGCCCGCGCCTTCCTGGTGTCCGAAGCCACCGCCGCCCAGCGCATCGTGCGCGCCAAGCGAGGCCTTCGCGATGCCGCCGTCCCGTTCGAGACCCCGCGCGCGGAAGAGCGCCGCGAACGCCTCACGGCTGTGCTGGAGGTGGTTTATGTCATCTTCAACGAGGGCTATGTGGCCACCGCGGGACCGGACTGGCTGCGTGCCGATCTATGCGGCGAGGCGCTGCGCCTCGGCCGCTCGCTGGCGGCGCTGATATCTGACGAGCCCGAGGTGCAAGGGCTGGTGTCGCTGATGGAGCTCAATGCCTCGCGCTTCGCCGCCCGCACCGACAACATGGGCGACCCGATCCTGCTGCTCGACCAGGACCGCGGCCGGTGGGACTGGTCGCTCATCCGGAGCGGCCTCGACGGCCTGAACCGCGCCATGGCCCTGACATCGGCGCCCGGCCCCTATCTGCTGCAGGCGATGATCGCGGCCTGCCACGCGCGCGCGGTCACCGCCGCGGACACCGACTGGATCGCGATATCGGCCTACTATCAGGCGCTTGCGCTCTCGGTCCCCTCGCCCATCGTCGAAATCAACCGCGCCGTGGCGGCCGGCATGGCGTTCGGCCCGGCGCAAGGCCTCGCCATCGTCGAGGCGCTGAAGGACGAGCCGCGCCTGAAGGACTCGCATCTCTTGCCAACGGTGCGCGGCGACCTCCTGGAGAAGCTCGGCCATCGGGCGGAAGCCAGTGCCGCGTTCCGCCACGCCGCCCAATTGACCGGCAATGACAGGGAACGCGCCCTGCTGCTCGCCCGTGCCACGGCGGCCGCCGATCGGGACCTTTAGCTGGCCCTCCGCGGCCAAGTTCTTTGCAAGAACGCCGCCAACGAAAAAAGGGCGACGCAAGCGCCGCCCCGTATCCCTTGGGAGGACAATCCGATCCGGCGGATCAGGCCGCCTGGGCTTCTCCGGCGATGGCGTCGGCGGCGCGGGCGGCCTTCAGCACCTTGGCCCACCAGGCGACGTCGTTGACCAGCGCGGTGGCGGCCTGATTCAGGTGCTCGAGATCTTCGAGCTTCTTCTCGCCCTGGCGCACGGCGAGGAAATCGCCCCAGGCGATATGGACTGCGGACTTGACCGGCGCCATCTGCAATTCGACGGCGTGGAGACGAAGCTGTTCGACGGCGCGGGCGCCACCGACGCTGCCATAGCCGACAAAGCCGGCCGGCTTCTTGTTCCATTCGTTGGCGGCGTAGTCGATCGCATTCTTCAGCACGGCCGTCGGGCCGTGATTGTATTCGGCGGCGGTGAAGATAAAGCCGTCGAATCCGGCGACCTTCTTCTGCCAGCGCTGTGCGACTTCGTTCTGCGACGGCGCCCAGGCGGAGGAGGCGACCTCATCGAAGAAGGGCAGCGGAAAGTCGCGCAGATCGACAATTTCGACATCGATGTCGGCATGTGCCTTGGCGATCTTGGCGATCCACTGCGTCGGCACGTCGGCGAAGCGGGCGGCGCGCGTCGAACCGATGACAATGGCGATTTTGGGCTTGGACATAAGGGGCTCTCCTTGCGGGAATTTTTGGTATCGTTTGGATACCGGCGCTATATGTGATACTGACAATTTGATGCGCAAGGAGGCACGTTTTTGTTACTGAGGCACCCGCATAACACCGAGGACTGCCGCGCCGTGTCGGAAATCCTGCAGCGCGTCGGCGACAAATGGACCGTGCTCGTGGTCGGCAAGCTGGGCGGCGGACCGCTGCGTTTCAACGAATTGCGCGCCGCCGTCGGCGGCATCTCCCAGAAGATGCTGACCACCACCTTGCGCGGCCTGGAGCGTGACGGCTTCGTCACGCGCAAGGTGTTTCCGACCATTCCGCCGCGCGTCGATTACGAGCTGACGGAGCTTGGTCACGAGTTGCTGGTGCCGGTCGGCGCGCTCGGCGAATGGGCCCGCAAGAACACCCAGCGTGTCCAGTCGGCACGCGCCAGATTCGACGACATGCACGCCTGAAGCCCATGCGCGGCAAGGGATTCGGGACCTGCACTGAGCGGCTCTAGCTGCCCAGGCGAAGTCACGGTTCCCTGAAAGCGACTTGGAAATAGTCCATGGCGCTCGATGCCGGCCCGACGCGCCCGGCCCCCCTCTCGACGATAACCGCATTCCAACGGCAGCCAGTCAGGCTCTTCGCGCCAAGCAAGGCGTCTGGCTGCAGAGTGTGCACGTCGCTGTTCGCTGCTTCGCATCCGTGGTGTCATGCAGGCAGGCAGTGCGCCCAAGGTCCTGTTTGACTTCGGCGTAAGCGGTTATGCCGAGCAGGCAGACCAAGGCCACGAGAGCCGCCGCAAGCCAGCCGTTCAACAGGTGTTGACGCATTGTCTTCCTCCGGTGCCCGGGAGAATTGCGCTTGGAAGGCAACGGCAGCATGTCGCTGAACGCATCGCTTCGCTCGGGCGATGTTACAAATGCCCGGGCTTGGCGGTGTCGAATCAGCTCTCGGCGGGAACCACCTTCGGCTTGCCCTCGCCGTCGAGCGCCACCATGACGAAATCGGCGTGCGTCACCTTTTCCATCAGGTCGGAAAGGTAGCGCTGCGCCCAGGCCTCGACCTTGAGCGTCATCGAGGTGCGGCCGACGCGTTCGACATGGGTGTAGATGCACAGCGTGTCGCCGATCTTCATCGGCTTGGCGAAGGACATCTCCTTGACCGCCGCCGTCACCACGCGGCCCCTGGCGCGCTCGGCGGCGCGGATGCCGCAGGCAAGATCCATCTGCGCCATCACCCAGCCACCGAAAATGTCGCCGGCGGCATTGGCGTCCGAAGGCATGGCCAGGGTGCGCAGCGTCAGGTCTCCGATCGGCCGTCCGTCCGCGTACTGCACCATGGGCAGAATCCTCAAGCAGTGATGGTCATCGATCCCGTATCGCCGCTACGGGAATAGGTCAACGCGCGGCGGCTGCTGTTTCCTCGCCCCAAGGCCATAGGCTAACCCTGCATTCGCCCGATTGTGCCGGATTTTCAGCGGCTTCGGGTGTCAGGGAGGGTTTCCTCCAATCGCCGAGGAACGCGGTTCCTGGGATCGCACCTCTCAGAAATAACGTGCAAGGTTAGCGCGGATGCGGTCGAGAACCGTATCCCCGGAAATGTCTGGAACGAATGCCTTGCCGGTGATCGCCTCGTAAGCCTGGGCATACACCCCAGAGGCCTGTTCGACGATCTCGTCCGGAATCCTCGGGATCGGGTCCTTGTAGGGATCGCAGCGCGCCGTCACCCATGAGCGGATGAAATCCTTGTCGAAGCTCTCCGGCCGCGTGCCATCAGCCAGCGCCTGTTGGTAGCTCGCCGCGATCCAGTACCGGCTGCTGTCGGGCGTGTGGATTTCGTCGGCGAGAATGATCGTCCCGTCCTTGTCTGTGCCGAATTCGTATTTCGTGTCGGCCAGGATCAGGCCGCGTTCGGCTGCGCGCGCCTGGCCGCGGGCGAACAGCTTCAAGGCATAATCCGAAACCGTGTCCCACTGCTCCTGCGTAAGCAGGCCCTGCTCCAGGATCTCGGCCCTGGACAGCGGCTCGTCATGGCCGCCGTCGGCCGCCTTGGTGGTCGGCGTGATGACCGGTTCGGCCAGCCTCTCATTGTCGCGCAGGCCGTCTGGCAGGCGCATTCCATACATGTCCCGTTCGCCGCGTCGGTAGCGGGTCAGGATCGAGGTGCTGGTGGTCCCCGCCAGATAGCCGCGCACGACGATCTCGACCGGCAGTATGTCGAGCCTTGTGCCGACGACGACGTTGGGGTCGGGATATTCCAGCACATGGTTCGGGCAGATGTCGGCGGTTTCCTCGAACCAGTACCGCGCCGTCCGGGTGAGGATCTCTCCCTTGAACGGGATCGAGGTCAGAATGATGTCGAAGGCGCTGAGACGGTCGGTGGCGATGATGATACGCCTGCCGTCGGCCAGGTCGTAATTCTCGCGGACCTTGCCTTTGTAATAGCCCGGCAGTTCGGGAATGAAAGCATCCGACAGGACACGCATGGGTTCTCCTGCCTTTGCGCGGAGTGGCCAGGGGCATGATTCCGAAAAGTTGCAGACTTATCGGAAAAAATCATGCCGAAATGATGCTATCCGCATAGTCCGTCGACCCCATGCATATCAAGCGCGATTGTCGGCATTCCCCGAAAGCCGGCCGGTATACCAGTCGCTTTTTTCACAACCGATGCCGGAAGGCGCGGCGACGCGGCGAACCCATGGCGTCTAGGCTGCGCCAGATTTCCGGAGCCGCCATTTTCATCATGCAGACCTATGACTTCATCATCGTCGGCTCCGGCTCGGCCGGCTCGGTTCTGGCCGACAAACTGTCGGCTTCGGGCCGCTTCTCGGTGCTGGTGCTGGAAGCCGGCGGCAGCGACCGGCGCTTCTACGTGCAGATGCCGCTCGGCTACGGCAAGACCTTCTTCGATCCCACGGTGAACTGGAACTACAAGACCGAGCCGGATCCCGGCCTCGGCGGCAATGTCGACCACTGGCCGCGCGGCAAGCTGCTTGGCGGGTCGAGCTCGATCAACGCCATGGTCTGGATCAGAGGCGCCCGCGAAGACTTCGATGACTGGCGCGCCGCCGGCAATCCCGGCTGGGGCTATGACGATCTGTTGCCGGCCTTCAAGGCGCTCGAGGACAATGAAGCCGGCGCCGACGCATGGCGCGGCAGCGGCGGTCCCCTGCACATCAGCGACACCACCGATGCCGTCCACCCGCTGACGAAGCGCTATCTCACCGCAGGCCAGCAGGCCGGTCTGCCGCTCAACCCCGATTTCAATGGTGCTGCCCAGGAAGGCGTCGGCATCTACCAGATCTCGACCAAGAACGGCCGGCGCATGTCGGCCGCCCGTGCCTTCCTGCGCCCGGCGATGAAGCGCGCCAATGTGCGCGTGGAGACCAACGCGCTGGCAAGCCGCGTCTTGTTCGAAGGCAAGCGCGCCGTCGGCGTCGAGTATTTGCAGAACGGTCAGACCAGGACGGCCCGCGCCGGCCGCGAAATCATCCTGTCCGCGGGTTCGATCAACTCGCCGCAGCTCATGCAGCTCTCCGGGGTGGGTCCGGCGGCGCTGCTTGAAGGCTTGGGCATCCCGGTCGTGCATGCCAACGAGAATGTCGGCGCCAATCTGCAGGACCATGTCGGCATCAACTACACCTTCAAGGGCAAGCTGCCGACGCTGAACCAGATCCTGCGTCCCTGGTGGGGCAAGCTTTTGGTCGGCATGCAGTACATCCTGACCCGCTCCGGGCCGCTGTCGCTGTCGATGAACCATGGCGGCGGCTTCTTCCGCACCGATCCGGCCTTCTCGCGCCCCAACATGCAGCTCTATTTCCAGGCCTTCTCGACCCTCATCCCGAAGAACGGCGAGCGGCCGATCCTGACGCCGGATCCGTGGCCGGGCTTCTCCATCGGCCTGTCCAACTGCCGGCCATCGAGCCGCGGCGAGATCATGATCCGCTCCAGCAATCCGCTCGACTATCCCAAGATCGTCGCCAACGCCTATTCCACCAATGCCGATGTCGACGAAATGCTGTCGGCGGTGAAATTCGTGCGCAAGATCGCCTCGATGCCCGCCATGGCCGAGATCATCGCCGAAGAGGTGCTGCCCGGTCCGTCGATCCGGTCCGACGCCGACCTGATCACCGATTTCAGGAAACGCTCCGGCACCGTCTATCACCCGGTCTCGACCTGCCGCATGGGACCCGATCCCTCGCGCTCCGTCGTCGATCCGCGCCTCAAGGCGCACGGGCTCGAAGGCTTGCGCATCATCGACGCCTCGATCTTTCCCGACAACATCACCGGCAACACCAACGCCGCCTCGGTCATGACCGGGTGGAAGGGCGCCGAACTGGTTCTGGAGGACCACACATGAAGATCACCGACGTCAAGACCTGGGTTGTCGGCAACCCGCCACCCGGCATCGGCGGCAAGTATTTCATCTTCGTCAAGCTCACCACCGATGGCGGCGTGGTCGGCTATGGCGAGGCCTACAACGCCACCTTCTCCGCCCATGTCACGGCCAAGCTCGTCGAGGACATGGCCGAGCGCTATCTGATCGGCCACGATCCGCACGACATCGAGAACTTCTTCCGCCGCGCCTATTCCTCCGGCTTCACCCAGCGCCCCGACGTGACCGGCATGGGCTGTTTTTCCGCACTCGAAATGGCTTGTTGGGACATCGTCGGCAAGGAAGCCAACAAGCCGGTCTACAAGCTCCTTGGCGGCCAAGTTCACGAGACGCTGCGCTCCTACACCTATCTCTATCCGCACACCGGCAGCGTCCATTCCGAGGACGCGCCGGATGGCAGGAATGTCTACAACGACCCGGGGATGGCGGCGGCTTGCGCGCTGGAATATGTCGAGCAGGGGTTCAATGCCGTCAAGCTCGACCCGGCCGGCCCCTACACCGCCTTCGACGGCCATCAGCCGCGCCTCGTCGACATCGATGTCTCGACCCGCATGATCAAGGCGATCCGCGAGGCGGTCGGCACCCGCGCCGATATCCTGTTCGGCACGCACGGCCAGTTCACGGCATCGGGCGCGCTGCGCATGGCGCGCGCCATCGAGCCTTATGATCCGCTGTGGTTCGAGGAGCCGGTGCCGCCCGACATGCCCGAAGTGATGGCGCAGGTCGCCCGCGCGACTTCGATCCCGATCGCCACCGGCGAGCGGCTGACGACCAAATCCGAATTCGCCCGTGTCATCGAGAACCGCGCCGCCACCATCCTGCAGCCGGACCTCGGCCGCTCCGGCGGCATTCTGGAAACCAAGAAGATCGCGGCCATGGCCGAGGCCTATCACATCCAAGTCGCGCCGCATTGCTATTGCGGGCCGGTCGTCGGTGCCGCCAACATCCAGCTCGCGGTGACGCTGCCCAACTTCCTCATCCTGGAATCGCTGAAGCAGTGGGACGGTTTCCACGCCACGCTGTTGAAGAAGAAGATCGAATGGCAGGACGGCAATGTCATTCCGTCGAAGGAGCCGGGCCTCGGCGTCGAGCTCAACGAGGCGGTCTGCGACGCCCATCCCTACACCGGCAAGGACCTGCATCTGCAGATGATGCAGACGCCGCTGATGCCGTGAGCCAAAGCTACGCATTCATCGGTCTTGGCCATCTCGGCGGCAACCTTGCCGCCAGCCTGATCCGCAACGGCTTTGCCGTCACCGTCGTTGACCGCGACCCCGCCGCCGTCGAGCGCCTTGTCGCGCTCGGCGCGACGGCCGCCAATAGTCCGGCCGAAGCCGCGGCGCGGGCCGGCAATGCCATCACCTGCCTGCCTTCGCCAAAAGTCAGCGAGGCGGTGCTGGCCGGCCCGGGCGGATTGCTGGAAGGTCTGCCCAGGGGCGGCACCTGGATCGAGATGTCGACCAACGGCCGCGACGAGATTTTGCGGCTGGCCGCCCTCGCCTCGGCCAAGGGGATCGAGACGCTGGAATGCCCGGTCACCGGCGGTGTGCATCTGGCGGCGGTCGGCAAGATCACCGCGCTGGTCGGCGGCGACGCCCCCCTCTACGAGCGTCACCGCCCGGCCATCGAAGCGATGTGCGCCAAGTCGTTCCTGATGGGCCCGATCGGCTCGGCGGCGGTGATCAAGGTTATCACCAACATGCTGGCCTTCATCCATCTGGTCGCCGCCGGCGAGGCGCTGATGCTGGCCAAGCAAGGCGGGCTCGACCTCGCGCAATCCTACCACGCCATCGTCGCGTCTTCAGGCAACAGCTTCGTCCACGAGACCGAAAGCCAGTTGGTGCTGAACGGCTCCTACGATATCGGCTTCACCATGGACCTTGCGCTGAAGGACCTTGGCTTTGCGCTGACCATGGCCGAACAATCCGGCGTGCCGCTCGATCTGGCGTCGCGCGTCAACGCGATCTTCGAGCAAGGCAAGGCGGCTTATGGCGGCGATGCCTGGTCGACCCGGATCGTCAAATTGCTTGAAGATACCGTCGGCACCGACCTGCGCGCGCCGGGCTTTCCGGCCAGGCTGGAAATATGAACTAGCAAATAAAATCAAGATGTTGGGCGAGCATCTAGAATCATAGCGGCAACAATTTGAATCAGAGCTGCAGCATCTCGACCGGTTTCTCGGGCGAGAGTTTCGATCGGACTGCATGGCTCGGCGATTGGCGGGAGACACCCCTTCCTTTCGTCATCCTCGGGCTTGACCCGAGGATCCATCCCGTAACATCAAGGCGCTGCAACGGTGCTGATTTCGGCTCCGCCGCACTCTTCGGCCAATATCACGGCATGGATCCCAGGGTCTCCGCGACGGAGCTTCGCTCCTGCTTCGCCCTGGGATGACGACGTTGAGACGCTCCACCGCCGGGCTGTGCCTTGATTCAATATCTCACCAGCAACGCACCAGGCAGGATCTCGAAGGTGGCGGGTATGCGCCCCGGTGACTCGCCGTCTATGTCGACCAGCGCGCCATTCTTCTCGACGTCGCCGAGCGGTTCGACAACCACTTTCCTGCCGCGCAGGATGGTGATCGCTGGATGGTTGCGGTGCCGCCCACCATAGAGCAGGCGGATGTCCCAGATCAGCTTCAGCTTGCCCGCCGCGCGCAGGATGACGATGTCGAACTGTCCATCGGTCAGTTCCGCATCGGGCGCGATCATCATGCCGCCGCCGAAGAATTTGCCGTTGGCCACCGCCACCAGCGCCATGCGCGCCTCGACCGCGTCGCCGTCATCGACTGTGATCCGCACGTCCTGGAAGCGGTAGCGGATGAACTCGACCACGGTGCGCCACAGGAACAGCGCCTTGGCCGACATCCTGCCCTTGCGCTTGTCGGCATTGACGGCGCGATCAGTGGCGCCCGACAGACCAAGGCTGGCGATGTTGATGAAGTGGCGGCTGGCCAGCGCGCCATGGTCGTCGATATAGCAGATGCGGCCGGCATCGACCGCCATGGCCTTCGCCCCGGCAATCCGTTCCAGCGTCGCGCCGATCTCCTTCGGCAGGCCGAGGCCACGCGCGAAATCGATGCCGGTGCCGCACGGCAGCAGGCCGAGCTCGGTCGTCCTGCCGCCCTCCTCGCGGACCTGCAGCAAGCCGTCGGCCACCTCGCTCGCCGTGCCGTCGCCGCCGGCCGCGATCACCAGATCGAAGCCGTTTGCAGCGAGATCGAGCGCCAGCCGCTCGGCGTCGCCTTCGGCCTGCGTCTCGCGCAGTTCGAAATCGCCGAAGTGTTTTTTCAGCGCGGCGGCGACGTCAGGCCAATGCCGTTTCAGCCGGCCGCCGCCGGCAATCGGATTGAGCACCACCCCGACCTTCAAGTTTCGCCCTCCCCGGCGCCGGACCTGGATGCCCGATCCTTTGCCGGCATTCAAACTCGTACCGGCCGGCGGAGCAAGGGCGCGTTCGGCCATGGATGCTAAAAAGCGCGGGGCAGGCTGTCTAAGGCCTTCGCGCTTGAACTTCCCTGGCTTCTGGCATTGGTCCCCGATAATCCCGCTATCCACAGGGGCGCGGCCATTCCCCAAACCCCTTACCCGGCGTAAGTTGAACCCATCTCAGGCGGCTACCGATCATCAAGCCGAAAGGCGAAGTGAAAGGCGGATTTCCTGAGGCCCGTACGGCCCGGAACGAGAGCAGGCTTGCTTGTTCAAGGGACGGAAGCCGAGACCTACGGGGCCGCGGAAAGCGTGCCAACGCCGACGGCGGACCGATGCTGCCATGAAGGACGGCAAAAACCTTCGATGGCACGCAGGGCAAAGGCCCGCAAGGGCCAAGACCGGCGTGGTCTGGAACGGATGCTGCTCTCGGGTGGCTTCTGGCAGGACCGTCAAAATCAAGGCCGGCATGGCGCGACGACTTTACGGAAGTTGCTGCCGCGACCGTGTTCTGATCTGACAGGGAGGCGCTGGGAGAAATCCCGGCGCCGACTGTCTTTTGGCTCTCCCACGCAATTTTTACGGTGTTTCCGGTTGGGGCTGCAACCGGCGGCAAAATCAGCTAACGTTCGACGTCGTCAGAGCCCGTTTGAAAACGCGCTCTGCCGAGTCGGATGGCGTGGTTTTCGAGAACCGAAGCACAGCGGACCTTTGGGTCCGTGAGCACAGTTCTACTGCGGTGCAGTAGAACGCGGAAGCGCAGAAAACCGCGTCAGGCGGCTGGCAGAGTAGCGTTTACAAATGGGCTCGTAGAAGGGGGATACTTCATGACGCTGATCCAGAAGCTTGCAGTCGCCTACGCGTTCTTGTTCTTCGGCGTCGTGGCCATCGGCTACATTCCGGCCTTCAACGATGCGGACGGCAATCTGTTCGGCCTGTTCTCATTGCAATGGTACGACGACCTGCTGCACGCCTTCTCCGGCGTCTGGGCGTTGGCCGCCGCCTTCATCTCGCATCGCCAGGCGGTGTTCTATTTCAAGCTGTTCGGCTCGGTCTACCTGTTCGACGGCGTGCTCGGGCTGATCACCGGCTCAGGCTGCCTCGATGCCGGTATCTTCATCAACGGCTTCCGCTCCCTCAACGACATCGAATTCCCTGCCCGCTTCTTCGCCAACCTGCCGCACATCGTCATTGGCGGCATCGCCGTCTATATCGGCTTCTGGCTGTCGAAGCGCATCTACGACCACTTCGCCACGGCCTGACGGGCCATGTTCCTGTTCCGCTTGATAAAGCGCATCGTCAAGGCGATCCTCTGGCTGATCGTCATCGTCATCCTGATCCCGATCGCCGGGCTGGCCTATGGCTTCCTGACGACGCCGGCGCTCGACAGGACGCCGCTGCCAGGCATTGCCGACGGCGCGCCGCCCAAGGCACTGGCCGACAAGGTGCGCGCCGAAATCCCCGGCTACCAGCGGCCGGAGGAGTCGACCTTCCTCACCTACCCGGAATGGGCGATCGTCTACGCCGCGCGCGAATATGCCGGTTTCGTCGCCAAGGACCAGCCGAGCGGCTTTCCCTATTGGTCCTATGTCGGCCGCTTCTGGCAAGACTATGCCACGGTGATCCGCGCCAGTTCTCCCTACAGGTTCAACTACGCCAACCACCAGATGCTGGTCATCATCGGCACCAGCCATTCGATCGAGCATATCCTGCAATGGGCCTATGAGAACACGGTCGGTCGCATCACCGAGGCGACGTCAGCCAAGCGCACGGCGGCCGACATCTACCAGGCCAAGGTGGCTGCGGAGTATGCTTCTTTCCTCGATCAGGTGCCGTGGTACCAGTTCCCTTATGCCGAGAAGCGCGCCGGGCTGTTCGCGGTGCAGCCGGCGCCTGGTGACAGTTCCATCCGCACCAGCGAACGCAAGCTTGCCTTCGGTCTCGCCGACACCATCAAGCAAGGCTATGCCGACCTGATCACCAAGGCGCTTGCCGCGACCTCCGACCCGGCCTTCCTCGATGTCCATGTCTGGGCCAGGGGGCCGGTCGGCGAAGCCACCCGCAACGAGCCCGACACCTTGCTGGAACGCGATTACGGCGCGGACGGCACCGTCTTCGTCACCAAGCGCTATCAGGTGTTCACCGACATGATCCCGCGGCTGATCGATAAGGGAGTCTCCTTTGTCGAGATCGGCGGCAATGACGAGATCATGGTAACGGTGCTGTCGACCGATTCGATCGCCATTCCCGAAGGCATGCGCATCCTGTTCAGCTATCCGCTGCCGGCGGACCCCTCGACGCGCCGCACCGGCATGGTCGTGGCCGTGCGCAAGCTGCATCTGGTGCTGCCGTCGCTGATCAAGGCCGGCGCCAGGCTCGAACACGTCTACGACTACTGAGGCTTTTCAGCCACGCCTGGTCAGGATCAGCGAGCCGTCATGCTCATTCCACAATCGCGGCAAAATCCCGCCTTGTTCGCGCGCAATGGAAGATCGCATGTCGGCCTGAAGGCGTGACATGCCTCACCGGGCTGCCGGGGGGCATCTCGAAGGGACGAGACCGTGATCAAGACCGCCCTTGTCGCCATGACCATTGTCGGCTGCGACTGCGACGCCAAGCTGTGCGAATATATCGGCGAGACGCCGGCCAAGTGGTCGACCATCGCCGATTGCGAAGCGGCGATGAAGAGCCAGATCCTGCACGAGCGCAATTTCAATTATCCGCTGGTGTCCGGCATCTGCCGCGCGAAAGGCTCGGCGTCCTCCTCGCACCTGGCCGCGATCGCGTCGGGCCCGGAACTGAAGCCCGCCAGCCGGGCCGTCAGGACGGAAAGCCCGCTGCCGCCGGAGCTCAGCCATCGGCCGAGCGTGCCGGTCGGATCGCCGACGACGGCCCTGGACGCGGCCGCTGCCCGACCCGTCGCCTATGAACAGGTGGTCGACGGCGGAACCGGCGTGCTCTATCGCACGAAGAACGGCTACGCCGTGGTCAAGACCGATCTCGGCCGCGCCGCCTCGGCAACCGCCGACGCGGCAAAACGCTCCGTGAACTGGCTGGCGGGGCTGATGCCGACGGGCCTGTAGGCCGGCCCGCGTGCCGCCCGTCTACACCGTCCCGCTCAGCGCCTTGATGACACGGTAGAACGTCGAGGAAAACAATTCCGTCGGGTCATAGTACCGCTTTGCCGTCAGGAAGGCCGGAAGTTCGGGATATGACGCCAGCAATTCCTTGGCCGTATAGTGCAGCTGGTAGGGCAGGAAGAAGCGCCCGCCATGCTTGATCGTCACGTCGATCAGCGCCCGCGTCAGCGCCCGCATCCTGGCATTGCCATCGGCATCGGCCGGCTGGTTGATGTAGAGCACCAGCGAATAGGCCGGCTCCGGCGCGTAGGTCAGCGCCACGTCCTCCTTGTGGACGATGCGCACCGAGGCGTTGAGCACCGGCAGATCCTGGTTGCGCAGGATCTCGCGCGCTTCCGCGATGAATGGATTATAGCTCGCCCGAGGAATAAAATATTCGTGCAGTATGTCGGTCTCGCTCATCAGGTCGTTGAACAGATACGGCACCGAATCGTGCATCGGGTTGTTGCGGGTGACGAGACAGGCCTCGCCCTGGGCAAGCGCCGAGCTACGCGGCACCGTGCAGCTTTCGAATTTCGGCTCCAGCGTCTTTTCGGTGAACCATTTCAGTTCCTGGAACGCGCTGCCCCATTTGGCCATGTTCATGATCACCCGCTTCAGGCCGACGCCATCGGGTTCGCCGAGCGCCGGCTGGTCGCCCGGCGGCTGCTCCGCCACTCTATCGTAGCGGTAGACGATCATGTCCTCTAGGAAATTGCCCGGCGCGGTCGACAGATGCCCGTAGAACAGGCCGATGTCCTTGTTCGGCTCCAGCACCTCGGCGAAGAATTTCGGGAAATCGTCGGATCTGATGATCTCGCGCGAGGTGCGGTAGACGGCATTGTCGACGATATCGAGCGTCGCCTCTAGCACCACCCCGAACAGACCGTAGCCGCCGACGACATGTCGGAACAGCTGGATGTTTTCGGTTGGCGAGCAGATGATCCCCGATCCGTCGGCCAGCATCACCCGCATCGAACGGATGGAGCCGGCCACCGAGCCCGCCTGATGGTCCATGCCATGCGCGTTCACCGACAGCGAACCGCCGACTGAAAAGATGTCGGTCGACTGCATCGCCTTCACCGCGAAACGCGGATGCAGCATGGTCTGGATGTCGTGCCAGCACGCGCCCGGCTGCAAGGTCATGGTCTTGGCCGCGGCGTCCACCGTAACCTTGTTGAACTTTCTCAGATCCAGAACCAGCGCATTGTCGTCGAAAGCATGCCCGCCCATCGAATGGCGGATGGCCGCCAGCGACACTTTCAGCCCGTTGGCGCGCGCGAAGGCGAGCGCCTTGGCGATATGCTCTTCCTCGCTGACCTCGACGACGCCATAGACCGGCGTCCTCGACAGGCCGCTGGCATCGTTGATGTCGCCGCCCTTGACCAGCCAGGGCAGCGACGGATCGAAGGCGGGCGGGCTCGCGATCGGCTTCAGCGGCAGCGCGATGCCGTCTACATCGGCGATGCGTCCGGTGTTCTTCGGCCCTGACGGGCCTCGCGCCAGCCGCGCCACGGTGGTGCCGCCCCACAGCACGGCGCCGCCAAAGACGGCCGCCCCCAGCAGCAACCGCCGCGACAGGCGAAATCCCTTTTGTTCCTCGGCCATGCGGATCCCCCGGCGGCCAAGGAATAGCGCGGCCTTTTGGCAAAAACCATAGCGTCGCTGCCGCAACGGCGTTCCGCCGCCGTCGTCGCCTGGCGGTGAGTGTCCAACCCAATGAAAATGGCCGGTTCCCCAAGGAACCGGCCAGATTGGAGCAGGGTCTCAAAGTCCGGTCGGCAGTCTCTATGAGGCCTTCTTGATCGACGTCACCATGCCGGTCTTGTCGTCGACGGTCACCGCCACCTTGGCGCCGACCTTCAGTTTCCCGACCGACGCATCGGGCGACAGCTGGTAGATCTTGCCGTCGTCGAGGGTGACCGACTTGGTTGTCGGATCGACCGCCTGGATGGTGCCCTGAACGGTCGCGGCATAGGCCGTGCCGAGGAAGGCGAGCAAAGCGGCGGTGGTTGCGAGGGTCTTCTTCATGGATATCACTCCGTGCTGTTTCGGTTTTCCGGTACCGCTTGGGAGAGGGCAGCACCGAACGGCCCGAAACTGGAACGAAACAGCTATCATCGGCAAATCACGTTGGGTGAATTTTCGCAAAGGATATCATATGCTTAATTCCGACATATTGTCTGCGGCCGACATCATTCCGGGCCGCTTCGGTTCCCCCAGCGAGCGCATTTCCGTTCGTGAAAAGAGTCGTTTAGACGGATTGTGGCGAGCGGTTGCGATCACGGCGAGGCCGCCGCAATCCGTCTCGAGCAGCATCACGAAACAGACCGCCGAGCCGTTATCGATACACATTTTGTGTCATGGATCAGTTCAGATCGCCAATTGAAATGGAGAAAACTCGCGCTCCGGTTGCAAATCTGGAACGGATGCCGGATGGTGCGCCGTTACCATGAGGGGGCCTTCCATGAAGCTTGCAATCCGGTCCATGATGTCCTTGATGATGTTGGCGTGTGCTCCGGGATCGGCCGGCGCGCAAGCCGCGAATCCTAACGATGACAAAGCGCTTATGTTTGCTACGGACGACCCCGAGATGGCGACGGCGACTGCAAAGGCTCTTGCCAGCCTGGATGAGTTCCTGGCCCTGGCCGGAACGCCGCCCTCTGGGACGGACAGGTTCAAATTGAAGGTCGAGGTGCGCGATGGGGATATCAGCGAGCACTTCTGGGTCATCCCGTTCCAGCGCACCGAAACGGGGTTCGTCGGCATATTGGCAAACGAACCGGCAGCTGTGCGCAATGTCGTCCTCGGCCAGGAGATAGAATTCACCAGGGACGATATTTCGGACTGGGGATACAGACACGACGGGCGGCAAGTAGGGAGCTTCACCGTGTGTGTGATGTTCAAGAGGATGTCGAAGGAAGAAGCGGACTACCTGCGCGACAAATCCGGTTACGATTGTTGATCGTTTGCCCAACCGGACTAGCTTGCGCCGATCTTGCGCACCAGTGCCGCGGTCGCCAGCATGGCACCCAGGTCCGAAATCATCGGTGCGACATGGCTGGCGTAGTCGAGCGGCACCGAAATATCAGGTAGCTCGAAAAAATTCTTCGGTTGCGGCAGGAGCAGAAAGCCGTCGCTGCCGTTGAGCGCGACGCGCGCGGGCTCGTCCGGCCAGGTTTCGCCGAGCCATTTCAGCGCTTGCGCCAGCCGGCCGGTCACCAGCGGCCGCGCCGCCTCGACATTGTTGGTGCGGAACTCGTAGGCGGCGTCGAGCTCCGGCACGCCGGACGGCAGTTCCTGCATCCTGGGCGCGAACATGCCGCGGAAAAAGCCGATCACGCCACTGGCACGTCGCGCCGCGACCAGTATACCTGGAAACGGCTCGATGGTTTCGAAGGCGACGACGACGCCCTTGAATGTGGTCGCCTTGTTCTTGGTGGCGCCCCCGTCCCATAGGTCGGCTTCGTACAGTTCGAACGCAAATCCGTCATAGCGTCCGGAGATGATATCGTCGAAGCGGCTCATGGTGAAACCGCCGACGGTCTCGCGCGGCAGTCGGTCAAAGGAATGCGGCGTCACGTCATGCTGGTAGCGCATATCCCCAATGAAGCCGAAGATGATCGGCATCAGCGTCTGGCGAAATGATTGCTGCAGCCTCGCCGCCGGCCTGATCGCCCGGAAATAAAGCACGACCGCCACCACGAAGCCGACCACGTACAGAAATACGTGCGGCGTCGAGAACCATTGCTCGTTGGGATCGGCGACCTTGTTGAACAGCCACGCAATGAGCGCCACGAAGACGACCACCAGGCCAACGAACAACGGTGCGCGCCACTTGGCCGCGCGTGCCACCGAGGCCCTTTTCGCTTCGTAGACCTCGATGTCTTTCTTGATGGCTGCGATAGCAGCCGCGCCCGGCATGAAATCCGCTGTCTCCATCGCCAATCCCCGCCGCCAGTGTTGCCGCATGATAGCCATTTTCGCGGGAAAGTCGCCAGCGCTTACCCCTGCCCTGTCGTGGACCTGTCACGCGGTCAGGGCGACGCGTCCACAAGGGAAGCAGGAAAGATCGCGTCCAGCCGGCCCTCGATTTTTTGCCGCATGGGCTCGTCCAATGCCTCGACCGGCAGCAGCCGTTCGTGGTCTCCCGCACGCAAGCGCACAAAGGGATGAAACCAATAGGACGCGACAGCGCCGCGCGTCTCCGCATCGGCGCTGACGTCCACGATGAAAATCCCGCCAATCCGCCCCGGCCACGGCTGGCGGGCAAAAGCGGTGCCGAGGAAATCCCCGAGGCCATAAGCAATCACCGTCCCGCCGATCCGCTCCACCGGCTGCACGACATGGGCGTGATGGCCGGCGATCAGACCGACGCCCTGCCCGGCCAGCCTCCGCGCCAGTGCCCGGGTTGCGGCGCGCGGAAAATGCCGGAATTCCCAATCCCAGTGCGGCACGGCACAGAGGAGATCGACCCCAGCACTCGCCTCGCGCGGCCAGCGCGCCGGATCGCCTTCCATCGAGACGCGGTCGGCAAACAGTCTCTCATCGGCGTTGCGCCAGAGCGTGAAAGCGGCGAAGCCGAGAGCGAGCGGCCCGGCAGCGAAGCGTTCGACCGGACCCTTGGCGGCGAGGCCGATGGTGCCGATACCGAGCCGCTTCAACGCCGCGACCGTCGCGTCGAAACCGGCGACGCCCTGGTCGAACACATGATTGTTGGCCAGCGACAGGACCAGTTTTTCGCGCCTGATGCCAACCGCCGCGAGTGCCTCGGCCAGAAAGCGTTCGCTCATCGCATGATGCGTACCGAGCTTTGTCCCCAGCACGGCGCTCGGCCTGTCGACGACAGGGCTTTCGCAATTGCCGATCACCAGGTCGGCCGTGCCCAGCTGCGCCTTGATCGCCGGATCGCAGTCCGGCGCGCTCCGGTTGGCTACCGCCGAGATGTCGCCGATGAAGGCCAGCCGCACCGTCTGTCTCGGTAGCGGGTCCATCAGCGTCCCGGCCGCCGGCGCAAATCCGGTGGCGTCACCGCCGAGCGACGGTTTCAGGAAACGCGGCAGCCAGGACAGTTTGTAGGAGAGCGGATAGTTCGACACGGCACGCCTCATCGTTGGCCTTCTGTAGACCGTCCGCCGGACCGGTTGAAGCGTGCCCGGCGACATTCATGCAACGATGTGGACAGCGTGCCGGCATCGACAGGCGCGGCGGCGCAAATCCGTGTATGGTCGCTGCGGCAAATGGGAGGGAAAAGATGACACGAATAGCAAGCCTGCTGGCATCGGCTTTCATTGTGCTCGTGCCGCTGTCGTCCGCATCGGCGGCCATGCCCGAAGCGGCAACAGCTTTGTTCGAGGCAAGGACCGTGGCCGCGCGCGACGGCGCGCTGTCGACACTGGAAGCGGCCGCGCCGAAAGATCCAGCGTCAGCCTATGCCGCCGGCGCCGGCGAGTTCTTCACCGCGCTGGAACTGCTGGCCAGCGGCCTGCATCGCCATGGGTTCGAGAGCCCGCAATCCTTCATGCTGCCGCTGATGCGGCTGCCGGTACCGGCGAACCCCAATCCCGAGCCGCTGACCTACGAAGAGTTCCGCGCCATACTGGTCGCCTTCCGTGACCGGCTGGCAAAGTCCGCCACCACGCTTGGTTCGGTGCCGGCCGATGCCGATATCGGCATGGTCATCGACCTCACCCATGTCGGCATCGACCTCAACGAGGACGGCACCATCGCACCGGATGAAAGCATGGCGGCGATCATGGCGGCGCTGTCGCGCGGCGGCATCTCCCAGGGCGATACAGCCCCCGCGCTCACCTTCCGCTTCGACCGCGCCGACGGCTATTGGCTGCAAGGCTATGCCGAATTCCTGATGGCGCAGGCCGATTTCTGGCTGGCGCATGATTTCAAGGGCACGTTCGACGGCTCGTTCCACATGCTGTTTCCGCGCGCCAAGCTGCCGTTGCAGGACATCCTCGTGCCGCCGCCAAGCGAGATGGGCTCGAGCATCTTCTCCTCGGAATGGCGCATCGCCGACTTCATCTCGATGGTGCATCTCGTCAACTGGCCGGTTGTCGAACCGGAACGCCGCAAGGCGGCGCGCCAGGAGCTGCTCGAAATGATCCGGCTGTCGCGCGAGGACTGGAAGGCGATCCGCGCCGAGACCGACAATGACCGCGAATGGCTGCCCGGCCCGCAGCAAAAGGGCGAGAACCCGCTCACCGGCCTCGAAGTCGGCGAGGAGCAGGTGCAGGCCTGGCTCGCGACCCTGACGATGGCCGAGGACCTGCTCGAAGGCCGCGCGCTGCTGCCGCACTTCCGCATCACCGGCAAAGGGATCAACATGAAGCGCTTCTTCGACGAGCCTAAACCCTTCGACCTCGTACTCTCGATCACCGGTCCCGGCATCGCGCCTTATCTGGAGAGCGGCAAGATCCTGACCAGCGAGGATTTCGACCAGATCCAGCGCGAGTTTGGAGGTGGCGGGTTTTTGACGTTCGCACTGTGGTTCAACTGAGCGGCGCGGACGCTGCGCGTCGGCCGAACTCCGACGTATCCGAAAGTAGGGAACCCTTGGACAGCGGCGTTGGAGCCGTAGGAGCCCACCACGACCGCTGCTATGAGCCCCGAGAGCCGACCCTTTTGGGCCGAAGACTTGTGGCAGCACGGCAACAAAATCTGTTGGCACCCGTGATGTTTGCGGGCGCCCGGCCGACAGGCATTTGGCGTGCCTCACTGTCCCGGAAGCGCCGAATCGCCTTTTGCGAGGATTAGCGAAGGCTGTTTCGCTTGACTCGCCCGGCAAAAACAGGCAGCAAAAAAGCCTTGGAAGGGCTGCAATACCGCGTGCATGGTCGTGGACGAGCCTTTTTCGGCACAAAGTCCACGTCTCTCGATTGGTTTTGAGAGGGATTGGTTAACCAACTTTGTCCATATTTTGAAGCAATCGGCAACTAACGACAGGCGCGGCAAACGCGTCGGGGACCACCTGGGATCACTCACAGAATGGTCGTCGCGGCTATCACAGCCGCGGACGTGGGAGCCGATTGGAGCAAGATTGGTTGCATGGCGTTGTTGAGTCGTAAAATTGTCGGGGACAGGCGTTGCAGCGGCGAGACCGCCTTCGAAGCGCCACGTGCCTCATCCTTCACCCCTGAACGGGTTGTCCGCTGGATTGCGGTGCCGGGCGTCAGCGCCGCCGTCGGCCTATGGCTGATCGGCACCATGGCCGGCCTTAGCTCTGTCGGTGCCTCGCTTTCGGTCACGTCGGTCGGCCTGCCGCAGACGCTGTCCATGCCGGGCACGCTCGCTCTCGCCGATCCGCTGAAGCAGCATTTCCTCAGCTCTTCGGCGCCCTTCATGACAGCCAATGCGCATGGCGGCGCGCAGGCGCTGCACGACCATGCCGTACAATGCGGTGCCAGTTGCTTCAAGCTGGCCGCGATAACCTCCAAGGCGGAGAAATCCGGGCGCCTGGTGGCGCAGGCCAAGCCAACGCCGGCGAAGTCGAAATCGCAGCAGCGCTTCGAACTGATGGAAGCGTCGCTGTCGCCGACAAAGCTTGCCGCTGCCTTCGCCGGCGCGGGAAAGCCGGCGACCGCGGCCAGCACCCATCCAGTGATTTCCAGCGCCGCTCCACGGATCACCGAGGCGTCCCTCGTGCCGTCCGTCCAGGTCATGGCCAGCCTGTCCAACGACATGCCGGCTCCGGCGGCGGAACGCTTCGCCCGCGCCGAAACGGGTTCCGTCGTGCAGACCGCGCCGGCGCCGATGGGCTTTGCCCAGTCGGAAACGCCCGACAACGCGCAGCTGGCGCTTGCCCTCGTCGAGTCGATGCCGGTCGAGGACGAAGCTTTCGCCTCGCCGCTGCCGATGACCGAATCCTCCCCCGATGTCGCGGTGGCGCCTGTCGAGACCCAGCAGGAACAGCCGGGCGACGCCGCTTCGCTGCCGAATGCGCTCACCGACGACGTGCCGCTGCCGACCCGCCGCCCGCAATATGACGCGCCGCGGCCACCCCGGGTCGTGGAAGAGGACAAGCCGGCCGCACAGCCCAGGACCTTGGAGCAGAAGCCGGCGCCCCAGCCGAAGCCCGTCCAGCAAGCCAGGCAGCCGGCCCGGCAAGGCCGGACCCGTGATGGTGGCGACGTGCTGGCCTATGCCAAGCCGGACACGCCTTCGGGCGGCCTCGGCCAGGCGTTCAGGAACCTGTTCAACGGCCCGAGCGCCGGAAGCGGCGCCGGCCATGGGGTCGCCGTCTACGACATCAGTGCCAAGACCGTCTACATGCCCGACGGCCAGCGGCTCGAGGCGCATTCCGGCCTCGGCGCAATGGTCGACCAGCCGCGCTATGTCCACGTCAAGGACCGTGGCCCGACGCCGCCCAACACCTACAATCTGTCGCTGCGCGAATCCCGCTTCCACGGCGTCGAGGCCATTCGCCTGACCCCGACGAGCGGCGGCAACAAATACAACCGCAACGGCCTGCTCGCGCATACCTACATGCTGCGGGGCGGTCGCGCCGAATCCAATGGCTGCGTCGTCTTCAGGGACTATTCCCGCTTCCTCGCCGCCTTCAAGAAGGGCAAGGTCACCCGCCTCGTCGTGGTGGATCGCCTGAACGGATCGGCGACCCGGGTCGCGTCGAACGGAAGCGGTGCTTGAGATAAGGCGAAACCGTCCGCCACCTCCTGACAGCCTTCTGTCAGGAGCCTGACGCGACCGCCGGCCCGTCCTCATCGCGCTCTTTCCATTTTGGCCGAGAAATCCCATATTCGGGACATGGCCAAATCCCCCGATAAAAGAACGCCGCCGACGGCGAATGAGGACCGCGCCGCGCCGAAGCGGCGCAGCCCGCTGACCGATTTCCTCGACGCCTCGGAACCGCTGCACAAAGGCGGCTTCGCCGAGATGCCGCAGGCCGAATTGTCGGGCACGCCGCTGACCGGCTCGATCGCCGATTGGGCCGAGCAGATCGAGCAGGAGGCTGAACGGGAAGGACGCGCCGCGGGCAAAGGCGGCGGCGCCAAGTCGCCGAAGAAAATACCCGAGCGCTCCGCCGCGCCGGGCCGCACCGCGCGCGGCACCTCGATGGGCGGCGCCGCGTCGGCCCGCGAACGCACGGCGGCCGGCCTCAATCCGGTCGCCGGGCTCGACATCTCGCTGGAAGAAGCCGAGACGATGTCGTCCAGTGGCGTCACCGCCACGGTGGCCGCGCTCTCGGCGCTAATCGAATCCGGCAATCCGCTGCACAAGGACGGCGTGCTGTGGACGCCGCACCGCCCTGCCCGGCCGGAAAAATCCGAAGGCGGCATCGCCATCAAGATGGTGTCGGATTTCGAGCCCGCCGGCGACCAGCCGACCGCCATCAAGGATCTGGTCGAGGGCGTCGACAACAACGACCGCACCCAGGTGCTGCTCGGCGTCACCGGCTCCGGAAAAACCTTCACCATGGCCAAGGTGATCGAGGAGACGCAGCGCCCCGCTCTGATCCTGGCGCCCAACAAGACTCTGGCCGCGCAGCTCTATTCCGAGTTCAAGAAATTCTTCCCCGACAATGCGGTGGAGTATTTCGTCTCCTACTACGACTATTACCAGCCGGAAGCCTACGTTCCGCGCACCGACACCTTCATCGAGAAGGAATCCTCGATCAACGAGCAGATCGACCGCATGCGCCATTCGGCGACGCGTTCGCTGCTCGAGCGCGACGACGTCATCATCGTCGCCTCCGTATCCTGCATCTACGGTATCGGTTCGGTCGAGACCTACACGGCGATGACCTTCCAGATGCAGATCGGCGACCGGCTCGACCAGCGCGCTCTGCTCGCCGACCTCGTTGCCCAGCAGTATAAGCGCCAGGACATCAATTTCGTGCGCGGCTCGTTCCGCGTGCGCGGCGACACGATCGAGATCTTCCCGGCCCACCTTGAGGACCGCGCCTGGCGCATCTCGATGTTCGGCGACGAGATCGAGGCGATCACCGAGTTCGACCCGCTGACCGGCCAGAAGACCGGCGAGTTGAAGAGCGTCAAGATCTACGCCAACTCGCACTATGTGACGCCGCGCCCGACGCTCAATCAGGCGATCAAGTCGATCAAGGAAGAGCTCAAGCACCGGCTGGTGGAACTCGAGCGCGCCGGCCGTCTGCTCGAGGCGCAGCGGCTGGAGCAGCGCTGCCGCTTCGACCTCGAAATGCTGGAAGCCACCGGCTCCTGCGCCGGCATCGAGAACTACTCGCGCTACCTTACCGGCCGCCAGCCCGGCGATCCGCCGCCCACCTTGTTCGAATACATTCCCGACAACGCGCTGGTCTTCATCGACGAGAGCCACGTCACCGTGCCGCAGATCGGGGGCATGTATCGCGGCGACTTCAGGCGCAAGGCGACGCTGGCCGAATATGGCTTCCGCCTGCCCTCCTGCATGGACAACCGACCGCTGCGCTTCGAGGAATGGGACGCAATGCGGCCGCTCTCGGTTGCCGTTTCGGCGACACCGGGCGGCTGGGAGATGGAACAGGCCGGCGGCGTCTTCGCCGAACAGGTTATCCGCCCGACCGGCCTGATCGATCCGCCGGTCGAGGTGCGCCCGGCCAAGAGCCAGGTCGACGACGTCGTCGGTGAGATCCGCGACACCACCAAGGCGGGATATCGCACACTGGTGACGGTGCTGACCAAGCGCATGGCGGAGGACCTGACCGAATACCTGCACGAGCAGGGCGTGCGCGTGCGTTACATGCACTCCGACATCGACACGCTGGAGCGCATCGAGATCCTGCGCGACCTGCGCCTCGGCGCCTTCGACGTGCTGGTCGGCATCAACCTTTTGCGCGAAGGCCTCGATATTCCCGAATGCGGCTTCGTCGCCATTCTCGACGCTGACAAGGAAGGTTTCCTGCGTTCGGAAACCTCGCTGATCCAGACCATCGGCCGTGCCGCCCGCAATGTCGACGGCAAGGTCATCCTCTACGCGGACCAGGTCACCGGTTCGATGGAGCGGGCGATGGCCGAGACCAACCGGCGCCGCGAGAAGCAGATGGAGTGGAACGCCGCCAACGGCATCACGCCGGAATCGGTCAAGTCGCGCATCTCCGATATTCTGGACTCGGTCTACGAGAAGGACCATGTTCGCGCCGACATCTCGCAGTTCACCGACAGCGCCGGCGCCATGATGGGCAACAATTTCAAGGCCCATCTCGACGCGCTGGACAAGCAGATGCGCGACGCCGCCGCCAATCTCGACTTCGAAAAGGCGGCCCGCATCCGCGACGAGATCAAGCGGCTGCACGAGATGGAATTGTCGATCTCCGACGATCCGCTGGCGCGCGAGGTGGAAGGCCAAAGTCCGGCCTCTGGCCGCGAAAAGGGCAAGCACAACAAGGGCGTGGCCAAGCATCGGACATTGGAGGAACAGGAACGGTTCCGCAAGCTCGATCAGGCACGCGCCGCCGAAGAGGCAGCCAAGGCCGCCAGGCCCAACCTCTTCCGCAAGCCCGATCTCGACGAGATGGGCGCCGACGGCGCCGTGCCGGTGAAGAAGCCACTGTTCGCCAAGCCGTCACTGGACGACATGGGGCCAGGCACCGACATGCCGACGCCGTCAGGCGCGGTGTCGCGGTCGCTGTTCAAGAAGCAGTCGGCGGAAGAAGCGCATGGCTCCGACTTCGGCATCCCCGGCGATGCGACCAAGCCGCTGTTCAAAAAGAACTCGCTCGACGAGATGACGGTGCGCCGCACCGAAAAACCGGTAGAGGGAAAAGTGCCGGCGAAGCCACAGCCAATCTCCCCCGTGGGGGAGATGTCCGGCAGGACAGAGAGGGGCGCGAAGGATCGCGGCGATGCCGACAAGCCTATCGTCCGTCAACGCTCCGGCATCGGCTCCTACGAGGACCAAGGCGACGCCCGCCGCGAAAAGCGCCGGCCGGGCAAGACAGGCAGGCCCGGACGGTAGCAATTCTTCGCGCCCCCGCTGTCCCTCCTATATAGATCAGCTTTTCCTGCCACCTTGCCAGTGGTGGGACGAACCTATACGGGCCTTTCAATTCTGCTCTTCCGCTCCGAAAACCATCAGCCAACTCCCCATGAAACCCAGAGACATCGCCGCCTACGTCTTCCTGGCTGTCACCTGGGGACTGTCGTTCCTGGTGCTGCTCAAGGTGGTGCATGCCTTTGACTGGGTCGGCGCGGTCACCTTGCGGGCGCTGATCGCCGGCATCACGCTCTTTCTGCTTGCCGCCGCGACGCGGCGACGGCTGGATTTCAGCGCCGGCTGGCGGCATTTCGCCATGGTCGGCGCGACGACGGTGGCGGCGCAGCTGATCGGCCTGTCCTATGCCACGCCGCGCATCGGCACGGCGATGGCGGCCATCCTGGTTGCCGCCATCCCGCTGTTCTCGATGATCATCGGCCAGCTCTGGGGGCTTGAGCGCATCGCTGTTCGCGGCCTGGCCGGACTGCTGCTCGGCGCTGCCGGCATCATCGTCCTGGTCGGTTTCCCCGCCGTTCCGGTCACCGCATCCTTTGCGATCGGCTGTGCCGCCTCGCTGTTCAGTTCCTTCTCGGCGGCATTCGGCAGCAACTACGCCAATCGCCATTTGCGCTCGGCCGGCTCGCTGGAACTCACCAGCGCCGCCTTCCTGTTCGGCGGCCTGATGACGCTGCCGCTGCTGCTCGCCGTGCCGGTGCCAGCCATGCCGCGACCTGTCGATTTCCTCTACCTGGCCATACTGGCCTGCGTGATGAGCGCATTGACCTATGTCGTGTATTTCCGGCTGGTGGCCAGCATCGGAGCGACCAGGACCATCAGCGTCGAATTCGCCGTCACCACGATCGCGGTGCTGGCCGGAGCGATTGTGCTCGGCGAGTCGCTGACCCTGATCCAGGGCTTCGGCGCGGTGGCAATCATCGGCGGCTGCATACTGGTGCTGGACCCCTTCCCGCGCCGCTTGAAAGCGGCGGCCTTGCCATCAGCCTCGCCTTTGGTGTAGCCAGTCGTCACACTCGAACGTCTCGAAAGGAGGGCTCACGTGTTTACGTTCTATCGTCACCATCGTCAGCGTGGCCCGATTTGCGCCCTGCGAGCCAGCTTGCAGGGCTGACCAGGGACGGTCCGGGTTTTCTCCCGCTTCGATCTTTTGGTCTGCCCTTCGTGGTACGCAACGCCTGGCCTGATGGCCGGCACGCGCACCGTCAAAGTGCATGAGCCGGCATTCCGGCAAGACCAGAGAAATCAAAATGGCCCTCATCAGCCTCAAATCCCTCGGCGTCACCATGAGTGCGCCGCTCTTTTCCAATCTCGACCTCAGCATCGGCAACGGCGACCGGCTCGGCATCGTCGCCGCCAACGGCCGCGGCAAGTCGACCTTGCTCAAATGCCTGACCGGCGAACTGGAACCGACGACAGGCGACATCACCCGCACGCGCGGTCTGCGTGTCGGCCATGTCGAGCAGTCCGTTGCCCCTGCCCTGCTTGGCCGCACTTTCTACGAGGTTGTGGCTGACACGTTGCCGCCCGAACAGGCCGACAGCGAGATGTGGCGTATCGACGTGGTTCTCGATTCACTTGACGTGCCCGAGCCGATGCGCCGGCGAGAAATGCAGGCACTGAGCGGCGGCTGGCAGCGGCTGGCGCTGATCGCCCGCGTCTGGGTCACCGATCCCGACCTGCTTTTGCTCGACGAGCCGACCAACCATCTCGACCTCGCCCGCATCAGCCAGTTGGAAACCTGGCTCAACGCGCTGCCGCGCGAGGTGCCCGTCATCATCGCCAGCCATGACCGCACCTTCCTCGACGCTACCACCAACCGGACGCTGTTCCTGCGCCCGGAACAGTCGCCGGTGTTTTCCTTCCCCTATTCCCGCGCCAGGGAGGCGTTGGACGAGGTTGACGCGTCGAACGAACGAAAATTCCAGCGCGACATGAAGGTGGCGCAGCAACTGCGCAAACAGGCGGCCAAGCTCAACAATATCGGCATCAATTCCGGCAGCGACCTGCTGACGGTCAAGACCAAGCAACTCAACCAGCGCGCGGAAAATTTGGAAGAGGCCGCCAATCCGGCGCATCGCGAGAAATCGGCGGGCGCGATTAAACTCGCCAATCGCGGTACCCACGCCAAGGTGCTGATCACGCTTGACGACGCGGCGGTCGAAACGCCCGACGGCACGCTGCTGTTCAGGACCGGCAAGCGCCACATCTGCCAGGGCGACCGCATCGTGCTGCTCGGCCGCAACGGCGTCGGCAAGTCGCGCTTCGTCACCATGATCCGCAACGCCATCCTCGTGCCGGACACGGTGCGGAATGTGAAGGTGACGCCGTCCACCGTGCTCGGCTACAGCGACCAGGCGCTGTCGGGCATCAGCGGCGACGACACGCCGCTGGCGATGGTCTCGCGCCGTTACGATGTCGGCGAACAGCGCGCCCGCTCGCTGCTTGCCGGCGCCGGCGTGGTCATCGAGATGCAGGAGAAAAAGATCGGTGTTCTGTCGGGCGGCCAGAAGGCACGGCTGATGATGCTGGCGCTCAGGCTCGCCAATCCCAATTTCTATCTGCTCGACGAGCCCACCAACCATCTCGATATAGACGGCCAGGAAGCGCTGGAGGAAGAGCTGCTGAAGCACCAGGCAAGCTGTCTGCTCGCCTCGCACGACCGCTCCTTCATCCGCGCCATCGGCAACCGCTTCTGGCTGATCGAGAAGCGGAAGCTGACCGAAGTCGAGGATCCGGAGAGCTTCTTCCGCGAGGTGGCTGAGGGAACCGGCTGAGCGGCGGGAGATCGGCATGCCTGTAAATTATTTGCTTACAGGTTCTTGACTTGTGTAAGCGATCTGTTTACATATGTCATGATCAAATCGTTCAAGAACAAGGCGCTGTCCGACCTTTTTCAAACCGGAAAAACCGGCAAGATCGATGCCAAGATGCACAAGCGCATCCTTGTTCGGCTTGACCGCCTGGAAGCATCGGAAAAGCCGGAGGAGATGAACCTTCCCGGCTTCGACTTCCATTCGCTGAAAGGCCTCGATTCCATCCGCTACACGGTCCACGTCAATGGTCCGTGGTGCATTACATTTGAATTCGACGGTAACGACGCCGCCCGCGTTGATTTCGAGCAATATCACTGAGGCGGCCAGATTGGAGAAGTTCGACGTATGACCGTGCACGAGCCGACGCGTCCGATCGAGCGTTGCCCCTCCCACCCGGGAGCGCTGCTTGAGGACATTATCCCGGCAACTGGAAAGACCAAGGTGGAAATTGCAAATCTGCTCGGGATATCCCGGCAGCAGCTCTATGACATTATCCGCGAAAGGAAGCCGGTTTCGCCGGCGGTGGCCGCTCGCCTTGGGAAGCTGTTCGGCGACGGCGCCGCGATCTGGCTTCGGATGCAGGCGGCTTTCGATGCCTGGCACGCCGAGCGTGAGGTCGATGTTTCGGCTATTCCCACGCTCAAGGTCGCATAGGCTCTCCTCGGCGACGCCTGAACGAGATGTAAACGCTGACAAAAAATTCTCCGGCAATCTGTCGGATCGCCCGTTGCAGCCTCGTCCTTGGGATGCCGACACGATGATGCCGGCGCTAACCCAGGGAGAATTGACCATGTCCGTCCTGTCATCCATCGGCCGCATCGCAACCCGGTATGCCGCGGCGCGCGCCCGCCACCGCAGCGAACGCATCCTGCTTTCGCTGCCGGCCGAACTGCGCAAGGATATCGGCTTTCCGGAAATCCTCGACACGCGGAACAACCGTTGACGCTCGCCGCCTCTCAGGCGAGCGCGAATCAATCATGTGTATCGCCCGAAAGCGGCGTCGCACGCATCGACGCACGCCTTTCGAAAGCCTCGAACCAGCGCGTCAGCCGCGCCCGCGAACCAAACGACGGAAGATGACGGAACGCCATCCAGGACAGCGTGGTGGCTAGCGCAATATGTCCAACATGGAGCGGCGCCTCGTCGTCAAGGGCGCCCTCGGCCCAGTCGTAGGTCGCCTCGATCTTCTGCCGATATCCTTCGGCAAGAGCATCATAGCGCAGCTGTTCGGGTCTCCTTTCCGTCTCCCAGCGCAAGGCGATGCCCGTCTGCGCAAGGCCTTGGGCGGCCGATTGCAGCCGCAACGCCTGCCAGCGTGCCTCGCCGACCTGCGGCAGCAACTTCCGGTCATCATGCAGCGTATCGAGATAGGCGCAGATGACGTCGGAATCGAAGATCGCCGGCGCACCCGGACGCAGCAGCACCGGCACTTGGCCTAGCGGGTTTTCGGCGTGGACACTGGCGTTGTGCAAGGTCGGGCTGGTTTCGTGATGAATGACCTGGAGCTGATCGGCGACGCCTGCCTCATGCGCGAAGACCAGCGCCTTGCGCGCGAAAGGTGAGTGGGTCTGATAATAGAGGATCATTGTCGTCTCCGGGCTGAGTAGGCGGCGCGCAATCCAACTCTTTTAGCTTGGGAGCCGAGAGAATTGCGCTCTGATTGGAAGCCGCCGACGCAAGTTCGTTGCACGCCTTCCCAACCCATCGGTTGTCGCCCGGCCAAAAATTTTCGGCGTCCTGTAGGATTGCCGTCATCTCATCCGTCCTATGGTCCGCAAGGCCAAACCAACGTGAAGAGGAACATGCAATGACCGACCAGACCCCACCCCGGCCAAAAGTGCTTGGCGGATTGACCCCCTATATTCAGGTCGACGGTGCCATCAAGGCGGCCGAGTTCTACAAGAAGGCTTTCGGGGCCGAGGAAGTCTTTGCCTACCCGGCGGACGAAAAAGGCCGCACCATGCATATCCATCTCTATATCAACGGCTCGACACTGATGCTGGGCGACGCCTATCCGGAACACGGCCATCCGCACCAGGTGGCGCAGGGCTATACGCTGCAGCTCCATCTCGGCAAGGATGATATCGACGCTTGGTGGAAGCGCGCCGTCGACGCCGGCTGCGAGGCCGTCACGCCGCTGCAGGTGATGTTCTGGGGCGACCGCTGGGGCCAGGTGAAGGATCCCTTCGGCGTCGCATGGGCAATGAACGCACCGACGGAATAGGCTTTAGCGAGCGCGCCCCTCGCCGAGGGGATGCGCCCAATCGCGCCGGGTGTATCCCCGCCGACCCGGCGTTCGAATTCAGCAAAGAGGAGACCACCATGTCCTATGTCGATGGCTTCGTGCTTGCCGTGCCGAAGGCAAATCTCGATGATTATAAAAAGCTCGCCAACCTCGCAGGCCCCATATGGATGGAACATGGCGCGCTCGCCTATGTCGAATGCATCGGCGACGACGTGCCCTATGGCGAAATCACCTCGTTTCCGCGTGCCGTTCAGGCCAAGGATGATGAAATCGTCGTTTTCTCCTGGGCCGTATACAAATCCAGGCAGGATCGCGATGCGGTGATGGCCAAGGTGATGGCCGACCCTCGTCTGCAGCGCGATATGGCCACGATGCCGTTCGACGGCAAGCGCATGATCTTCGGCGGCTTCCAGCCCTTCATGGAACTTTGAGACAGCTCGACCGCCGTTCGCAGGCCGGCCTTACCGCGCTATCGGCCTATCCGAGCTTATCCAGCAGTGGTTTCAGCCTGTCGCCATAGCGCTTCCACAGATCGACCGAGCCCTGGTACATGGGCTGGCGCACCTGCGCGGCCGACGCCGTGCGCACCGGCCTGTCGGTCTCGTGGAACGACAGCACGGCATCGTCCCATGGCAGGCCGAGATAGTCGATCAGCGCCCGGCTCTGCCCATCCTGGTCGGCGACGAAATCCTCGTAGCGCACATCGTGCACGACGCCGGGCAGCACCTTGTGCCAATGCGCCATGATGTCGGTGTAGAGATTGTGGAAATCGGCGAGCTCACCGAGGTCATAGCCATAGCGGTGGCTGTCGCCGCGGAAATGCACCTTGTAGATCGACAGGCATGTCGCCGCCGCATCGCGGGCGCAATGGATGATCCTGGCCTTCGGCAGCATCATGTGGATGAAGCCGACAAGCAGGAAGTTGCCCGGCATCTTGTCGGTGACGTGGCGCATATGCGGATACCGGGCATGCAGCATGTCCAGATAGGCCTGCCCCGCCTCGGCGAAATCCCTATCGTCCGTGTCGGCCACCCCCCAGGGGAAGCCGCCCGGCATGTTCGACGGGAACTGCTTGCCGACCGCCGTCTTCAGGATGCTGAGCTCACCCGCGCCATAGACCTGGGGGTGACTGGCGATGATCTGTTCGACCAGCGTCGTACCCGAACGCGGCATGCCGACGACGAAGATCGGTGCGTCGTCGGCAATCGGGCTCGGTCTGTGCTTTTCGAAGAAGCCGGCATCGAACACCGTCTTCATTGCCTCGAATTCGGCGCGCGTCTTCACCGGGTCGTAGTCGATGCCCTTGCGGCGGATGGCATTGCCCTCGGCGAAATAGTCGAAGGCCCTGCCATAATCCTTGAGATCGTCATTGGCCTTGCCGAGGCCAAACGACAGCTGCATGCGTGCCAGGCTGTCCTGAGGCGCCTTGGCGTGCTGCGCCTCCATGCCAGCCATTTCGGCATCGCGCTCCTTCTGGCGCTTGACCTGCGTCAGCATCAGCCACGCGCGGGCCATGCCGGGCTGGATCGCCACCGCCTGCCGGAACAGGCCGGTCGCCTCGTCGAGCTTGCCCTTTTCCATCAGCCCGACGCCCAGTCCGTGCAGCAGGTCGGCATCCCTAGGCCGGATGGTCAGTGCCTCCTGGAAGACAGCCAGCGCCTCGTCGAGGCGTCCGGCTTCCTGCAGGGTTTCGGCAAGCCCGATACGGGCGCGCACGTGGAATGGATTGCGCTGCACCGTGCCGCGATAGATATCCTCGGCCTCGTCGAACCGGCCGATCTGCTTCAGCGACGAGCCGAGATTGTCGCGCGCCGCGAGCTGCTCCGGCCGCAGGTCCACCGCGCCGCGGAAGAAATCGATCGCCGCCGCGACACGGCCCAGATCGCGCATCACCGTGCCGAGATTGTTGAGGAAGTCGGGATTGGTCGGCTGCAGCTGAACCGACTGTTCGAGGAAATCCATGCCTTCTTCGCTGCGCCCCGTCTGGTGCAGCAGCAACCCCAGGAAATGCGCCGCGGCCGCGTGTTTGGGCTGACGCGTCAGCACCTGGCGGTAGATCGCCTCGGCCTCCTGCCGGCGCCCGGCCTGGTGCAGTTGCAATGCCTGCTGCACATACTGGTCGAGGCCCAGCGGCGGCTGTCCTCCCCCGCCAGACTTGGCCGCGCCAGGCTTGGTCCCCGCACCCGCCGCTCTTCTCTGATCTCTGTTGATGGGACACCTACCGTGTTCGTGCGCCTGCCGCGATCTAGGCCATCGGCGTTACAGGTTCAAGGCTTTGCTTGATTCTGCGCCTCACGTCGCGGCGAAAGCGATCAAATCAGGCGATGGTCTCTGCAACCTGCCTGGCCCGCCTCACAGTTCCATCGGTATCGGAGATCGTTCGCCTTGCCGCCTCGTCGCTTCTGATGGTCAGCCGCGCCGACTGGACGGCCATCGGCTTTCCGGCAGCGCCAATGGGGTACGTGGCGATTGACCTGACGATCGGATTGATTGCCATGCTCTTCCCTTTCGAAGTTCTGATTGAATCCATGGCTTTATCCCTTTTAGAAAAAATAAAAACATAAGCGCCGAGGAAAAACTCGGCACGTCTCCAAGAAATTTTCGAAGATATCCGCAGCCATAGCAGATTTATTCCAAAATTATTATCGGTCTATTTTCCAATCGAAGCAAGGAACTCCATTATTATTCTTGAATAGAGCGCCGATTTGGCTATATATCACATATGGTTTGGGCCAGAATTGGCATCTCGCGGCGTCAGAGGTTCTCGACCCGCCAATCTCATCCCAAAAGGCCAGGACAATGCCCGACCGCACCACCCGTTCCATCGCCCATTTCACCGCGCCATTCATGCTCGGTGGCCTGGAAGGACAACTGCCGGCCGGCGACTACGACATCGATCGCGACGAGGAGTTGATCGAGGGCATGTCGCGGCTTGCCTGGCGCCGCGTCGCCACCTTCATCCATCTGCCGGCAAAGGCGGTGAACAACCCGCTCACCAGCCAGCTCGTCGCCATCGACCACCTGGACCTCGAAACCGCGCTGGTGCGCGACCGGGAGAATGCAGCATGATCCGTTTTCAACAGAATGCGCGACCGCGCACCGACACCCCCTCGCATCTCTTCGCCATCGGCCAGACCGTGCGGATGAAAAGCCGGACCGGCTTGGTCAACAAGGCCGCGGAACTGTTCGAGATCAAGAGCAGGCTGCCGGTCAAGGACGGTTCCCCGCAATACCGCATCCGCAGCGACCAGGAGACCCACGAACGGGTCACCACGGAAGACAATCTCGAACTGGCCGACAATCCGGCCAGCTGAGCGGAGGCCAGCCGACACACCGCGCAACCGCAAACGCCTCGCGGCGTTGAGCCTGCACACCCAGATGCAGGAGTTTTGCGATGTCCCTCACCACCTTTGCCCTCAACTGTTCGCTGAAAGCATCCAGCGACAAGGAAAAATCGTCCACCGACAAGATCATCGCCGATCTGCTCGCGGCGCTCAAACCGCATGGCGTGGAAGGCGAGGTCGTGCGCACGCTTGATCATGACATCAAGCCTGGCGTGCTCTCCGACATGGGCAGGGGCGACGACTGGCCTGGCCTGCGCGAAAAGATCCTGGCCGCCGATATCTTCATTCTCGGCTTGCCGATCTGGTTGGGCCAGCCATCGAGCGTCGCCAAGCGCGTCATGGAGCGGATGGACGCCTTTCTCGAGGAGACCGACGACAAGGGCCGCATGCCGGCCGCCGGCAAGGTGGCCCTGGTGGCGATCGTCGGCAACGAGGACGGCGCGCATCATTGTCATGCGGAGTGCTTCCAGGCGCTGAACGATGTCGGCTTCACCATTCCCGCCAATGGCGGCGTCTACTGGGTCGGTGAAGCCATGCATGACGTCAATTACGTCGACCTGCCGAAAACCCCCGCCAAGGTTACCGAAGCCATCGAAATGGCGGCCTCAAACGCTGCTCATCTGGCCGGCCTGCTCAAGAGCAAAGCTTATGTTGGCGTGGACAAATAATGGCCTTCCCCTCATGCGGGAGACGGCAGAATCTCAGCACGGCCCCACGCCGACGATGCGGTAGTCCGAGGCCCGCGCCTCGCAGGCGTTGGGGAAGGTGCGCATCTCTCCATGCCGGCGGGCGCACACCGGAGCATATTCGCGGGTGCAGAACGTCTGCTCGCCACCGCCATCACCGCCGTGACAGGCGCCGTCACGCACGATGCGGTAACCCGCCCGATCGGCCAGACAGGCATTGGCGAAGGTCTGGCGATCTCCGCCGCGCCGGGCGCAGACCGGCTCGTATTGCTTGGTGCAGAATTGCGGTTCAGGGCGCGGCGGACGCGGTCGCGACCCAGGTCCGTCATCGACGACGACCGTGCAGGCGGCAAGAATTGCCGACAGGAAAAGGACGGCAAAAACCTGCCGTGAAAAGATCGCCGCAAGAAACCTCATGATCGTCTCTCCCTCGATCCCCGTCCCGGTCCGTACCGCCCAAGACTGCGTGGCGGTTCGTTGATGATGATATCGATCAAATCAAGATTTGGATCAGTCACCCAATGGCGTGATCGTCGTCATTCCACCGCCAATTGCAACCCTTGTTTGCGGCTTCTGTAGGAGAATGACACCCGAACCGGTGGGCCCCAGCCGCGTCGTCGGCAATCGTCGCTCCTGGCCCATCCATGACCGGTGCTGTGGGCCGATGACCCTCCCGCCAACGAAGCCTATTTGCGGCCGGTCGACGCTTTGATCGGTCGATTTTTGCGTCGGGATGCGCCCATGGCGGCGGCCCGCGGCGCTATCTTGCAACCTTCACGTTTCCGTGCGATAAATTCTGTGTTCGGGCATTTGCGACCCGGAGAGCGGAACGTTTTGGACGACCTTTCCCCGATACTGTGAATCTCTGACGGCCCCGTTTTTCGGCGGGGGGTTTGACCATGCGCCAATGCATGACTGCCGAAAGCAACCACCAGGAACTGCCCTCGACGCCAGGTGGCGGGCAGGACCACCAAGACTGAACGGGTGAAGGAGTTTCCCCAATGGCCCAGACCGGCACCGTTAAATTCTTCAATGCGACCAAAGGCTTCGGTTTCATCACGCCCGACGGCGGCGCCAAGGACGTGTTCGTCCACATTTCAGCGATCGAGGCCTCGGGCCTGCGCACGCTCGTCGATGGCCAGAAGGTCACTTTCGACGTCGAGCCGGACCGCATGGGCAAGGGCCCGAAGGCGGTCAACCTGCGCGCAGCCTGAGCGATCGGCGCGCGCGCATCCCAGGCGGATGGGCGAACGAGGAGCTTGACCAGCACCTGGGCAGGCAGACGGGTTTTTGAAAGGCGCGGCGGTTTTCGGCGCGCCTTTTTCATGTCCGCCGCGCAGCGCAGACTCATCTCATCCGGAAGTTCATCCCGGGTCCGGGCCAATGACGCGCATCAAAACAAGCACTTAAAGCGACGTGCTTTAAGTGCCAGCAAAACTTTCTCTTGCCGATAGCGCTAAAATAAAGGACAAATTTGCATTCGGGCATTTGCCGGCCCGAGACTGGAGTTTATGGGATCAAAGGAGCTTCCCATGCCGCAGACCGGCACCGTCAAATTCTTCAACCATGCCAAGGGCTTCGGCTTCATCACACCGGATGATGGCGCGAAGGATGTCTTCGTCCATATTTCGGCCGTGCAGGCGTCGGGTCTCCCCGGTCTCGAAGATGGGCAGAAAGTGACATTCGACACCGAGCCGGACAAGCGCGGCAAGGGACCCAAGGCCGTCAACCTGTCGGTCGGCTGAGCCGGCTTCGGACCGGCTCCGACAGTCAGGTCCGCGCCGAAAGGTGCGGTTTTGAAGCGGTGAAAGAATGCGTGCGGCCAAATTTTCGTTCAGCCCCCGTTCAGCCACGGTCCCATATTAGTCATTCGTAAAGCCGGACTGCATCCCCTGCAAGAAACTGCACGGTCCGGTACGAAGGAGACCAAGATGAACCGCATTTTCAAGACAGCCGTGCTGTCCGCAGCCGTGGTCGCCACCACGCTGGGGACCTTCTCGGCGGCCAATGCCGATGACTGGCGCCGTTGGCACCATCACGGCCATGGCCATGGCGATGCCGTGGCAGCCGGCGTTCTCGGCCTTGCCGCCGGCGCATTGATCGGTGGCGCATTGGCTAATGACCGGCCACCGCCCGATTCCGACCGTTATTACGATGACGGTTACTACGATCGTGACGTGCGGGTGCGCCCTGCCCCGGTCCGCCGCTACTACGCGGAACCGCAGGTGGTCTATGCCGACCGTTACGCCGAACCGTGGACGCGCGGCTGGTACGAGTACTGCTCGGACCGCTACCGCACCTTCAATTCCCGTACCGGCACCTTCACCGGCAGCGACGGCGAACAGCATTTCTGCACCGCCAACTGAGGCTTCCCTGCCCCCAAACAAAAATGCGCTGACCGCAAGGCCAGCGCTTTTTTGTTGTCGGTTTGTTGGGCTTCCGGCAGCGGTCCTCATCTCATTCAGGTCAAAAACGGGTTGGTCCGCCGTTCCTCGCCAAAACGCCCGCCGGGGCCATGGCCGCAGATGAAGCCGATGTCGTCGCCGAGCGGCAACAGCTTGTTTTTGATCGAGGCGATGAGGGCCGCATGGTCGCCGCCGGGCAGGTCGGTGCGGCCGACCGAGCCGCGAAACAAAACATCGCCGACATGGGCGAATTTGGCGGCGCGGTTATAATAGACGACGTGGCCCGGTGCGTGGCCGGGACAATGCAGCACCTCGAACACATGGCCGCCGAACGACACCGTCTCGCCTTCGGCGAGGAACCGATCAGGCACGCAGTTTCGCACACCGCCGATGCCGTAGCGCCTGCCCTGGTTTTCCAGATTGTCGAGCAGCATCTTGTCGGCTTCATGCGGGCCGATGATCTCGACGCCGAGTGCTTCCTTCAGTTCCATGGCGCCGCCGGCATGATCGATATGACCGTGCGTGATCCAGATCGCCTCGGCCGCGATCGCGTTGTCCTTCAACGTTGCCAGCACCTTGTCGATGTCGCCGCCCGGATCCACGACGACGCCATGCTTGTCCTCCATGTCGAACAGGATGGTGCAGTTCTGCTGGAACGGTGTGACCGGCACGATGCCGGCATTGAGCTGACCCATGATCGTCCTTTCGCTGTGTCAGCGATCATGTAGAGGCATCGCTCAAACCCGTCCACAGCCGGAAGGCCAAACAGTGCGTCTCCAAAGGAATGGGCGGCCGAAGCCGCCCATTCTGCGAAGCCCGAGATCGGCAGGCTTATTTCTTCATGGCGCCCATGACCGCGCCGAGAATGCCGGTCAGGATCGCGCCACCGCCGGCGCCACCGACGATGTTCTGCAGGTTGAGCGCGCTGCCCAGGCCGCTGGTCGCCGCCGCGGCCGCGTCAGGACTGATCGCACCGCCGCCAAGCAGGCTGCCGAGGATCGCCGCGCCGCCGACACCGCCGATGGCTCCGCCCAGGATTTTGGGAAGCTGACCCATTGCCGCCGTCTTGATCGCCGCGCCGACCGCCTGACCACCAATGATGCCTGTGATGATCTGAATGATGATCGGAAGAAGCGTGTTCATGTCCATATGATTAGTCCCTCCATAGCTGCCAGCCTCCCGGGCCGACACCATCATGAGACGCCGAATTGGAGGAAAGTCAAATGCAGAAACGCTGAAATAAAAGGGGCGGCCCGAAAACCGCCCCTGCTTGCGCGAAAAGCTGTGACTATCGTTATTCTGCGGCGATAGCATGCTTGGGTTGAACGGCGATAGAATAGTCGTTCATGAGATTCTTGGCGATCTCGCCGACTTCGAATCGGTAAGGGCCGATCTCCGAAACCGGGGTTACTTCCGCTGCCGTTCCGGTCAGGAAGCACTGCTCGAACCCTTCCAGTTCTTCCGGCAGGATGGCGCGTTCGATGATCTCCAGGCCGCGATCCCTGGCGAGACCAATGACCGTGCGGCGGGTAATGCCGTCGAGGAAGCAATCGGGCATGGGCGTGTGGATCTTGCCGTCCTTGACGAAGAAGATGTTGGCGCCGGTCGCTTCGGCGACCTGGCCCCGCCAGTCGAGCATCATGGCGTCGGCATAGCCCTTGGCCTCGGCGGCATGCTTGGACATGGTGCAGATCATGTAGAGGCCGGCGGCCTTCGACCGCGACGGCGCCGTGCGCGGATCGGGCCGGCGCCATTCCGCCACATCGAGACGGATGCCCTTCAGCTTCTGCGCCGGGTCGAAATAGCTCGGCCATTGCCAAATGGCGATGGCGACGTTGATGCGGTTGTTTTGCGCCGAAACACCCATCTGCTCGCTGCCGCGCCAGGCGATCGGCCTGACATAGGCGTCCTGGAAGCCCTGCTTCTTCAGGAGCGTGGTCGACGCGTCGTTGAGCTCGGCCACCGAATAGGGAATCTTGAAGCCGAGCAGGCGTGCCGATTCATGCAGGCGTTCCGTATGCTCGTTGAGCTTGAAGATCTCGCCGCCATAGGCGCGCTCACCCTCGAAGACCGCGCTGGCGTAATGCAGGCCGTGGGTCAGCACATGAATCTTGGCGTCCCCCCACGGGACGAACGCGCCATTCATCCAGATGAAGCCGTCCAGTTGATCGAAGGGAACGGATGCCATGATAACCTCCCGCGGGTCGCGACCCGCATATCCTAGTGTCGTTGCGTGTTCTTTTTTGGCAGCGCCATGTGGTTGGAGACGCCGGCCGGTGTCTGGAAGCGTAAGCGGATAATCGCGCCCTGGCAAACTCAGGAAGTTCCGGAAAAACCGGCTTGCCTCGCCTTTTCGTTCGCAATCCGCCCAAAAGCTTGTCAAAAATTACCATTGCAGGGAAATTACGTCAATAGTACTGACATAATCTCCCGTTCCCATGGAGAAATGATGACGGACAAAAGCCCAGCTGCCGGAAAACCGATCAGGACCGCGATCACCAGCGAGGACGGCATCGACTTCGCCATCATCGAACTCTTCTTCTTCGCCTATCGCGACTTCACTTCCGATCCCGATCAGATCCTGGCCGACTACGGCTTCGGCCGCGCCCACCACCGCGTGCTGCATTTCGTCAACCGCCGGCCGGGCCTGACCGTCGCCGAATTGCTCGACGTGCTGAAGATAACCAAGCAGAGCCTGGCGCGTGTGCTGAAGCAATTGATCGACACCGATCACGTCGTGCAGTTGCAGGGCCCGCGCGACCGTCGCCAGCGCGAACTCTATCCGACGGCCAAGGGCCGTGCGCTGGCGCTGGCGCTGGCGCGGCCACAGTCACGCCGCATCCGTGCTGCATTGGAAGACTCCGGCGCCACCGAACGGGCCTTGGTGGAACGCTTCCTCGAAGCAATGGTCAATCCGGAACTGAGAGCTCAGATCGACGTTGGGTCCGCAAAAATGTCAGGGAAAAGCCATGGAGAGCACTGAGAGGGTCGACACCGCGGCCGCACCGGATGACGACGCACCACATCTGCTCGTGGTCGACGACGACACCCGCATTCGCAATCTTCTCAAGCAGTATCTGACCGAAAACGGCTTTCGCGTCACCGTCGCCGGCAATGCCGGCGAGGCCCGCCGCAAGCTCGCCGGCCTCGATTTCGACCTGCTCGTGCTCGACGTGATGATGCCGGGAGAAAGCGGCGTCGATCTCACCAAGGCGCTGCGTGCCGAGAAGAACGTGCCGATCCTGATGCTGACGGCCTTGTCGGAAACCGACAGCCGCATCTCGGGGCTCGAAGCCGGCGCCGACGATTACCTGCCAAAACCCTTCGACCCGCGCGAGCTGATCCTGCGCATCAACAACATCCTGCGCCGTGGCGGCCCGGCGGCGACGCCCAAGGTCGAGCAGCTGGTGTTCGGCCCCTACACCTTCCAGATCGCCAGGCGCGAACTGAAGCGCGGCGGCGAGGCGCTGAAGCTGACCGACCGCGAACAGGAGATCCTGGCGATCTTCGCCGCGCGCGCCGGCGAAACCATCCCCCGCCACGAACTCGTCGGCGACGATTCGGAAGTCGGCGAGCGCACCATCGACGTCCAGATCAACCGGCTGCGCCGCAAGATCGAGCGCGATCCGTCCAATCCGGTCTGGCTGCAGACCGTGCGCGGTATTGGGTATCGGCTCAGCGTGGAATAGAATGCCGGCGGCGGCCCAAGTGCATGGTCCCGAAAAGTGGGAACCGGTTTTCGGAAAAGATCATGCTCCAACAAAGAGTTGGATCAGGATGACGATTCAGCCAAACGTCATCCCGACCCAATACCGCCGACGGATGAAAAGAGCCAATGGCGACCACGGAACTGGAACAGCCGGACAATGACGGTTTGAGTGCACGCGCCACACGGTCGCTCAAGGCGGTGCCGCGCATCTGGAACCGGTTCTGGCGCCTGGTTTCGCTTTACATGCCCAAGCGCCTCTATGCGCGCTCGCTGATCATCGTCATCGCGCCGATGATCCTTTTGCAGTCGGTCGTCGCGTTCGATTTCATGGAACGCCACTGGGCAACCGTGACGCAACGCCTGTCGCAGGCCACCGTGCGCGACATCGCCGCCATCATCGACATGATCGAGACTTATCCGCACGACGCCGACTACGCCAACATCATCCGCATCGCGCAGGATCGCATGCAGCTGAAGGTCGATCTGCTGCCGCCCGATCCGCTGCCGCCGCCCGGTCCAAAACCGTTCTTCTCTATCCTCGACGATGTTCTCTCCGCCGAGATCACTCGGCAGATCAACCGCCCCTTCTGGATCGACACTGTCGGCAATTCCAACATCATCGAAGTGCGCGTCCAGCTCGAGAACAAGGTGCTGCGCGTCTTCGTGCGCCGCAGCCAGGCCTATGCCTCCAACACCCACATTTTCCTGATCTGGATGGTCGGCACCTCGCTGGTGCTCCTGATGATCGCCATCCCCTTCCTGCGCAACCAGATCCGGCCGATCCTGGCGCTTGCCGAGGCCGCCGAAAGCTTCGGCAAGGGCCGGCCGATGCCGCGCGATTTCCGCCCGCGCGGGGCCGAAGAGGTGCGCCGCGCCGGCTTTGCCTTCATCCAGATGCGGGAGCGCATCGAGCGCCAGATCGAGCAGCGCACGGCCATGCTGACCGGTGTCAGCCATGATCTCAGGACCATCCTTACTCGCTTCAAGCTGCAGCTGGCGCTGGCCGGCGGCAAGGCCGAGACCAAGGCGGCGCTCGACCAGGACATCGAGGACATGCAGTCGATGCTGGAAGGCTATCTCGCCTTTGCCAAGGGCGAGGCCTCGGAGGACCCGGGACGTTTCGATCTCGAAGCCTATTTCCAGAAGCTTGGCGAAGAAGCGAACTTGCGCAAATGCAGACTGTCGACGACGCTTTCCGGCGATCCGACCGTGCATGTCAGGCCGAACGCCTTCGCGCGGCTGCTGTCCAACGTCATCGGCAATGCCTTCCGCTATGCCCGCACCGTTGAGGTCACCGCCGACCACGGCCGCGGCTCGCTTCTGGTCACCGTCGACGATAATGGGCCAGGCATTCCGGCCGACAGGCGCGAAGACGTGTTCAAGCCCTTCGTGCGGCTCGACGAAGCCCGTAATCTCGACGCCAGCGGCACCGGGCTCGGCCTGTCGATCGCCCGCGACATCGCCCGCAGCCACGGCGGCGACATCACGCTCGACGACAGCCCGATGGGTGGCCTGCGCGCGGTGATCAAGGTTCCGGCCTGATCTCTATTTGGCGTGATCTTGCCTGAAAGCCGCTTTCGACCTTTCGGCATCACGGTCTGCTTCATCCGCCCGTCATGAAACCATGGTCAAGAGCGCGCATGAAGCGCGCGACCGCACTTGATTCGTCCTTGCCGCCTCACTTCGATCCCGTACCCGTCAGGGTGCGCTGGAGCGAAGCGAGGGCGGCCGCATGGTCGCCGTTCCGGCATCGTTTCAAGGCAACCGCCGACCTCCGGAGCAAAGGGCCGCCATGCGCATAGTGATGGTCACCGACGCCTGGCGCCCGCAGGTCAACGGCGTCGTCCACACGCTCGAGCGGCTCACCGAGACCCTGAAATCCTTCGACGTCGCGGTCGAGTTCCTGACCCCGAACATCTTTCGCACCCTGCCCCTGCCGACCTACCCCGACATCCGCCTGGCGCTGACCACGCCCGGCCATGTCGCGCGCCTGATCGACGGCTACAAGGCCGATCACATCCACATCGTCACCGAAGGACCGCTTGGCATCATGGCGCGGCGCCATTGCCGCAATGCCGGCCGGCCGTTCACCACCAGCTACCACACCCGCTTTCCCGAATATCTCAGCGCCCGCCTGCCGGTGCCGGAGAGCTGGGCCTATCGCTGGCTGCGCGATTTCCACAATTCGGGCCAAGGCACGCTGGTCGCCACCCAGTCGCTCGCCGACGATCTCACGGCGCGCGGCTTCAACAAGCTGAGGCCCTGGACGCGTGGCGTCGACACCGAGCATTTCCGGCCCGACAAGCGCAAGAACCTCGGCTTCCCCAGCCCGGTCTTCCTCTGTGTCGGCCGCGTCGCCATCGAAAAGAACCTGTCGGCCTTCCTCGACCTAGACCTGCCCGGCAGCAAGGTGATCGTCGGTGAAGGGCCCGAGCTTGCCAAGCTGAAGGCGAAATATCCGAAGGCGCATTTCCTCGGCCATCGCCCCAATGACGAACTGGCCGAAATCTACGCCTCCGCCGACGTCTTCGTCTTTCCCAGCCGCACCGACACTTTCGGTAACGTCATCATCGAGGCGCTGGCCAGCGGCACGCCGGTCGCCGCCTACCCGGTGACCGGGCCGATCGACATCGTTGGTGATGGTGTCGGCGGTGCTGTTTCCACCGATTTGCGCGAGGCCGCGCTGGCCGCGCTCGACGTCAGCCGCGACCAGGCCCGCGAGCGCGCCATGCGCTACAGTTGGAAGGCCTGCGCGGAAATGTTTCTCGACGCGGTCGAGGAAGCACTGGGAAAGACGCGCGAGCTGGCTGCCTGATCCGACAGGCCGGCGGGGACGCCAAGGAACGAGGCGGTATTCTGTTTGACCTCGGAAAGCCTAGAACAGCCTGCCGCCATCCGGCACCTTGCGTTCGATAGCGCCCAACACCACGGCGCCCTCTTCATCGGGAAAGCCGAGCGTCAGCACTTCCGACATGAACGGGCCGATCTGGCGCGGCGGGAAATTGACCACCGCGAACACCTGGCGGCCGATCAAGGTCTCGGGCGTATAATATTTGGTGATCTGCGCCGAGGACTTCTTCACTCCGATCTCGGTTCCGAAATCGATCTTCAGCTTGAAGGCCGGCTTGCGCGCCTCCGGAAACGGTTCGGCCTCGACGATCGTGCCGGCACGGATGTCGACACGATCGAAATCGGCGAAGCTGATTTCAGGCTTGCGCTCGTTGTTTGAACCCATGTCGAACGCTTCTGCTCAGGCGTTGCCGAAGGTCTCGAACAGCACGCCGGCCAGCGCGTCCTTGGCCGAGGTTCCCGACCAGACGACGAACTGGAAAGCCTGGAAATAGCATTCGCAGGCTTCCAGCGCCGAGGACAAAAGCACCTCGACCTGCTGGCTCGAGGGTTCGACCCCGCCAGCGAGCAGCAGCGACTGGCGGAACATGATCGCGCCTTCCTGCTCCCAGAGGTCGAAATGGCCGAACAGCATCTGTTCGTTGATCAGCGACAACAGCCGCATAACTTCCAGCGTGCGGGTTTCCGGCACCTTGATGTCGAAGGCGCAGGCAAGGTGCAGCGCCTCGAAATCCTCCATCCACGAGAAGGAGACGTGATAGTCGGTCCAGCTGCCGGCAACCGAGATCGAGATTTCGTCATCGCCGGCCCGTTCGAAGGACCAGTCATTGTTGTGGGCCACCTGCTCAATCACATCCACCGGATGGATTTCGCGGGAAAATTCGAGTTCGAGAAGTTCCATGGAATGCTTCCTGTGTTCAGGGGGAGCGCCACACGCTCCGCGGGGCACACACGACGAACAATCTTGTCTAGAACTCGGACGGCCGGGACTTATCAACGCAAAGACCCCAGACCGAACCCCACCGCCCGGTTGCATGACCCTGCTCCGAATCATGCAACAAATTCAGTCTATTGATCGGGAGTCGCGTGAACAGCCCAATTTTTCGCACTGCGTCATTCGCATGTGGAAAGGTGCCTGTCACAAAGAGTCACGCAATGCCGGTAAGCGATTCACGGCAAAGCGATTTTTAGGCTGGTGCTTTGTGGAAAAGTTTAACGAATTATTTTTTCGGCTTGGGCTTCGCCGGCGCCGCAGGTGTGGCCTGACCGGTCAGCTCGGCGATCCTGGCCTCGAGCGTCTCGATGCGCGAGGCGAGCCTGCCGTTTTCTTCCCTCGCCTTGGCGGCCATCTCGCGCGCGGCCTCGAACTCCTCGCGCTGCACGACATCCATGGAGTTGAGGATGCGCTCCGCCTGGCCCTTGAAGGCCGTCTCCACCTCGCGCCGCACGCCTTGAGCGGCACCGGCGGCATCGGTCATCAGCTTGGCGAATTCATCGAGAATGCGGTTCGGTCCGGTCGACATGGCAAATCCTCGCTTGCTTGATTTGAATTAGTGAGGTGGCGCGAGGAATGCAAGAACGTTGGGACCCGAGGCGGCCTCCGCGCTGCTATGGCGCACGGCCCGCATGATGGGCGCGGGTCCTGCAGGAGCCTCTCGAACGGCTCCCAAGCTGTACTTGGTAGCGGCAAGTCGCCTATTGTAAGGCCCTCGTCTCCCTTCACGCACGTTTCAATCAGGACAACCAATGGCAACGCCCCCGCGCAGACCGACAAATCCGATGGAAGCCGCCGAAGCAGTCTTCAAGCCGGTCAAGAAACCGGCCGCGGCCCCGCCTCGCGAACCCTCCGCCGCACCGAATGCCCGCGAGCTTGTCTCGATCAGGATCGACCGGGCCGTGCTCAATCATTTCCAGGAAGATGGTCCCGGCTGGCAGGACAGGATCAACGACGCCTTGCGCGAAGTGGTGGCCGCCAAGCCCAAGGGGTAAGCACGCCACCACGGCGACGGAACTGGAAGCGAATCTGTTCCTGGACCCGAATCTGTTCCCGGACCCATTGACCCCCGTGACCTTGCCTTGACCCTGCCAAAACCCTGCCGCATGGTCCGCGCCGATCGCAACCGAGAGCTCCCCGTTGAACGAATATTTCCTGCTGCCGCTGGCTTCGCTGCCTTTTCCCAATATCAATCCGATCCTCGTCCAGATCGGGCCGCTGGCGGTGCACTGGTACGGCATCGGTTACATCGTCGGCATCCTGTTTGCCTGGTGGTATGCCAAGCGGCTCGCCGCCAATCCTAAACTCTGGCCCGACGGCGTCTTGCCGATGAAGCCTGAGGATCTCGACGATTTCATCGTCTGGGCGGCCATTGGCGTGGTTCTGGGCGGCCGCACCGGCTATGTCCTGTTCTACGACCTGGCGCGCTACATCGCCCATCCGCTCGACATCTTCGCTGTCTGGCAAGGCGGCATGTCCTTCCATGGCGGCCTGCTCGGCGTCATCCTCGCCATGACGCTGTTTTCCATGAAGCGCGGCATCCGCACCTGGTCGCTGTTCGATGTCGTGGCAGCTGGCGTGCCGGTCGGTCTCGGTCTCGTGCGCGTCGCCAACTTCATTAATTCCGAGCTCTGGGGGCGGCCCACCGATGTGCCCTGGGCGATCGAATTCCCCAACGGCGGTCCGTTCACCCGCCATCCGAGCCAGCTCTACGAGGCCTTGCTCGAAGGGCTGGTGCTGTTTGTCGTGCTGCGCATCCTTACCCATTCGCGCCTCAAGCTGAAGACACCGCGCTTTGTCGGCGGCGCCTTCATCTGCGGCTACGGCCTGTCACGAATTTTCGTGGAGTTCTTTCGCGAGCCCGACCAGCAGCTCGGCTATCTCCTCGGCACCAACTGGCTGACCATGGGCATGATCCTGTCGACGCCGATGGTGCTGGCCGGCATCTGGGCAATGGCGACGGCCAAGCCGGTGACGCAAGCGCAGCCGCAGGCAACATGACGCGGCTGAAGGCTCGTATCGTCGACCTGATCGAGGCTGTCGGTCCGATGCCCATCAACGAATACATGGCGCTGTGCCTGTTCGATCCGCGCGATGGTTATTACACCAGACGCGAGCCGTTCGGCGCGGCCGGCGACTTCATCACCGCGCCGGAGATCAGCCAGATGTTCGGCGAACTCGTCGCCGTCTGGCTTTACCAGGCTTGGGCAGCGATCGGCCGGCCCATGCCGGTCACCGTCGCAGAGATCGGCCCCGGCCGTGGCACGCTGATGAAAGACATGCTGCGCACCTTGTCGCGGCTCGATCCGGCCTTGGCCAACGGCGCCGCCTTCGCCATGATCGAGACCAGTCCGCGCTTGGCCGAGATCCAGGAGCAGACGCTTGGAGCGACACCCTTCGCGATAGACTGGCATGAAGCGATCGAGACCCTGCCCCATCAACCGCTGTTGATCGTCGGCAACGAATTGTTCGACGCCGTGCCCATCCGCCAGTTCATCCGCGCCGGCGCCGACTGGCGCGAGCGCATGGTCGGCCTCGACGATGCCGACAATCTTTGCTTCTTCGCCGGCGCCGGCTCGGTCGACCCGACGCTGCTGCCCAGGGATGCGGCCGACGCGCCGCAAGGCGCGATCGTCGAAATCGCGCCCGCCCGCACCGCCTTAATGGCGGCGATCGCTGAGCGCATGGCGGCTCATGGCGGCGCCGGGCTATTCCTCGACTACGGCCATCTGCGGCCCGGTGTCGGCGACACGCTGCAGGCCTTGCGCCGGCACAGTCACGAAGATGTGCTGGCCAATCCCGGTGAGGCAGACCTTACGTCCCATGTCGATTTCGCCGCTCTTGCAGCGATCGTGCGCGCGCATGGTCTCGATGCCCATCTGTCGACGCAGGGCAATTTCCTGCTCGGCATGGGCATTCTGGAGCGCGCCGGCCAGCTGGGCGCCGATGCCGGCCAGGCGGCACGCGACAACATATCGGA